>NZ_JBVHEP010000039.1:0-63323 GCF_055562795.1 Streptomyces sp. NPDC016851
GGGATGCCGGGGGGGGGGGGGGGGGGGGGGGGGGGGGGGGGTATCTGTGGGTGGGCGGGGGGGGGGGGGGGGGGGGGGGGGGGGCCCCCCCCCCCGGGACCCGCACGCGCACGAAAGGCATGGGACAGGGGGCGCTGGCCAGATCTTTCGACGCAAGGGGTGCGACACGACATGACAACGACCGATCTGCCCACCACGGTTCCCTACCGGGAGGTCACCGACGCGAACGGACGCGTCTACCGCCTCGGTGAGACCGACATCGACATCATGGGGCGCAAGCGCAAGTGGATGGTGATCCTGCCCTGGATCGGCATGATGGGCATCTCCTCCGCCGAGTACGCGTTCGCGTCCGCCGAGGAGACCCTGCACACGGCACACGCGTGGGACAGCATGCACATCTTCTGGATGATGACCGTGTGGGTCTTCTTCCAGGCCGCGGTGGCCTTCCCCGCGGGCAAGCTGCGTGAGAGCGGAAAGCTTCCGGCCCGCTGGGCGATGATGTGCGGCGCGGTGGGCACGCTGCTGGGCTACCTGTCACTGGCCTTCGCACCGCACGTCGTCTTCGCCTACATCGGCTTCAGCATGTTCAGCGGCATGGGCGCGGGCATGGTGTACGCCACCTGCGTCAACATGGTCGGCAAGTGGTATCCGGAGCGCAAGGGGGGCAAGACCGGCTTCGTCAACGGCGGTTTCGCCTACGGCTCGGTGCCCTTCGTCTTCCTCTTCAACGGCTACATGGACCTCACCAACTTCCGCTGGGTCCTGGTCTCCGTCGGCGTGTTCCTGGCCGGGATCGTGGCGTGCTCCGGCTACTTCTTCAAGGACCCGCCGAAGAACTGGTGGCCCTCCGACATCGACCCGCTCAACCCGCCGAAGGACCCGCGCGCGGCCCGCTCCCTGCGCATGAACCCGCCGGCGGTGCGCCAGTACTCCCCCAAGGAGGCGTGGAAGACCGGCCGGGTGGCCCTGATGTGGTTCTGCCTGGCCTGTACGTCCGGTGTGAACATCTTCGGCATCGCATTCCAGGTGGAGATCGGCGAGGAGGCCGGATTCGCCGGCGGGATCGTCGCCACGGCCATGTCCCTGAAGGCCATCGTCAACGGCACCGGCCGCGGTGTCATCGGCTGGCTCTCCGACCTCTACGGCCGCAAGCGGTGCCTGCTCGTGGTGTGCGTCATCCTGGGGCTGTCGCAGTACGGCATCCTCTGGTCGGCGAACGCCGAGAACCTGCCGCTGTTCCTGGTCTTCTCCTCGATCTCCGGCTTCGGCGGCGGAGCCATCTTCCCCATGTTCGCCGCGCTCACCGCCGACTACTTCGGTGAGAACAACAACGCGTCCAACTACGGCATGGTCTACAGCGCCAAACTCGTCTCCGGCCTGGGAGCGGGCATGGGTGCCGTGGTCGTCGGCGCCTGGGGACACTCGGGTGCGTTCATCCTGGCCGGCTCCATCTCCCTCTTCGCCGGCTGCGTGGCCCTGTTCCTGACCCCGCCGGGACGCGACAAGGAAAAGGGCCGCATCGCTCCCAACCCGCAACCGCTCGGCGAGGACACGACCTGACATGTCCCCGGAGCCGTCCCCGGCAAGCAGCCCGCACGCACCGTCCGGCGCCGCACACCGTCCCCTCCGCGAAAGCGACGGCTGACCCGTCCCACGCATGAGGAGGCCCCTCCCCGGCCGGGGAGGGGCCTCCTCGTGTTCCTGCCGCGTCAGCACTTCTCCCGCAGCGAGTGCAGGTGCGCGCTGGAGCGCCGCGCGAACGTGAAGGACTCGGCCGGGTTGTCGTGCTCGGCCTGCCAGTGGTGGGCCATGCGGTGGCCGCGCAGCCGGGTCACGGCGGAGATGAACCGCTGGTAGTCGATGTCGCCGTCGCCGACATCGGTCATGCGGTAGCCGTACGGGTTCGACGGGTCGCTCTCGCCGTCCTTGACGTGGAACAGCGGGTAGCGGTCGGGCTGCCTGAGGACGTACTTCAGCGGTTCGAACGGGGCGGGCGTGCCGTCGGGCCGCTTGGAGAAGCGGAACTGGCCGACGTACGCCCAGTAGATGTCCATCTCCAGGTAGACGAGGTCCGGGTCGGTCTCCTTGAGCAGGACGTCGTAGAGGCGGACCTTCGGGTTGTCCGTGGCGAAGCTGAACTCCTCGGAGTGGTTGTGCTGGTAGAACTTCATGCCCCGGGCCTTCGCCGCGGCGCCGTAGGTGTTGAAGTCCTCGGCGGCGCGCTTCCAGGCGTCGACGGTGGAGCCGTAGCGGAACGGGCCGGCGGCCGTGCCGATGTGCTTGAGGCCGAGGGCCTGGGCGTCGTCGAGGACCTTGGTGAGGTTCTGGGCGAAGGTGTAGGCGTTCGGGTCGTCGGAGTAGTAGCCGACGTGGCTGCCGATGGGGTTCAGGCCGTGGTTCCTGGCCAGCCGCTTGAGCTGGGCGAGTGTGATGGGGCCGGCCGAGCCCTGGGTGTAGCCGGCGAACTCGACCTCGTCGTAGCCGTACTTCTCCAGTTCGGCGAAGACGGGGCCGAAGCCGAGGGTGGAGACCTTGTCGCGGAGGCTGTAGAGCTGGATGCCGAGGCGGCCGGGCGGCAGGACGGGGCGGCCGCGGCCCTTGGCGCCGGAGGCCGTGCCGGTGGTTCCGGAGGTGTTGCCGGTGGCGGCGGACGCGGGGGCGGCGGCACCGAGCAGGGCGGCGGCGGTGGCGCCTGCGGCCACGCCGAGCATGCCGCGTCTGCTGAGGCGGTGGGTGAGCTCGGGGTCGGGCTGGGAGAAGCGGCTCATGCGTGGAACTCCTCGTGATCGCGGGGCGTTGTCAGTGGTGAGTGCTTCACTTGTGACCAGTCGGGACTGAGGGCTGAGGCTTCAGTCGAGACCGGCGAGTCGGAGCAGCAGTGACTTCACATCGGTGGCCGCGACGCGGTCGCCGACAGCGCGGGGGGTGGAGCAGATGAGGAGCGGACCGTCGTCGTCGCTCGCCGGAAGGCGGCCGTGGCTGCCGCGAATAGGTGAAGGGTCCAGGGGCACGACCGCCATGCGGTAGCGCATGCCTAGTTTCTTGCGCGCCAGCGCGGTGGCCGCCTTGACCTTGACGTAGGGGTCGAGGGGATCCATGAAGAGCTCGACCGGGTCGTAGCCGGGTTTGCGGTGGATCTCGACGAGCTGCGCGAAGTCGGGCGCGCGGGCGTCGTCGAGCCAGTAGTAGTACGTGAACCAGGCGTCGGGTTCCGCGACGGCGACGAGTTCGCCGGCGCGCGGATGGTCGAGGTGGTGGGCCTTCTTGCCCTCGTCGTCGAGGAGTTGCTCGATGCCGGGCAGGCCGTCGAGGGCGGCCCGGGTGGCGTCGAGGTCCTCGGGGCGGCGCACATAGACGTGGGCGATCTGGTGGTCGGCGACCGCGAAGGCACGGGACGCCATCGGGTCGAGGTACTCCATGCCGTCCTGCGTGTGCACTTCCAGCAGGCCGGCGCGGCGCAGGGCGCGGTTGATGTCGACGGGGCGGTTCACCCGGGTGATGCCGTACTCGGACAGTGCGACGACCGTGCGGCCCTCGGCGCGGGCGTCGTCCAGGAGCGGTGCCATGGCGGCGTCCAGGTCGGCGGCCGCCTTCAGGGAGCGCGGGTCGTCGGGGCCGAAGCGCTGCAGGTCGTAGTCGAGGTGAGGGAGGTAGCAGAGCGTCAGGTCGGGGTGCCGGGTGCGGATGATGTGGCGGGTCGCGTCGATGATCCACCGGCTGGAGACGAGGTCCGCTCCGGGGCCCCAGAAGTGGAAGAGGGGGAACGTGCCCAGTTCTTCCGTGAGTTCGTCGTGCAGCGCGGCCGGCCTGGTGTAGCAGTCGGGTTCCTTGCGGCCGTCGGCGTAGTAGACCGGACGGGGGGTGACGGTGATGTCGGTGTCGGCGCCCATGGCGTACCACCAGCAGATGTTGGCGACGGTGTAGCCGGGGTGGGCGCGGCGGGCGGCGTCCCAGAGTTTGTCACCGGCGACGAGGCCGTTGTGCTGACGCCACAGGAGGACGTCGCCGAGTTCGCGGAAGTACCAGCCGTTGCCGACGATGCCGTGCTCGGAGGGCATGGTGCCGGTGAGGAACGAGGACTGGGCGGCGCAAGTGACGGCGGGCAGGACGGTGCCCAGCGCGGCGCGGGAGCCTGACCGGCCGAGCGACTTGAGGTGGGGCATGTGGTCGAGGAGACGGGGGGTGAGGCCGACGACGTCGAGGACGAGGAGCGGTGTGGGGCGGTCCGCGGCGGCCGGGGCCGGATGCTCACCGGTGCTCATGGCAGCTCCTTCAGGCCGAGGTCCGTCAACAGGTCGCGGGCGAGGGCGAGTTCGGCGGCGATGCCCTCGGCGAGCTGGCTGCGGCTCCGGGGGCGCAGCTCGGGCGGGAGGGCCTGCCAGGTGTAGGTCTCGACCTCCAGGTGGCGGGTGAGCGGGACAGGGCCGCCGACGAGCCGGGTGAGCGCGGTCTTCAGGACCGGGAGTGTGGAGGTGAGGGGTGCGGCGGGGGCCGCGTGCAGGGGGACGTGGAAGTGGGCGCGCCAGGGTGCACCGTCGGGCAGGGCGTGGCCTGCGACGGCCTCGTCGAGGTCGTCGGTGGCGCGCAGGCCGGCGGCGGTGGCCGTGCGGGTCTGGTGCAGGAAGCGGGGTTCGGCGAAGGCGGCGAGGGCCTCGCGGACCTCGGGCAGATGGGGGTGTTCGGCGTGCAGGGCGGCGGAGAGCTGGGATTTGACGACGGGGACGCGGGCCTCGGTGAGGGCGTCCAGGGCGGTGTGCGGGTCTTCGAAGGAGGTGGCGAGGTGGCAGGTGTCGACGCAGATGCCGATGCGGTCGTGGCCGATCGCGGTGAGCGGGGCGATGGCGTCGTGGGTGGTCTCGACGACGCAGCCGGGTTCCGGTTCCAGTCCGACGCGGAGGGAGCGGCCGGTCAGCTCCTCGATGGCGTCGAGGCGTTCGGCCAGGGTGCGCAGGGCGGTGCGGGCGGTCTGTGCGCGTTCGTCGTCGTACGCGGTGCGCCAGGCCAGGGGCAGGGTGGAGATGGTGCCGTCGCGGACGTCGTCGGGGAGGAGCCCGGCGAGGACGCGGGCCAGGGCGGTGGTGTGGTCGAGGCGTTCGGGGTCGGCCCAGTCCGGCTTGTAGACGCGGTACTTGACCTCTTCGGCGCCGAAGCCCTCGTAGGGGAAGCCGTTGAGGGTGACCACCTCGAGGCCGCGCCGGTCGAGTTCGGTGCGCAGGCCGCGCAGTGCGGACGGGTCGGTGTCGAGGGCGTGGGCGGCGTCCCTGGCGAGCCACAGGCCGATGCCGAGCCGGTCGCGGCCCAGGCGTCGGCGGACGGGTTCGCAGTGGTCGCGGAGCTGCGCGAGGACGCCGTCGAGGGTTTCGGCGGGGTGGACGTTGGTGCAGTAGGCGAGGTGGACGGTGGAGCCGTCGGGGTGGCGGAAGCGCATGGTTCACGCCCCCGAGGCGGGGACGCGGGCCGGCTCGCCGCCGTCTTCCGGGCCGAGGTCCGGCTCCCCCTGCTCCCCCGGCTCCTTCGGTACGCCGCGGAGGATGGAGTTGCCCTCGTGGGTGGCCTCCGTGCCGGTGACGTCGAGGGTCAGGCGGCCGCTGAGCCCGTAGAAGGCGACGGGGTTGCGCCACAACACCTGGTCGACGTCGTCCTCGCCGAAGCCCTCGGCCAGCATCAAGTCGCCGACCTTGCGGGTCTTCAGCGGGTCGCTCTTTCCCCAGTCGGCGGCGGAGTTGACCAGGACCTGCTCGGTGCCGTAGGCGCGCAGGATCGCGATCATCCGCTCCTCGTCCATCTTGGTGTCCGGATAGACGGAGAAGCCCAGCCAGCAGCCGCTGTCCTTGGCCTCCTTGACGGTGGTCTCGTTGAGGTGGTCGACCAGGACGCGTTCCGGGGGCAGCGCGGACTCCCGGACGACGTCGAGGGTGCGGCGCAGACCTGCGAGCTTGTCGCGGTGCGGGGTGTGCACGAGGGCGGGCAGCCCGTGGTCGGCGGCGAGCTGGAGCTGGGCGGCGAGGGCGGTGTCCTCGGCGGGGGTCATGGAGTCGTAGCCGATCTCGCCGACGGCCACGACGTTGTCCTTGACGAGATACCGGGGCAGCGCGTCGAGGACGGGCACACAGCGCGGGTCGTTCGCCTCCTTGGGGTTCAGCGCCAGCGTGCAGTGATGGGCGATGCCGTACTGGGCGGCGCGGAACGGCTCCCAGCCCAGGAGGGAGTCGAAGTAGTCGAGGAAGGAGGCGGGCGAGGTGCGGGGCTGGCCGAGCCAGAAGGAGGGCTCGACGACGGCGCGGACACCGGCGGCGTGCATGGCCTCGTAGTCGTCCGTGGTGCGGGACGTCATGTGGATGTGGGGGTCGAAGATGCGCATCAGGACTCCTTGCCGTGGGGGTGGTCCGTGCCGGGGGCCGGGGTCACGGACTCGGTCAGGTCCAGGACGCGGTACAGGTCCTCGGGGACGGTGCGGCCGGCGGCGGTGCGTTCGGCGGCGTAGTCGCCCAGCATGCGGGCGAGTTCGCCGTCGCCGCGGGCCCGCCGGGGCAGGTCCGCCACGTGGTCGGCGGGGACGCCGGTGAACAGGCACTTGAGCACGGCGTGACGCCAGTCGTGGGGGGCCAGGTGCCGGGCGGCGTACGGGCCGACGGCGGCGCTGAGGAGCCGCGTGTCGTTGGTGCGCAGGGCGTCCTCGACGAGCGGGAGGGCGCCGGGGCCGGACGCGAGGTGGGGCAGGGCGTGCAGGACGGCGCGGCGCTCGTCGGCGGTGCCCTGGAAGTACACCCGGGTCAGGGCGTCGGTGCCGGCACGGGCCGCTTCGAGGATGAGGACGCGTGCGGCATCGGCGTACGCGGCACCGCAGCGCCGTCCGGCCTCGGCGAGGCGCAGTTCCCACGCGGAGATGGGCCCGTGCATGCCGGGGTGGGCGGCGGCTTCGTCGAGGGCGTGCTCGAGCCAGGCGCGGGCGGCGGGGTCGAGCTGGGCGATGAGGTGGCGGCGGATCTCTTTCAGGGAGGAGGTGAGGGCGGTGTCGAGGGTCGCTTGGGGGCTGTGGGCCTGGGTGTCGTCCTGGGTGTCCTGGGAGCCGTCGGTTCTCGCCGGTGGTGTGGTGCGGGGGTGGGTCATGGGGTGCTGCTCCCTTCAGGGGCGGTGGAGGGAGCGCCGTGGGGTGGCGCGGCCTGCTGGAGGGCCGGAGCAGGGTGCGGTGAGGCGGTGGCCGCGGTCTGCTCGGCGTGGCGGAGGAACGCGAGGGAGTGCCCGGCGTAATGCGGGCCGGCGTGGGAGTGGCGGGGCAGTTCGACGACGGTCAGGCCCTGGTAGCCGGTGGCGGCGAGGGCCGCCAGGACCGGCGGGAAGTCGATCTCCCCGTCCCCGAAGGGGAGGTGCTCGTGGACGCCGCGCCGCATGTCCTCGATCTGGACGTGCCGCAGCCAGGGGGCGGCTGCGCGCACGCAGTCGGCGGGAGGGAGGGGTTCGAGGCACTGGCAGTGACCGATGTCGAGGGTGAGGCCGAGGGGTTCGGGATCGCCGAGGATGCGGCGGAGGTGGTGGAAGTCGGCCAGGGTGGCGAGGAGGTGACCCGGTTCGGGCTCGACGGCGAGCGGAACGCCGGCGGACGCGGCGGCGTCCAGGACGGGCGTGAGGGTCTCGGCGAGGCGCTTCCACGCGGTGTCCGTGTCGGTGCCCTCCGGGAGGATCCCGCTGAAGCAGTGGACCGCGTGGGCACCGAGGTCGGCCGCGACCCGCACGGCCCGCAGGAGGAGGTCGGCACGGCGGGCCCGGTCGCCGGGGTCCGGGTCCAGCAGGGAGGGGCCGTGTTTGCGGCGCGGGTCGAGCACATAGCGGGCGCCCGTCTCCACGGTGACCTCCAGCCCGAGCGCGTCCAGCCGTTGGGCGACCCGGCGGGTGCGGGCGGCGAGGTCGGGGGCGAGCGGGTCGAGATGCATGTGGTCGAGGGTCAGCCCGACACCGTCGTATCCGAGGTCGGCGAGAAGACGGAGCGCGTCGTCCAGCCGGAGATCGGCGAGGCCGTTGGTGCCGTAGCCGAAGCGGAGGGAAGGCAGGGCCGGCCCTGTGGGGGTGGCCCTGCTGCCGGAGGCTCGGGCGTCGGAGGCCATGGCGTCGGAGCTCATGTGACGCTCACCTTCCTCGCGAATCTCGCTCCGAGAGGGGCGAGGGCCGCGATGAGGAGGGCGGTCGCCGTGCCCCGGGAGCGGGCGGTCAGGGTGGCCTGGAGGGGGATCGTGGCGCGGATGCCGGCGCCGACTGCTCGCTGAGTGAGAGGAGGTGAGGGATTGAGAGCGGCGTGGAAGTAGGGGCGGGCGGTGCTCGCGGCGTAGGCGGCTGCGAGGGCGGTGGTGAGGTGTGCCACGGGCTGTCGGCCCGGCTCAGATCGTCGGGGACGGGAGGAGAGCAGGTCCGGCAGGCCCGGCAGGACCTGGGTGGCTGCTTTCCGGCCGCCTTCCGGGGGACGCGCGAGGCGGTGTGTCACCAGGCGGGTCAGCAGGGCCGTCGTGGCAAGCGCAGCCAGGGGAGCCAGGGGGGAGCCGCCCCGCGCCTCCTGGCGGGAGACCGTCGTGACGGCCAGGGTGTGGGTGCCGAGGAGAGCGGCGGAGGGCAGGGCCGGGCGGGTACGGCCGGTGGTGGCCGCGGCCCCCAGGAGCAGATCGAGTCCGCGGGCCGCGCCCATGGCCACGGGTCCGGCGGGGGTGTGCTTCAGGGTGAGGTCGTACGCCCAGACGGTCGCCGCCAGGGGCACGGCGACGGCCAGGGCCGGGCGGCCGGCGCGGGCGGCCAGGGCCAGTCCGGCCCCGGTGAGGGCACAGGCCGCCGTGAGCGCGGCGGCGGGGCGGATGCGGCCGGAGGGCAGAGGGCGGTGGGGGCGTTCGACGGCGTCCACCTCGCGGTCCGCCCAGTCGTTGAGGGCCATACCGGCCTCGTACAGGCACAGGGAGGAGCCGATGGCGAGCAGGGTGCGGGCGTTGGGCGGTGCGCCGGCGGCGGCCGTGCCGGCGAGTGCGTCTCCGGGCACGCTGAACAAGGCCGGGAGACGCAGGAGTTCCGCCCAGGCGCGTGCGCGTGCCCGTGCGGGGCGGCCGGTGCCGCCGCAAGGCGCCGTGCCGTCGGCGTCCCCTCCAAGGGAGGTGTCATCCGTACTGTCCGAGGCTCCGCAAGGGCGTTCTCGCCACCTCACCGGAGGCCCTCCATCCCCTGGGCCTGCTCCGCGCGACCGAGCTCGCGGCCCTCTCCGGCGCCCTGCCGGAGGCCCGCGCTCTCCCGGCCCGCGCCCTCCCCCGACCCCGCCGGGCCTGCCGGGCCTGCCGGGCCCACCGGGCCTCCCGGCCCCGTCGGGCCCATCGCCTCCGCTCCCGCCCCCGCCCCCCGAAGATTCCCGGCGAAGCCGACCAGTGCCTCGTACTGCTCGGCCAGGCCCGACGGCGCGTCCCCCACCGGGTCCTTGAAGTAGAAGGCGAGGGCGTCCAGTGGGCCGGACAGGCCCGACTCGTGGGCCCGGGCGGTCAGGCGGGCGAGGTCGAGGACGAGGGGTGCGGCCAGGGCCGAGTCGCAGCCCTGCCAGGTGGTCTGGAGGATCATGCGCGTGCCGAGGAAGCCGTCGAAGGCGATGTGGTCCCAGGCGGTCTTCCAGTCGCCGAGGGCGGGGACGTCGTCGATGTGGGTCTCGCCCTGGGGCGTGGTGCCGAGGGTGTCGGTGAGGACCCGTTCCTTGCCGGCGTTCTTGGCGGCCGCGGCGGCAGGGTCGGCCAGGGCGGCGCCGTCGCCGCCGCCGAGCAGGTTCGTGCCGGACCAGGCGCGCACGGTCAGCGCCCGCTGGGCGAACATCGGGCCGAGCACCGAGCGCAGCAGGGTCTGGCCGGTCTTGCCGTCGCGGCCGGCGTACGGCAGGCCGCTGCCTTCGGCCTCGCGGGCGGCGACGGGGTGGTGCATGCCCTCGGAGGGGGTGAAGTTGACGTAGGGGCAGCCCGCGCGCAGGGCCGCCAGCGCGTACAGGGTGCTGGCCGGCAGTGGTGCGTCGGGCGCCTGGGAAGCGGGTTCGGTGGAGGCGACGTTCACCACCACGGCTCGCTCCAGCTCGTGGCGGTGGACGAAGTCGCGGATGTCGTCGGCGAAGGCCGTGATCAGATCGGCCTCGCTCCTGGTGTCCCCCGGAGTGGGACCACCGGGCCTGATCTCCCGGTCGGCGGCGGCGAGTTCGGCGGCGACCGCGGTGGCGATGCCCGGCGGGAGGACGCCGCCGGCGGTCAGGGTCTCGGCGCGTTTGGGCAGGGGGCAGTCGACGGTGTCGTGGCCGCCGAAGACGAGGTCGGACAGCGCGGGCAGGCCGCTGTCGGTGAATGCCGGTGTCTCGGTCACCATGCCGGTGGGCGGGTGCAGTCCCGCGGCGACGGCGGCGTACCCCGTGACGACGGTGGTGGCGACGGAGCCGCGGGCTCCGATCAGCCACACGCCCACACGCGGTCGGGAGAGGGACGCGGACATGTGCAACCTCCTGATCGTGCGCGAACCCGGGGGGAGGGACGGGAGACGGCGGGCGGGGGTCCGGCGTCCCCCGCCCGCCGCCGCTCTCAGCCACCCGTGACGGGCAGTTCCTTCAACTGGATGTTGCGGAAGGAGACCTGGTCGTCGGCGCCATGGTTCTGGAGGCCGATGTAGCCGTCGGTCAGGCTCCGCTGGGGGTCCTTGTTGGTGAAGTCGTTGATCTTGACTCCGTTGAGGAACACCTGGAGGCGTTCGCCCTGGACCTTGATCTCGTAGGAGTTCCACTGGCCGGGCGGCCGCAGGACCTGGTCACGGGCCTTGATGTTCGCGGACTTGAACGAGTAGACGGAGCCCGTGGTGCGGTCGGCCGCGTCCGTGGCGTCGATCTGGATCTCGTAGCCCTTGTTCACCGCGGACCAGGGGTCGTCGGAGGCCGGGAAGCCCACGAAGATCCCGGAGTTGTCGTCGCCCCGCATCTTCCAGTCGAGCTTGAGGGAGTACGACTTCAGCTCCTTGGCCTGGTACCAGAGCAGGCCCATGCCGCCCTCGGTCTCCAGGGTGCCGTCCTTGACGTTGAACTTGCCGGGACCGGCCTGCTTCCAGCCGTCCAGGGTCTGGCCGTTGAAGATCTTCCGGTAGTCCTTGCTCGGCTTGCAGTCCGCTTTCACCTGGCCGGTGGCGTACTTCAGGCCGCCGAGCAGATGGGCGCGGAAGGCCTCGTCGGCGTAGGACTCCTTGGTGTGGCCGCCGCCGGTGTAGAAGGACCGGCCGCCGCCGTAGCTCTGGCACCAGGCGATCGGGTGGTCGCCCTTCATGTTCCCGCCCTGGTAGGTGGTCTCGTCCAGGGTGGCGAGGACCTTGGCCTGCGCACGCGGGTTGGTGCGGTAGTTGTACCACTCGTCGGTGCGTTCCCAGGCGTCGTCCAGGTGCGCGGTCGACGGGTGGTCGTGGTCCTCGACGCGGACGGTGGCCTTCTGGATGGCCGGGTGCGAGTCGAAGTAGGCGCCGACGAGGCCGCCGTAGAACTCCCAGTCGTACTCGGTGTCGGCGGCGGCGTGGATGCCCATGTAGCCGCCGCCGTTCTTCACGTAGTTCTCGAACGCCTGCTGCTGCTCGGCGTTGAGGACATCACCTGTGGTGGACAGGAAGGCCACCGCGTCGTACTTGGCGAGGTTGGCCGTGGTGAACTGCTTCGCCTCCTCGGTGGCGTCGACCGTGATGCCGGCCGGTCCGCCGAGTTCCTTCAGCGCGGCGATGCCGGCCGGGATGGAGTCGTGGCGGAAGCCCGCGGTCTTGGAGAAGACCAGGACCTTCTTGCCGCCCTTGAACGGCTCCTTGGAGAACTCGAAGTCGTCCACGTCGTACAGCGCGCCCTCGCCGCCCTTGAAGACCAGGTAGATGTCGGTGGTCTTCTTGGGGAGCGACCGCAGCGGCACGTCGACGTTCTGGAAGGTCTCCCAGCCGCCGGTCGGCGGGATGTACGCCGAGCCGTGCAGCGGACCGTCGGGCGAGCCGGTGCGCAGCTCGATGAAGCCGCCCGCGCCGCCGGAGGAGGCCCGCACGGTCATCTTCTTCTGCCCGTCGAACCGGTAGGGGCTGAAGGAGATCCAGTCGCCGTCGTCGATGTTGCCGACGGTCTTGCCACCGTTGGCGCCGGTCTTCTCGATGACCGACACGCCCGACTGGGTGGTGAAGTGCTCGCCCTGGCGGTGCAGCGGCTGGAGCACGGCACGGGCGGTGCCGGTCAGGGCCTCCTGCCCGTTCGCCCCGCCGTCGGTGTAGCTGGCGCCGACAACGCCGTAGATGTCGGCGTTGGGGTCGTGGCCACCGTCACCGGGGGGTGGCTTCAGGGTGCCCTCGCAGCCCATCTCGCTGGTCAGCTCGTGGGCGTGGGAGTCGTGGCCGAGGCTGTAGACGACCTTGACCTTGGAGCAGTCGACCGTCTCCTCGGGGTCGGTGACGGTCACCTTGAACGGGACGGGCTTGCCGAATTCGGCCAGGGTTCCGTTGCCGGGGACGTCGATCCGCACCTTGGGCTCGGTGTTGCCGACCACGATCCGTACGCTGGCGTTGCCGGTGTTGCCCTCGGGGTCCTTCGCGGTGAAGGTGGCGCTGTAGGTGCCGACCTTCTTGTACTTGTGGGTGGGGTTGAGGCCCTCGCCCTTGGTGCCGTCGCCGAAGTCCCAGCTGTAGGTGAGGTTCTGGGAGTCGGCGTCCTTGGCGGAGCCGGTGAACTCGACCTTCAGGCCGGCGGCCCCGGACGTCTTGTCGGCGCTCACCTCGGCGATCGGCGAGAAGCCGTCCTCGGCGTTCTCGATCCGGTAGAGCGCGGAGTTCTCGTCGCCCTGGAACCAGGAGACGCCGTAGTCGAGGACGTAGAGCGCGCCGTCGGGGCCGAACTCCATGTCCATGATCTGGGTGCCGGTCCACGGGAAGTCGTTGATCTTCGCGACGGAGCCGTCGTCGTTCTGCTCGATCCGCTTGATCCACCGGCGGCCGAACTCACCCGCGAAGAAGTCGCCGTCGTAGGCCTCGGGGAACTTCACGCTGGAGTCGAGCTCGGGGTCGTAGCGGTAGACCGGGCCGGCCATCGGGGACTCGGAGCCGGTGCCGAACTCGGGCACGGAGCCGTCGTCGTAGGGGATCCAGGCGGCCTGCGCGGGCGGCAGGTCGACCAGGCCCGAGTTGTACGGCGAGGTATTCTTCGGGGCGTCGCAGTCGAACTTCTCGCCGGATTCCTTGGTGGCGAAGTCGTAGTCGACGTAGGCGTCGTTGGCGCCGGTGCAGAAGGGCCAGCCGAAGTTGGCCGCCTTGGTCACCTTGGCGAACTCGACCTGTCCTGCCGGGCCGCGCTTGGGGTCGGCGGCGCCCGCGTCGGGTCCGTAGTCGCCGACGTACACGATGCCGGTCTTGTCGTCGACGCTCATCCGGAACGGGTTGCGGAAGCCCATCGCGTAGATCTCGGGACGGGTCTTGTCGGTGCCTGGGGCGAAGAGGTTGCCCTCCGGGACGGTGTACGAGCCGTCCTCGGCGACCTTGATGCGGAGGATCTTGCCGCGCAGGTCGTTGGTGTTGGCGGAGCTGCGGCGGGCGTCGAAGGCCGGGTTGCGGTTCGGCCGGTCGTCGATCGGCGTGTAGCCGTCGGAGGCGAAGGGGTTGGTGTCGTCGCCGGTCGACAGGTAGAGGTTGCCGTCCGCGTCGAAGTCGATGTCGCCGCCGACGTGGCAGCAGGTGCCGCGGGAGGCCGCGACGTCGAGGACCTTCTTCTCGCTGGCCAGGTCCAGCGTGCCGTTGGCCTTGAGGACGAAGCGGGAGAGGCGGTTGACGCCGTCGAACTTCTTGAAGTCCTCGGCGGTGCCGGTCTCCGGGGCGTCGCCCGCGGGGGTGTCGAGCGGCGGGGCGTAGTAGAGGTAGATCGCCCGGTTGTTCTTGAAGTCCGGGTCGATGCCGACGCCCTGGAGGCCTTCCTCGTCGTGGCTGTAGACGGGGATCCTGCCGGCGACCTTGGTGACACCGCCCTGGTCGGTGAGGCGCAGTGTGCCGTCGCGCGAGGTGTGCAGGACGCTGCGGTCCGGGAGCACGGCGAGCGACATCGGCTCGCCCGTCTCGGGTTCGCCCTTGGCGAGCGGCACCTGCTGGAACTGGCCCTCTGCGGCAGCAGCCGGTTCGTCCTGACCCGCTCGGCCGGGCTGGGCTCCGGCGACGGTGGCCGGGGTGCCCACGGCGAGGAGCAGGCCGGTGAACAGGGCGACGGTGGTGCGCAGTCTGGGCCGCCTGGGGGTGCTGGTGCTTCTGGGTCTGGTTCTGTGCACGAAGTCCCTCCGGGAACGGGTGGGCCGTACGGAACGGGTGCGAAGACGTGCGGTGCGGGCGCCGGGGTGCGCCGTCACCCCGGAGGTGCGTGTGTCCTGAACGCTTCAAGGAAGGTAACCGCGTCCGTCCGGGGCGAACACCCCTTGGATCGGGTTCGGTTGGGCTTTCTCCCCGCACAGGACAAAGCGGGATCCGGGCAGGTCGGAGGGGGGACCGGCGGTGGAACCGGTCCCCGTCCCCGACCAGCGGTGAGTGCGTGGTTCAGCTGTTGAACGCGGCGTCGAAGGACGCGCTGGGCGGCTCGAAGTCGAACGCCTTGAGGCGGGTCAGGGCCTCGGGGGCGCCCTGCAGCCGGTCCATGCCGGCGTCCTCCCACTCGACCGAGATCGGGCCCTGGTAGCCGATGGAGCGCAGCATCCGGAAGACGTCCTCCCACGGGACGTCACCGTGCCCGGCGGACACGAAGTCCCAGCCGCGCCTGGGGTCGCCCCAGGGCAGGTGGGAGCCGAGCCGGCCGTTGCGTCCGTCGAGGCGCTTGCGGGCCTCCTTGCAGTCGACGTGGTAGATGCGGTCGCGGAAGTCCCAGAGGAAGCCGACCGGGTCGAGGTCCTGCCACACGAAGTGCGAAGGGTCGAAGTTCAGGCCGAACGCGGGGCGGTTGTCGACGGCCTCCAGGGCCCGCTGCGTGGTCCAGTAGTCGTAGGCGATCTCGCTGGGGTGGACCTCGTGCGCGAACCGCACGCCCTCCGCGTCGAAGACGTCCAGGATCGGGTTCCAGCGGTCGGCGAAGTCCTGGTAGCCCCGCTCGATCATCGCGTCGGGGGCGGGCGGGAACATGGCGACCAGGTGCCAGATGGCGGAGCCGGTGAAGCCGATGACGGTGTCGACGCCGAAGGCGGCCGCGGCGCGCGCGGTGTCCCTCATGCGGTCCGCGGCCCGCTGCCGGACCCCTTCCGGGTCGCCGTCGCCCCAGACCTCTCCCGGCAGGATCGCCTGGTGGCGTTCGTCGATGATGGCGTCGCAGACGGCCTGTCCGACCAGGTGGTTGGAGATGGCCCAGCACTTGAGGCCGTACTTGTCGAGCAAGGCCCGGCGGCCGTCGAGGTACCCGGGGTCGGAGAGTGCCTTGTCGACTTCGAAGTGGTCGCCCCAGCAGGCCAGTTCGAGCCCGTCGTAGCCGAAGTCGCGGGCGAGCCGGCAGACCTCCTCCAGCGGCAGGTCGGCCCACTGGCCGGTGAACAGCGTGAATGTGCGCGGCATGCGCGTCAGCCTCCTCAGACCGCGATCGGCGTGTAGACGGAGTTCTTCTCGGCGCTCTCCTCCACGGCCGCGAGCACGCGCTGCACCTGGAGCCCGTCGGCGAAGGACGGTTCGGGGCGGCGGCCCTCGGCGATGGCGTGGACGAGGTCGCGGGCCTGGTGGACGAAGGTGTGCTCGTAGCCGAGGCCGTGGCCCGGCGGCCACCAGGCGTCCAGGTAGGGGTGGTCGGGTTCGGTGACGAGGATGCGGCGGAAGCCGGCCTCCGCCCCGGGTTCGGTGCCGTCGTGGAAGGACAGCTCGTTGAGCCGTTCCAGGTCGAAGGCGAGCGAGCCGCGCTCCCCGTTGAGTTCGATGCGCAGGGCGTTCTTGCGGCCGGTGGCGTAGCGGGTGGCCTCGAAGGAGGCGAGGGCGCCGGAGGGGAAGCGGGCCGTGAACAGGGCGGCGTCGTCCACGGTGACCTCACCCGTGCCGGCGGACGAGACGGAGGACAGACCGCTGGTGGCGCCGGTGGGCAGGGGCCGCTGCCGTACGAAGGTCTCCGTCAGCGCGGAGACGCCCGCCAGCCGCTCCCCCACCAGGTACTGCGCGAGGTCGATGATGTGCGCGCCGAGGTCGCCGAGCGAGCCGGAGCCGGCCTGTTCCTTGCGCAGCCGCCAGGTCAGCGGGAACTGCGGGTCGACCAGCCAGTCCTGGAGGTACGTCACGCGCACGTGCCGCAGTGCGCCGAGGCGGCCCTCGGCGACCATGCGGCGGGCCTGGGCGGTGGCCGGGACCCGGCGGTAGTTGAAGCCGACCATCGCCACCTGCCCGCGCCGGTGGGCCTCTTCGGCGGCCCGCACCATCGTGGTGGCTTCCTCGACGGTGTTGGCCAGCGGCTTCTCGCACAGGACGTGCTTGCCGGCCGCGAGGGCGGCCAGCGCGATCTCGGCGTGGCTGTCGCCGGGGGTGCAGATGTCGACGAGGTCGATGTCGTCGCGTGCGACGAGGGCGCGCCAGTCGGTTTCGGTGGACGCCCAGCCGTGGCGGTCGGCCGCCGCTCGCACGGCGGTGGCGTCCCGGCCGCAGATCGCGGTCTGCACGGGGTTCAGCGGCAGGTCGAAGACACGGCCCGCGGTGCGCCAGCCCTGGGAGTGGGCGGCGCCCATGAAGGCGTAGCCGACCATTCCCACGCGCAGGGGTGGCTTGCCTGCCTCGGTCCCATCTGACTGCTGCTGCGGCTGTCCCATACGGGTGTCCTCCTCGTCCTGGTCGGGGTGGCGCACGTGGGGGGTGCGGGCGGAACCGGTCACCGGAAGCCGGTGGGCATGTACTGGTCGACGTTGGTCTTGTCGACGACGGCCGAATAGAGGGTGATCGACGCGGGGATCTCGAACTCGGCCATGCCGCCGATGCCCTTGCCCTGGCCGAGGGCGCGGGCGAGGTCGATCGCGGAGGCGGCCATGGTCGGCGGGTAGAGGACGGTCGCCTTCAGCACGCCGTTGTCCTGCTTGATGGCCTGGAAGGCGGACAGGGCGCCCGCGCCGCCGACCATCAGGAAGTCGTCGCGCCCGGCCTGCTCGATGGCGCGCAGTGCGCCCACGCCCTGGTCGTCGTCGTGGTTCCACAGGGCGTCGAACTTCGACTGGGCCTGGAGCAGCTGGGCCATCTTGGCCTGCCCGGACTCGACGGTGAACTCGGCGGCCTGCCGGGCGACCTTCTTGATGTTGGGGTAGTTCTTCAGGGCGTCGTCGAAGCCCTGGGTGCGCTGCTTGGTCAGCTCCAGGTTGTCCAGACCGGCCAGCTCGATGACGCGGGCGCCCGACTTGCCCTTGAGCTTCTCGCCGATGTAGTGCCCGGCGTTGAGGCCCATGCCGTAGTTGTCGCCGCCGATCCAGCAGCGGTAGGCCTGCGGGGTGTTGAAGATCCGGTCGAGGTTGACGACCGGGATGCCCGCGCGCATCGCCTTCAGCCCGACCTGGGTGAGGGCCTTGCCGTCGGCGGGGAGCACGACCAGGACGTCGACCTTCTTGTTGATGAGGGTCTCGATCTGGCCGATCTGCTGGGCGGTGTCGTTGGAGCCCTCGGTGATCTCCAGGGTGACGTCGGAGTACTTCTCGGCCCGCTTCTTGGCGTTGTCGTTGATGGCGTTGAGCCAGCCGTGGTCGGCCTGCGGTCCGGCGAAGCCGATGGTGACCTGCTTGCCGGGCTTGTCGTCGGCGGCCGGCTGGTTGTCTCCCGCCGGCTCGTCCTTCGATTCGGACGGCTCGTTGCTCGTGCACCCCGTGAGGAGGGCACCGGCGGAGACGGCGGCGGCTCCGAAGAGCAGTCCTCTGCGGCTCGTGATCTCGGTCATGGCGGTGAACCCTTTCCTCAGGTCGTGCTCGCGGTACGGCGCTGGACCAGCACGGCGGCGACGATGATCGCGCCCTTGGCGATCTGCTGGACGTCGCTCTGCAGGTTGTTCAGGGCGAAGATGTTGGTGATCGTGAAGAAGATCAGGACGCCGAGGACGGAGCCGGTGATGGTGCCGCGGCCGCCGGTGAGCAGGGTGCCGCCGATGATCGCGGCGGCGATGGCGTCGAGTTCGTAGAGGTTGCCGTTGGTGTTCTGTCCGGAGCCGGACAGGACGATCAGCAGGAAGGCGGCGATGCCGCAGCACAGCCCGGACAGCAGGTAGAGGTAGAGCCGCTGGCGGCGGACGTCGATGCCGGCGAGCCGGGCGGCCTCCGGGTTGCCGCCGACGGCGACGGTGCGGCGGCCGAAGGTGGTGCGGTTGAGCACCAGCCAGCCGATGACGGTCACGACCGCGAAGACCAGGACCAGGGGCGGGATGCCGAGGACGTAGGCGTCGCGTTCGCCCAGGTCGAGGACGGAGGGCACCGTCACGATCTGGGTCTTGCCGTCGGTGATCTGCAGGGCGAGGCCGCGGGCGGAGGCCAGCATGGCGAGGGTGGCGATGAACGGCACCATCGCGCCGTAGGCGATGAGCACCCCGTTGACCAGGCCGCAGCCGACTCCGACGACGACCGCCGTGAAGAGGATGCCGGCGAAGCCGTACTCCTGGGTGGCCACCGTGGTCGCCCATACGGAGGCGAGGGCGACGATCGCACCGACCGACAGGTCGATGCCGCCGGAGATGATGACGAAGGTCATGCCGACGGTGACGACGCCGACCACGGAGGCCTGGGTGAGGACCAGTTGCAGGTTGCGGGTGTCGAGGAACTCGTCGGGCTTGGTGATGCCGCCGACGAGGATCAGCACGGCGAGCACGCCGAGCAGGGAGAGGGTGCGGACGTCGGTGCGGGCCAGCAGGCCGCGCCAGGCCGTGGGCCGGTCCTGGGGCACCTTGTCGGTGATGCTGTCCCGCGGCGGGGAGACGGGCTGCGTCATGACGCCGGACTTCCTTCCATGACCAGGTCGAGTACGCGGTGTTCGTCGAGTTCGCGCGCGGGTGCCGTGTGGACGACACGGCCCTCGCGCAGCACCAGGACGCGGTCGGCGAGGCCGAGCACCTCGGGCACCTCGCTGGAGACCAGCAGCACGGCGAGGCCTTCGTCGGCCAGCCGGCGGACGACCGCGTAGAGCTCGGCGCGGGCGCCGACGTCGACGCCGCGGGTGGGTTCGTCGAGCAGCAGCACCTTGCAGCCGCGCAGCAGCCAGCGGGCCAGGACGGCTTTCTGCTGGTTGCCGCCGGACAGGGTGCGCACCGGCACGGACGGGTTGTCGGGCCTGAGCGACAGTTCGCGGGTCGCGGCCCGGGCGGCGCCGAGTTCGGCGCCCCGGTCGATCCAGCCGCCGCGCGAGAAGCGGGACATGGAGGAGACCGACACGTTGCGGGTGACGGACTCCAGCATCAGCAGGGCCTGCGCCTTGCGTTCCTCGGGGGCGAGCCCGAGTCCGGCCCGGACGGCGGCCCGGACGCTGCCCGGCTTCAGCGTCTTGCCGTCGACCAGCACCTGACCGGTCGTCGGTTTCCTGGCGCCGTAGACGGTCTCCAGGATCTCGGAGCGGCCCGAGCCGACGAGTCCGGCCAGGCCCACGATCTCGCCCGGCCGTACCTCCAGGTCGAGGGGCTCGAACTCCCCTATTCGCGACAGCCCTTGGACCTTCAGCACGGGTTCGCCGCGCGGCGGGGAGTCGGGCCGGTCGGGGAAGACGTACTCGACGTTGCGGCCCGTCATCAGCGCGACGACCTCACGGGTCGGGGTCGTCTTCGCCGGCAGTCCGTTCGCCACGGCCCGCCCGTCCTTGAGCACGGTCACCCGGTCGCCGATGCGCCGGATCTCCTCCAGGCGGTGCGAGATGTAGACGACGGCGACACCGGCGGCGGTGAGGGCGCCGACGATGCGGAAGAGGTTGTCGACCTCGTCGGGGTCGAGGGCGGCGGACGGCTCGTCCATCACGATGAGCCGCACGTCGTGGGAGAGCGCCCGGGCCATGGACACGATCTGCTGCTGCGCCGCGGACAGCTCCCCGATGATCCGGGCGGGATCGATCTCCGGGTGTCCAAGTCTCTTGAGCAGAGCGGCTGTCGACTCCTTCGCGGCCTTGCCCCGGACGACGAACCCGGCGGTGGTCGGCTCGTGGCCCAGGTGGACGTTTTCGGCGACCGAGAGGTGCTCCACCAGGTCGAGTTCCTGGTAGATGGTGGCGATGCCGAGCCGCATGGCGGCGATCGGCGAGCGGAGTGTGACCTGCTCGCCGCGCCAGCGGATCTCGCCGGTGTCGGGCTGGTGGGCGCCGGCCAGGACCTTGATGAGGGTCGACTTCCCGGCGCCGTTCTGGCCGAGCAGGCAGTGCACCTCGCCGGCCTGGACGTCGAGGTCGACGCCGTCGAGGGCCCGGACTCCGGGGAACGACTTGGTGATTCCGGACATGCTGAGCAGCGGTGGTTCTGGTGCCATGCGAATTCCCCTTGGCGGGCGTGCGGGCCGGTTGCAGGGCAGGGCAAAGCAGAGCGCGGTGCTGGTAGGCGGTACTGAACCGAGTGCTTACGCGGGTGAGAAGCCGTACTGAACCGAGTGCCTACGCGGGTGAGAACAGGTGATCGCTGATGAGCCGGGCCGCGCCGGTGACTCCGGCGGCCGGCCCCAACTCGCCCAGGACGATGGGCAGGTTGCCGGTCGCCAGCGGCAGCGACTGGCGGTAGACCTGGGTGCGGATCGCGGCGAGCAGGGTGTGGCCGAGGCCGGTCACCCCGCCGCCGATCACCACCAGGCCCGGGTTGAAGAAGCTGACCAGGCCGGCGATGACCTGGCCGGTGCGGTTGCCGCCCTCACGGATCAGGTCGAGTGCGGTGGCGTCTCCGGCGGCGGCCGCGGCGGCGACGTCGACGGCGGTGAGCCCGCCGCCTGTCTCCAGCCGCGAGGCCAGTTCGGCGGAGAGCCCCTGCTGGGCGGCCTCCGTGGCGTCACGGGCGAGGGCCGCCCCGCTGAAGTGGGCCTCCAGGCAGCCCCGGTTGCCGCAGGCGCAGGGCCGGCCGTCGGGCACGGCCTGGATGTGCCCGATGTCGCCGGCGCTGCCCGTCGTACCGCGGTAGACCTCGCCGCCGACGACGATGCCGCAGCCGATGCCCGTGCCGATCTTGACGCAGAGGAAGTCGGCGACGGTGCGGGCGACGCCCGCGTGCTGCTCCCCCATCGCCATGAGGTTCACGTCGTTGTCGACCATGACCGGGCAGCCGAGTTCCTGGCTGAGCGCCTCCCGCACGGGGAAGCCGTCCCAGCCGGGCATGATCGGCGGGGCCACCGGGATGCCCTCGGGGAAGCGGACCGGGCCCGGGACGCCGATGCCGGCGCCGTCGAACCCCTCCGCGAGCCCCGAGGCCTTCAACTTGGCGGCCATGGCCAGGACTTGCTCGAAGACCGCGACCGGGCCCTCGCGCACGTCCATGGGGTGGTTGATGTGCCCGAGCGTCTCCAGTTCGGCGTTGGTGACGGCGACGTCGACCGAGGTCGCGCCGATGTCGACGCCGAGGAAGCGCAGCCCGGGGTTGAGCCGGATGTTGTGGGAGCGGCGGCCGCCGCGCGAGGCGGCGAGTCCGTCGGCCACGACCAGGCCCGTCTCCAGCAGCCGGTCCACCTCCACGGCGAGCTTGGACCGCGAGAGGTCGACCTGGTCGCCCAGCTGGGCACGGGAGTTGGGGCCGCCGTCGCGCAGCAGCTTGAGCAGTCGGGCCTGGTGGGCGTTTCCGGGTCGTGCGGTCATACGTCTCACGAGCCCCTCCCCGCCTCAATCGGCCTGTGCGCGCCGGTTTTCCGCCACATCAGTGGCTTGCTTTCGGAGGGAACGTAGCAGCGGCTGCCGGAGGTGGGAAGAAGTCGCGCAGGAATTGCCCTCTACTTTTTCCACTCACAGGACAAAGGCGAGGGATGCGAGCTCAGACGGGGCGGGCCGCCGACTGAGGCCTACGAGCGCTCCCGCGCGTGGTACGAGCGCCTCGTGTGCTCGGTGTGTTCGCGCATCAGGTGGGTGGCCCGCTGCTCGTCGCGGTCGGTGATCGCGGCGATGAGTGCGCGGTGCTCGATCCAGGACTGGTGGCCCCGCTGGCGGGCGACCGGCGTGTAGTACCAGCGGACGCGGCGGTCGACCTGGGCGGCCAGTTCGGCGAGGACGGCGTTTCCGGCGAGCTCCATGATCTTCGCGTGGAAGCGGGCGTTCATGGCGACGGCGCCGTCCACGTCGTCCGCCTCGACGGCCTTCTCGCCCTCGGCGCACAGCGCTTCCAGCGCGGCGATGCCGGCGCTGTCCGCGCTCGCCGCGGCGAGCCGGGCCGCCTCGGCCTCCAGGAGCGTACGGACCGTGAGGAGCTGGTCGGCCTCCTCCTCCGTCGGCTCGTGGACGAACGCGCCCTGGGCGGGCCGCAGATCGACCCACCCCTCGGTGTTGAGCCGCTGCAACGCCTCGCGCACCGGCTGCCGGGAGACCCCCAGATGCCCGGCGAGTTCGCTCTCCACGAGGTGCTGGCCGGGCTGGAGGGCACGGGTGGTGATGAGTTCGAGCAGCGCCTCGTAGACACGGTCGCGCAGCGGACCCGGGCGTTCCAGCTTGGGTACCGCCCCTTGGGGCAGGCCTGTCGACAGCATCGCGGTCCCCCTCCTCGGCAGGGCCGTGCACAGCGCGGCGGAAGCCGGTGTAGCCGTGGCGTCAGTATTGATTGTCTTTCGTCTACAGTCTACGGCGCACAACAGCCAGGGTTACGGACAGTTGACCGCGTCACGCCGCGGCGCGGGCTCAGACGCGGCCTCAGGGACAGCGGACGACCTGCCCGGCGTACGACAGATTCCCGCCGAAGCCGAACAGCAGGACCGGGTCGCCCGTGGCGATCGCACCCTGTTCGACCAGCTTGGACAGGGCGAGCGGGATGCTCGCGGCCGACGTGTTGCCGGACTCCGTGACGTCTCGTGCGACGACCGCGTTCACGGCGCCGATCTTCTCCGCGAGGGGTTCGATGATGCGCAGATTGGCCTGATGCAGTACGACCGCCGCGAGGTCCGCCGGCTCCAGCCCGGCCCGCTCGCACGCCCGCCGCGCGATGGGCGGCAGTTGCGTCGTCGCCCAGCGGTAGACGCTCTGCCCCTCCTGCGCGAAACGCGGCGGCGTGCCCTCGATCCGCACGGCGTTGCCCATCTCGGGCACCGAACCCCACAGCACCGGCCCGATGGCGGACTCGTCCGCGGCCTCCACGACCGCGGCCCCGGCCCCGTCGCCGACGAGCACGCAGGTCGTGCGGTCGCTCCAGTCGGTCACCTCGGACATCTTGTCGGCCCCGATGACCAGGGCCCGGCTCGAGCCCCCGGCGCGGACGGCGTGGTCGGCGGTGGCCAGGGCATGGGTGAACCCGGCGCACACCACGTTGAGGTCCATCGTGGCGGCCTGCGGAACACCGAGGCGGTTGGCGACCCGGGCGGCCGTGTTGGGCGAGCGGTCGACGGCGGTGGAGGTGGCGACCAGCACCAGGTCGATGTCGGCGGGGGTCAGCCCGGCCGCCGCGAGGGCCTTGGCGGCGGCGTGGGCGGCCAGCTCGTCGACGGGTTCGTCGGGACCGGCGATGTGGCGGGTGCGGATGCCCACGCGGCTCCTGATCCACTCGTCACTGGTGTCGACCAGGCCCGCCAGGTCCTCGTTGGTGAGCACCTTGGCGGGCTGGTAGTGGCCGACGGCGGCGATGCGCGAGCCGATCATGTGGGCGGTCCCCCTCGTTGGAACTTGGGTAGCGGGATCCACCAGTCTGATCAGTGACTCACCGGTACGACGGCACGCAAGGCGACAGGAAACAGGTGCCCGCGTTGTCGGCTTCGGTCAGGACCTCGGACGACCGAGCACCTGTCACCTGGCCCGGCGCCTAGCCGGTGAACAGCTGGGTCGCCTTGCGCACCAGCTCGTACAGCCCGTAGGCGAGCGGCAGACCCACCCATACCCAGGCGAAGGCGATCAGCCACCGCCGGTCCGGGCTAGGCGGACTCTGACTGCTGTCGCTGGACATGCGCGGCCTCCTTCGGTGCCGGGATGTGATGGCGCGGGTGGACGGGCCGGACGAGTTCGTTGGCGACGAAGCCGGCGACGAGCAGCCCGATCATGATGACGAACGACATTCCGTACAGGGAAGCGCCGTGCCGGCCGGCCTCCTCCTGCCGGTCGGCGATCCAGTTCACGATCAGCGGTCCGAGCACCCCGGCCGTGGACCAGGCGGTGAGCAGCCGCCCGTGGATGGCACCGACCTGGTACGTGCCGAACAGGTCCTTCAGGTACGCCGGAACGGTCGCGAAGCCGCCGCCGTAGAAGGACAGGATCACCAGTGCGCACAGGACGAACAGCGGCTTGGAGGAGTCGCCGAACAGGGCGATCAGCGCGTACATCAGCGCGCCGACGCCCAGGTAGACGCGGTAGATGTTCTTGCGGCCGATCAGGTCGGACGTCGACGACCAGCCGATGCGTCCGGCCATGTTCGCCGCCGACAGCAGCGCGACGAAGCCCGCGGCGGCCGTCACGGACACGGGCGTGGAGGAGTCCGCGAAGAAGTCCGTGATCATCGGGGCGGCCTTCTCCAGGATGCCGATGCCCGCGGTCACGTTCATGCAGAGCACGATCCACAGGCACCAGAACTGCGGCGTGCGGATGGCTTGGTTCGCGGAGACCTGCGGGCCGGTGGGGGCCGGTCGCGCAGTTCCCCGCGCCCCTGGGGCACTGCTCGGAACCCGGACCAAAAGCACACCCAGCAGCATGAACACGGCGTACGACAGGCCGTGCACCAGGAAGGCCAGGGCGATCCCGGAGCTGTCGGCGCCGAACGACTCCAGCATCTGCGCGGACCACGGCGAGGCGATGAGCGCACCGCCGCCGAAGCCCATGATGGCGATGCCGGTGGCCATGCCGGGCCGGTCCGGGAACCACTTGATCAGGGTGGAGACGGGCGAGATGTAGCCGATGCCGAGGCCGATGCCGCCGACGAAGCCGTAGCCGAGGACGATCAGCCAGTACTGCTCCAGGGACGCGCCCAGCGCGGAGAGCAGGAAGCCGGACGAGAAGCAGACCAGGGCGACGGTCATCGCCCAGCGCGGGCCGTTGCGCTCGACGAGCGTGCCGCCGAACGCGGCGGACAGGCCCAGCATGACGATGCCCAGCTGGAAGGGCAGCGCGCTCTGCGTGCCGCTGAGGCCGAGCGCGGACTCCAGGGGCGGCTTGAACACGCTCCAGGCGTAGGCCTGGCCGATGGAGAGATGTACGGAGAGAGCGGCGGGCGGGACAAGCCAGCGGCTCCAGCCCGGGGGCGCGACTGGGGGACTCATGAACCCGGAACCGTAGGCATTCGCCGGGAAGTTGAGAAGGCGGCGCATCGAGTATGCGGTGAGCGGTATCCAGCATGCGCCGAACGGTCGTCGCACGGACCCTTGCTGACCCAACGTCCATACTGTAGACAATATTCCGTCGACACAAGCCGGACGGCAGTCATCGAACGGCAGTCACCCGACGGCAGCCACCCGACGGCAGTCACCTCCGCGGTATCCCTCAAACCGAACGGAGTGTTCCCGTGAAAGTCGCAGTTCTCGGCGCCGGTGCCATCGGCGCCTACGTCGGCGCCGCGCTCCACCGCGCGGGCGCCGAAGTGCATCTCATCGCCCGTGGACCGCATCTGGCGGCCATGAGGCAGCACGGAGTCCGAGTGCGCAGCCCGCGCGGCGACTTCACCGCGCACCCCCACGCGACCGACGACCCGGCCGAAGTCGGCCCGGCCGACTACGTCTTCCTCGGCCTGAAGGCCAACGCGTACGCGGCGTGCGGGCCGCTGATCGCACCGTTGCTGGGCGACGCGACGGCGGTCGTGGCCGCCCAGAACGGCATCCCCTGGTGGTACTTCCACCGGCACGGCGGCCCCTACGACGGCCAGCGCATCGAGAGCGTGGATCCGGACGGCGCGGTCAGTGCGGTGCTCGCGCCCGAACGGGCCGTCGGATGCGTCGTCTACGCGGCGACCGAGCTCGAAGGGCCGGGCGTCATACGGCACTTGGAGGGCACGCGGTTCTCGATCGGCGAGCCCGACCGGAGCGTGTCCACGCGGTGCGTGGCGTTCAGCGAGGCCATGCAGGCGGGCGGCCTGAAGTGCCCGGTCGAACCGGAGCTGCGGGGCGACATCTGGCTCAAGCTGCTCGGCAACATCTCCTTCAACCCGATCAGCGCGCTGGCCCGCGCGACCATGCGGCAGATGTGCCTGCACGGCGGCACCCGCAGGGTCATCGAGATCATGATGACCGAGACGCTCGCGGTCGCGAACGCCCTCGGCTGCGAGGTCGGCGTCTCCATCGAGCGCCGGCTCGCGGGCGCCGAGCGGGTCGGCGACCACCGGACCTCCACGCTCCAGGACCTGGAGCGCGGCAAACCGCTCGAACTCGACGTACTCCTCGCGGCGGTCGTCGAGTTGGCGGACATCACCGGCGTGGAGGTGCCCACCCTGCGCACCGTGCACGCCATCTCGGACCTGCTCGCGCTGAGGAGCGCCGCATGAGCAAACGCGACCGAACCCCGAAGACCTACACACGGCTCACCCACCCCCTGGTCAGGGACTCGCGCGACGAGCCCTTCCGCCGGGCCACCTGGGAGGAGGCCCTGGACCGGGCCGCCCGGGGACTGGCCCAGGGCCGCGGCGCGTTCGGCATGTTCTCCTGCGCCCGGGCCACGAACGAGATGAACTACGTCGCCCAGAAGTTCGCCCGGGTCGTCATGGGCACCAACAACGTCGACTCCTGCAACCGCACCTGCCACGCCCCGAGCGTGGCGGGCCTGTCGGCGGCGTTCGGCTCGGGCGGCGGGACGTCGTCGTACGAGGAGATCGAGCACACCGACGTCATCGTGATGTGGGGCTCCAACGCCCGCTTCGCGCACCCGATCTTCTTCCAGCACGTGCTGAAGGGGATCAGGAACGGCGCCCGGATGTACGCGGTCGATCCGCGCCGGACCTCGACCGCCGAGTGGGCGGAGAGCTGGCTGGGCCTCAACGTCGGCACCGACATCCCGATGGCGCACGCCATCGGCCGCGAGATCATCCACGCGGGCCTCGCCAACGAGGCGTTCATCGAGCGGGCGACCACCGGCTTCGAGGAGTACCGGGCACTGGTCGAGCCGTGGACGCTGTCGCTCGCCGAGAAGGTGACGGGCGTACCGGCCGCCGCCATCCGCGAGCTGGCGCACGCCTACGCCCGTGCCGAGCGCGCCCAGCTGTGCTGGACCCTCGGCATCACCGAGCACCACAACGGCACCGACAACGTCCGCGCCCTGATCAACCTGTCCCTGCTCACCGGCCACGTCGGCCGCTACGGCTCCGGCCTGCAACCCCTGCGCGGGCAGAACAACGTGCAGGGCGGCGGCGACATGGGCGCGATCCCCAACCGCCTGCCCGGCTTCCAGGACCTCCTCGACCCCGGCATCCGGCTGAAGTTCGAGTCGGCCTGGGACACCGTCATCCAGCCCCACTACGGCATGAACCTCACGGAGATGTTCGAGGCGATGGAGGACGGCGCCCTCAAGGCCGTCTACTGCATCGGCGAGAACCCCGCCCAGTCGGAGGCCGACAGCGAGCAGGCCGTACGGCGGCTCAACGCGCTCGACTTCCTCGTCGTGCAGGACATCTTCCTGACGAAGACGGCCGAGCTCGCGGACGTCGTCCTGCCCGCCACGGCCGGCTGGGCGGAGACCGACGGCACGACCACCAACAGCGAGCGGCGCGTGCAGCGCGTCCGCAAGGCCGTCACCCCGCCCGGCGAGGCCCGTGAGGACATCGACATCCTCTGCGACCTCGCGGCCCGCCTCGGCCACGACTGGAAGTACGCCGACGCCGAGACCGTGTGGAACGAGCTCCGTTCGGTCTCGCCCGACCACTACGGCATGACGTACGAGCGCCTGGAGGAGCACCAGGGCATCCAGTGGCCGTGCCCCAGCACCGACGGACTCGAACCGACCTACCTGCACGGCCGGTTGTGGGAGTCCGACCCCGCCGAGCGCGGTCCGCTCGCGCCCTTCGGGATCGTGCAGCACGACCCGCCCGTGGACCTCACCGACGAGGAGTACCCGATCCGGCTCACCACCGGGCGGCGCCTCGACTCGTACAACACCGGTGTGCAGAGCGGCGGTTACGCCTCGCCGCTGCGGCGCGGCGAGTACATCGAACTGAGCCCGGAGGACGCCGAGCGCTACGGAGTGGTGGTCGGCGAGCAGGTGCAGGTCACCTCGCGGCGCGGGTCGGTGACCGCGCCCGTGTGGGTGGACCCCGCGCTGCGGTCCGGACTCGCCTTCATGACCATGCACTTCCCCGACGAGGTGGACACCAACGCGCTGACGATCGAGGCGAACTGCCCGATCGCGGGGACGGCGGAGTTCAAGGCGTCGGCGATCCGGATCGAGAAGCTGCCCATCGCGACCATCGTGGGGTGAAGCACTGTGGACCTGCACTTCGGTGACAGCAAACCGACGGACGAGGAACGGGCGGCCGTCGACGCCCTGCTCGGGCCTCCGGAGTCCTCCTGGGAGGGCGCCGACCGCTCCGATGCCGATCTCAGGTGGGCTCGCGGCGGACGTGCGGCCCGGGACCGCCGCGACCTGCTGTTGCCGGGGCTGCACGCGATCAACGACCGGGTCGGCTGGATCAGCGACGGCGCCCTGGACTACCTGTGCCGGCGGCTGACGGTGCCGCCGGCGGAGGCGTACGGGGTCGCCACCTTCTACGCCATGTTCTCCGTCAAGCCGCGTCCGGCGACCGTGCTCCACGTCTGCACGGACCTGGCGTGCGCGGCGGCCGGGGCCCCGGAGTTGTGCGCGGGGGTCGAGGAGCGGCTGGGGCTCGGCAGTGGGGTCGTGGTCGAGCGCAGCCCCTGCCTGGGCCTGTGCGAACGCGCCCCGGCCGCGCTCGCGATCAGGGCCGGGGACCCGGTCCGTACGGCGGTCTCGGCGCCGGCGGCCGTGCACGACGCCGTCCTCGCCGCGAGCGCCCCCGATTCGGCGCCGGAGGAGCCGCCGGCCGCGCTCGCGGTGCCCCAGGCCGGGCAGGAGGACCTGATGCTGCTGCACCGGGTCGGCGTGGTCGACCCGGCGTCCCTGGACGACTACCGCGCCCACGGCG
Organism: Streptomyces sp. NPDC016851; assembly: GCF_055562795.1. NCBI lineage: Bacteria > Bacillati > Actinomycetota > Actinomycetes > Kitasatosporales > Streptomycetaceae > Streptomyces > Streptomyces sp. NPDC016851. Next base: position 29,144 of record NZ_JBVHEP010000039.1, read on the forward strand.
GCTACACGGCCCTGCGCCGGGCCTTCGAGCTGGGCCCCGCCGGGGTCATCCGCGAGGTCACCGACTCGGGCCTGGTCGGGCGGGGCGGCGCGGCCTTCCCGACGGGCCGCAAGTGGCAGGCGACGGCGTCCCAGCCGGACCATCCGCACTACCTCGTCTGCAACGCCGACGAGTCCGAGCCGGGCACGTTCAAGGACCGCGTGCTCATGGAGGCCGACCCGTACGCGCTGGTCGAGGCCATGACGATCGCCGCGTACGCGACGGGCGCCCACCAGGGCTACCTCTACCTGCGCGGCGAGTACCCCCGCGCCCTGCACCGCCTCGAACACGCGATCGCGCAGGCCCGCGCGCGCGGACTGCTCGGCGACGACGTCCTCGGCCAGGGCTACGCCTTCGACATCGAGATCCGGCGCGGTGCGGGCGCCTACATCTGCGGTGAGGAGACGGCCCTGTTCAACTCCATCGAGGGCTACCGGGGCGAGCCCCGCTCGAAGCCGCCGTTCCCCGTGGAGAAGGGCCTGTTCGGCAAGCCGACGGTCGAGAACAACGTCGAGACGCTGGTCAACGTGCTGCCGATCCTCACCATGGGCGCCCCGGCGTACGCGGCGATCGGCACGGGCCGGTCCACCGGGCCGAAGCTGTTCTGCGTGTCCGGGAGCGTGGAGCGGCCGGGCGTCTACGAGCTGCCGTTCGGCGCGACGCTGGGCGACCTGCTCACCCTCGCCGGGGTGCGGGACGGGCTGCGGGCGGTACTGCTCGGCGGGGCGGCGGGCGGTTTCGTACGGGCCGACGAGCTGGACGTCCCGCTCACCTTCGAAGGGACACGGGAGGCGGGCACGACGCTCGGCTCCGGGGTCGTGATGGCCTTCGACGACAGCGTGCCCCTGCCCCGGCTGCTGCTGCGCATCGCGGAGTTCTTCCGCGACGAGTCGTGCGGCCAGTGCGTGCCCTGCCGGGTCGGGACCGTGCGGCAGGAGGAGGCGCTGCACCGGATCGTGGAGCGCACGGGCGCCGCCGCGGCCGGGGACATCGCCCTGCTCAGGGAGGTCGGCCGCGCGATGCGGGACGCCTCGATCTGCGGTCTCGGGCAGACCGCCTGGAACGCCGTGGAATCCGCCATCGACCGTCTGGGGGCGTACGAATGACCGTCACACCGCTGGGGATCCCGCGCCGCGTGCTGGAGTTCACGATCGACGGCGAGGAGGCCAGGGTCCCCGAGGGCTCGACGATCCTCGACGCCTGCCGGGCGGCCGGGAAGGACATCCCGACCCTGTGCGAGGGCGACACCCTGCGCCCGAAGAACGCCTGCCGGGTCTGTGTCGTCGAGGTCGAGGGGGCCCGCACCCTCGTCCCGGCCTGCTCCCGCAAGGCCGAGCCGGGCATGGAGGTCCGCACCGACACCGAGCGGGCCCGGCACAGCCGCAAGGTCGTCCTCGAACTGCTCGCGTCCTCGGTCGACCTGTCGACGACACCACGGGTCGCCGAGTGGCTCAAGGAGTACGAGGCGAAGCCGGACCGCTTCGGCCCGGACGCGGCCCGGCTCAACGAGGAACCGAAGATCGACAACGACCTGTACGTGCGCGACTACGACAAGTGCATCCTCTGCTACAAGTGCGTCGACGCCTGCGGCGACCAGTGGCAGAACACCTTCGCGATCTCGGTCGCCGGGCGCGGCTTCGACGCGCGGATCGCCGTGGAGCACGACGCCCCGCTGACCGACTCGGCGTGCGTGTACTGCGGGAACTGCATCGAGGTGTGCCCGACGGGCGCGCTGTCCTTCAAGTCCGAGTTCGACATGCGCGCGGCGGGTACGTGGGACGAGTCGCGGCAGACGGAGACGACCACGGTGTGCGCGTACTGCGGAGTGGGCTGCAACCTGACGCTGCACGTGCAGGACAATGAGATCGTGAAGGTCACGTCACCGCACGACAACCCGGTGACCCACGGCAACCTCTGCATCAAGGGCCGCTTCGGCTACCAGCACGTACAGAACCGGGGCTGATCAGGACATGGGACGAGTCACGGAACGACGCAAGGTGCTCCGCATCCGCGACGGGGCGGTCTCCAGCCGTCCGGACACGCTCGTCGCCGAGGAGCCCCTGGAGATCCGGCTGAACGGCAAGCCCCTGGCGATCACCATGCGCACGCCGGGCGACGACTTCGCGCTGGCGGCGGGCTTCCTGGTGAGCGAGGGGGTGCTGGGCGGGCAGCAGGACCTGCGGAACATCGTCTACTGCGCCGGGGCCACGGCCGACGGCTCGAACACGTACAACGTGGTCGACGTGCAGACGGCCCCCGGGGTGGTGATCCCCGACATCACGCTGGAACGGAACGTCTACACGACGTCCTCCTGCGGGCTGTGCGGCAAGGCGTCGCTGGACGCGGTGCGCACGACGGCCCGCTGGCCCATCGCCGACACTCCCCCGGTCCGGGTCACTCCCGAGCTGCTGGCGGGCCTGCCCGACCGGCTGCGCGCGGCCCAGCGGGTCTTCGACCGGACCGGCGGCCTGCACGCGGCGGCGCTCTTCTCGGAGGACGGCGAGCTGCTGGACGTCCGGGAGGACGTGGGCCGGCACAACGCGGTCGACAAGCTGGTCGGCCGCGCCCTGCAGAACGGGGAGCTGCCGCTGTCCCGGACGATCCTGCTCGTCTCGGGCCGGGCCTCCTTCGAGCTGGCCCAGAAGGCCGTGATGGCCGGCATCCCGGTCCTGGCGGCGGTGTCCGCTCCGTCCTCGCTGGCGGTGGACCTGGCCGCCGAGACGGGCCTGACGCTGGTGGGCTTCCTGCGGGGCACCTCCATGAACGTGTACGCGGGTGAGGACCGGATCGCTCTGCGGGCCGCGGCCGCCCAGGGCTGACCAGGTTCCTTCCGCGACACGGCGGCGGGGCCCCGACCGGCGGGGAGCGCCCCCTGCGCCGCAGGGGCCCCGTCTCGGCCCGGGCCCGGCGGAGCAGCCGTCAGTCGCCCGTGCCGGAGGTCAGTCGCCCGTGCCGGTGTCGCCCGTGCCGGATATGCGCCGCAGCATGCCCGTGAACTCCTCGCGTTCGGCCTCCGACAGCGGGGCGAGCAGCTCTTCGTTGGCCGCGCGGGCCGCCTTCTCGCAGCGTGTCAGCAGCCGGGCTCCCCGGGCGGTGAGGGACACGGCGTTCTTCCGCCGGTCCTTCGGGTCCGGCTCGCGCACCACCAGGCCCGCCGCCTGGAGGTCGTTCAGGACGCCGACCAGGTCCTTGGGGTCCAGCCGGACCCCGCGCCCGAGGTCGGCCTGGGCGACGGGGCCGAGGTCCCGGACGGCGGAGAGCACGACGTGGTGCCACATCCGCATGTCCACCTCGGCCAGTGCCTCGGCCACCAGGGCCCGGCCGCGGGCGGCGGCACGGCCGAGCAGCCAGCTGGGCAGGGAGCGGATCGCGGGGAGGGGGGCTTCCGACATGGCCGCAGCCTAACCAAGAGATCGTTGGTTCTCCCTATGATCCTCCTATACCGTTGGGCACCCCAACGAATCTGTGGGGACCACCAACGACATCCGGAGGTGCGATGCGCCGTGTCCGCTACGAATCCCGAGGCGGCCCCCTGTTCCTGGAGGAGGCACCGGTGCCCGAACCGGGCCCCGGAGAGCTGCTCGTGCGCGCGGAGGCGATCGGCGTCACGCTCCCGGTCGTCCGCAAGGTCGGCGAGGCGGCGGAGCCGGTCCCGCTCGGCGGAGAGATCGCCGGGGAGGTCACGGCAGTCGGCGAGGGCGTCACCCGCTTCGGCACCGGCGACCGCGTGACGGGGCTCTGTTTCGGCCACGGCTACGCCGACTTCGCGCTCCTGCACGAGGCCATGGCCTCCCCGGTCCCGGCGGACGCCGACGCCGTCACGGCCGTCGCCCTGGTCCGCAGCGGCCTGGTCGCCCTCGGCGCCCTGGAGGCGGCGCGACCCGAGCCGGGCGAGGCGGCCCTGGTCACCGCCGCGGCGAGCGGTGTCGGGCACCTGGCCGTGCAGCTGGCCAGGACGCGGGGCGCCGGGCGGGTCGTGGGGGCCGTCTCCGATCCGGCCAAGGCCGGCTTCGTCCGTGACCTCGGCGCCGATCACGTCGTCACCTACGGCGACGACACCTGGGGCGCCCCGGTCGACTACGCCCTGGACGCGGTCGGCGGCGAGCTGCTCACCCCGGCCCTCGCCGCACTCGCCCCGGAGGGACGGCTGGTGGCGTACAGCTCGGGCGGGGGCACCGTGCAGGCGTACGACCTGCTCGCCGGCGCCAAGTCGGTGATCGGGTTCCAGATGGCCCGTGTCGCGCGCGGGAAGCCGGAGTTGTACGAGCAGTGGCGCGAGGAGCTGTGGCGGCTGTTCGCGGCCGGAGAGGTCAGGCCCGTCGTGCACGGGGAGTTCGCCCTTCAGGACGCGGCGAAGGCACACGGGGAGATCGAGGCGAGGGCCAACCTCGGCAAGGTCGTCCTGATCCCCTGACGCACGCTCCTTGTGGGGGGTCTGTGAAGCCAAGTACCGTCTGTGGCCCCACACATGGGACGTGGGATGTCCGGTTGACCGAATGTCCGTGCCTCGGACTTCCGATCCCCGGATTTCTGTTCCCATGCCTCGGTGGTCCAGCCGACAGACGCATGAAGGGCAGGTCGCACCATGCCGTCAAGACTTCGCGCACGTCTGAGATCCACCCTGACAGCCGTCCTCACCGCCGTGGCGCTGCTCGCGCCCGTCGGCCCGGCCCGCGCCCAACCCGCCGCCGCCTTACCGGAGTTCGAGCAACAGGTCCTCTTCAAGGCCTCCCAGGACCCCGGCTACGCGTGCTTCCGGATCCCGGCGATCGTGCGGACCACGGCCGGCACGCTGCTCGCCTTCGCCGAGGGCCGCGTCCTCAACTGCGGTGACGCGGCCGACATCGACATCGTCCTCAAACGCTCCACCGACGGCGGCCGCACCTGGGGACCGCTCCAGGTCGTCAACGAGGGCGCGGGCGACACCCACGGCAACCCGGCGCCCCTCGTGGACCGCAGGACCGGCCGCATCCTGCTGGCCGAGACGTACAACACGGGCCGTACGGACGCCGGCAACTGCACCGTCCCCTGCGACCGCACCCCGCACCTCCAGTACAGCGACGACGACGGCCGGACCTGGTCCGAGCCGCGCGACCTGAGCGACCAGATCCTGCCCGGCCACTGGAACTCCTGGTACGCCACCGGGCCCGTGCACGGCATCCAGCTCACCCGCGGCAAGCACGCCGGGCGGCTGGTCTTCGGCGTGAACACCGAGACCTGGAACGGCAGCCGGGTCAGCGCCAACCACGCCGCGCTCATCGTCAGCGACGACGGCGGCGACCACTGGCGGATCGGCGCCACGGACTCCTGGCCGATAGCGCAGGACGGCATGTTCCGGCAGAAGCCCTCGGAGGTGACGCTCACCGAACGGGCCGACGGGGCCGTCCTCGTCAGCGGACGCGAACAGGACGGCACCGACCTGGGGCACCGCTCCCAGACCCTCAGCCTGGACGGCGGCGACAGCTTCGCCACGCCCTTCCGCGCCCTCCCGGACCTCTACACCCCACAGGTCCAGGGCGCGACGCTGCGCCTCGGCCACCGGATGCTGCTGTCCGCCCCGGCCGATCCCGACCGCCGCCGGACGATGATGGTCCGCTCCTCCTACGACGGCGGGCGCACCTGGGACAGCGTGGACCGGGGCACGGTCGTCACCACGGACTGGTCCGGCTACTCCGACATGGCGGCGGTCGACTCCTCGACGGTGGGCCTGCTGTACGAGGGCGGCGCGGTCGACGCCCGCGACGAGATCCGCTTCGCCCGTTTCACCGAGGACTGGCTGAAACCGCGCCGTGGCGCCGACCCGACCACCCGCGACGCGGCACCGGGCGCGAGGCCGGCGGCCGTGCTCGGCGATGCCGGGCGGACGGCGGGTGTCCTCGGCAGCGCGCTGTCCTTCGACGGCACCGACGACGCCGTACGCCTGCCCTACCGGTCCCGACTGCCGCTCGGCGAGGGGGACTTCACGGCCTCGCTGTTCTTCCGCTACACGGCCACGACCGGCGAACAGCCCTTCCTGTGGATGGGCGGCATCGGCACCAACCAGCCGCAGGTCTGGCTGCGCGGGGAACCGGCGAGCGACCGGGTCCGGGCGCTCATCACCACCCGGTCGGGCGCGACGACCGTCCGGACGGCCTCGGTGTGGACCGACGGCGCCCACAACGACGGCCGCTGGCATCACCTGGTCCTGCGCCGGGGCGGCGGGCAACTGACCCTCTTCCTCGACGGCACGCCGGTCAGCACCCCGGACGTGCCGGGCTCGGTCAGCCGTAACTCCCCGTTCGGCGTGCACATCGGCCAGCGCATGGACAGCCGGGCGTTCCTGACGGGAGCGATCGACGACGTCCACGTCTGGAACCGGGCCCTCACCGACAGGGAGTTGGGCGCCGGCACCAAGGGCGCGGCCACCAGGGGCACGGTCCTGTGGCTCCCCATGGACCGGGTGAGCGGCAGCAACTAACGTCACGGCACGTGCCCGACGACGCAGAAACAGCACGAGCACGACAGCGCACCGGAACCGGGATCGGCCTGCTGCTGGTCCTGGTTCTCGGCGCCGCGCTGCTCATCGCCCTCCCCGAGGACGAGAGCCCGGACGACGACACCGCCTGCGGGGCGCGCACCGTGCGCTCCTGGCAGGCGGACGACGGCCTCACCGCCGAGTTCGCCCGCTACGGCGACGACGCGGCCCGCACCGACGACTGGACCGGCGGCGACGGCACCCACTCGGTGCGGCTGCCGGACGGCCGGGTGCTGTGGCTGTTCTCGGACACCTACCTGGGCCGGGTGTACGGCCCGCCCAACCCGGCCGGTGAGTCCCACGCCTGGCGGGACACCACCGCGCCGCTGGTGCGCAACTCGGCCGTGCTGATGCGCGACGGCCGGCTGGAGACCACCCTCCCCGCCCCGCTCTTCGCCGACCCGGCGCCGAACCAGTGGCGCTGGCCGGTCGCCGCCCGCGTCGAACCCCGCTCCCCCGGCTCCTCGGAGCAGGTCGTCCGGGTGCTGCTGTGGGTGCGCACGGCCGGCCAGGCCCCGTGGATCTACGGCGTGCCCACCGCGACCGAGGTCGCCACGCTGTCGCTGCCCGATCTGCGCCTGGAGTCGGTCGTCAAGGTGCTCGACCAGCAGCTGGTCCCGGACCCGTCCCGGCGGGTGCTGTTCGGCACGACGCTGGTCGAGGAGGGCGGCTGGACGTACGTCTTCGGCGGCGACGACGGCCGGGCCGCCTCCCGCCCGGCCTCGCACGCGTACGTGGCGCGGGTGCCGGAGGGCAGGCTCGGGGACCCGGCGGCCTGGCGGTACTGGAACGGCTCGGCGTGGGCGGCCGGCGCCCGTCCCCGGGCGGTGCTCGGGGACGGGCAGCGCAGGGGGGTGGGCAGCGCGTTCTCGGTCGTCCGGGACGGCGGGACGTACGTGCTGTTCACGATGGCCGCGGGCACGAAGGGCCTGACCACCGTCGCCTCGTACTGGGCGTGCTCCCCGGCCGGGCCGTGGCACGGGCCCGCGAAGGAGTTCAGCCCGTCGCTGCCGCAGGGCCAGGTGGCCGCCTACAACCCGCAGGCGCACCCGGTCCTGAGCGGCGAGGGACGTCTCGTGCTGAGCTACGACGTCAACTGGCTGGAGACGACGGGCGCCGCCGCCCAGCTCAGCCGGAACGTGTCCCTGTACCGACCGCGGTTCGTGACGCTGCGGCTGGCTCCGGCCCGGTGACCTCCGGGCGGGGGTCGTGCGAGCGGCGCTTGGCGATCACCGCGCAGACCATCAGCTGCATCTGGTGGAAGAGCATCAGCGGCAGCACGGCCAGCGAGGCCTGCGGGCCGAACAGGACGCTCGCCATGGGCAGTCCGGCGGCCAGGGACTTCTTCGATCCGGCGAACTGGAGGGTGATCCGGTCCTCCCGGACGAAGCCCAGCGCCTTGCCGCCGTACCAGGTCAGCAGCAGCATCACGGCGAGGATCACGGCCTCGACGACGAGCAGCCCGCCCAGCCGGAGAGGGCTCACCTGGTGCCAGATGCCCTGGACCATGCCCTGGCTGAACGCGGTGTAGACGACGAGCAGGATCGAGCCGCGGTCCACCAGCGCGAGGACCTTCTTGTGGCGGGTGATGAAGCCGCCGATCCAGCGGCGCAGCAGCTGCCCGGCGAGGAACGGCACGAGCAGTTGCAGCACGATCTTCAGCAGCGAGTCGGCGGAGAACCCGCCGCCGCTGCCGCCGAGCAGCGAGGCCGCGAGCAGCGGGGTGGCGACGATGCCGACGAGGGAGGAGAAGGAGCCCGCGCAGATCGCGGCGGGCACGTTGCCGCGGGCCATCGAGGTGAAGGCGATCGAGGACTGCACGGTCGACGGGACGAGCGTGAGGAAGAGCAGGCCCTGGTACAGCGGGTGCGTCAGGATCACCGGCACCAGCCCGCGGACCGCCAGGCCGAGCAGTGGAAAGGCGACGAAGGTGCAGGCCAGGACGGTGACGTGGAGCCGCCAGTGGCGCAGCCCGTCCAGGGCCTCACGGGTGGACAGCCGGGCGCCGTAGAGGAAGAACAGCAGGGCGATCGCCGCCGTGGAGGCACCGGACGCGACGTCGGCGACCGTCCCGCGCGCCGGGAACAGGGCGGCGACACCCACCGTCGCGAGGAGGAGAAGGATGTACGGGTCGATCGGCATCCGACGCGGCCGGCGCAGGCGTTTCACGGTGCTCCACTTGCTCGGGACTTACGGGCGGTACATACGTGCGGTACTCACGTGCGGTGCGGGCCGGTACGGCCCCCTTCCATCCTGCTCCTCGGCCCGGCGATCGGGAATCCCGCATACCGCTCTCACTGTCATCACGTTCCGCGATAGCCTGGCGCTCATGTACGACCCCTCCCATCTGCGCACCTTCCTCTCGGTGGCGCAGACGCTGAGCTTCACGCAGGCCGCCCGGCGGCTCGGGCTGCGGCAGTCCACCGTCAGCCAGCACGTGCGGCGGCTGGAGGACGCCACCGGGAGGACGCTGTTCACCCGCGACACGCACTCGGTGGAGCTCACGGAGGACGGCGAGGCCATGCTCGGGTTCGCGCGCCGGATCCTGGAGGTGCACGAGCAGGCGACGGCGTTCTTCACGGGCACCCGGCTGCGCGGCCGGCTGCGCTTCGGCGCGTCGGAGGACTTCGTGCTGACCCGGCTGCCGGAGATCCTCGAGGGCTTCCGGCACGACCACCCCGAGGTCGACCTGGAGCTGACGGTCGAGCTGTCGGGCACGCTGCACGAGCAGCTCGCCGCCGGGAAGCTGGACCTCGTCCTGGCCAAGCGGCGGCCCGAGGATCCGCGCGGCGAGCTGGTCCGGCACGACAGGCTGGTGTGGATCGGCGCGGAGCGCCTCCGGCTCGACCCGGACCGTCCCGTGCCGCTCATCGTCTATCCGCCGCCGGGCATCACCCGCGCGCTCGCCTTGGAGGCGCTGGAGCGGCAGGGCCGCGAGTGGCGCGTGGTGTGCACGAGCGGCTCTCTCAACGGCCTCGTCGCGGCGGCCCGGGCGGGGCTCGGCGTGATGGCCCACTCCCGCGGCCTCATCCCGCCGGGCCTGGTCCGGATCCCGGACCGGGCGGGGCTGCCGGAACTGGGACAGGTCGACTTCGTCGTGGTCCACGGCCGGCGGAGCCCCGCCGCCCAGGGAGCGGCGGACGCCCTGGCCGCGGCGATCCTGGCGGGCGGCGACCGACTGAACCGGAGTGACGAAATCCGCCTGCGGGGCGCTGACAGAAGAGACGGCCGGGCACCGCGCACGAGGAGCCTCGGGCCGTAGGGCGTCGTACAGATTCGGTGGAGATTACGGCTCCGAAACTTACTCAACCGTCAGGATTCTGTCCGACCCTTCCCCATGTGGGCGCATTTTCCCTCCCTGACCAGCGCGGACAAGAGTGCTGCTCGCCTTCGCCACCCCTCCCGCCCCCTGCCCGGTTGGGGTAGCTTTCACGGCGCTGTGCGGAGCGTCACTCAACAAAAGCGCTGAGGAGCGGGGAGCGGGGTTTGCGCGAGTTCACCAACCCTCCGTTGGCGTTGGCACCTCCGGTGGGCGGTCTGGCCGACGTGGTCTTCGAGTATGCCCAGGATGACCCGCTGCGCATCGCGCTGGGCCGCAAGGACGAGTCCGGGCAGTGGCGCGACGTCACCAGCGCCGAGTTCCGTGACGAGGTGCTCGCCCTGGCCAAGGGCCTGCTGGCGAGCGGAATCCGGTTCGGCGACCGCGTCGCGATCATGTCCCGTACGCGCTACGAGTGGACGCTGTTCGACTACGCGCTGTGGACGATCGGCGCCCAGGTGGTGCCGGTCTACCCGACGTCCTCGGCCGAGCAGTGCTTCTGGATGCTGTACGACGCCGAGGTGACGGCCGCGGTCGTGGAGCACGAGGACCACGCGATGACGATCGCCACCGTCATCGACCGGCTCCCCCAGCTGCGCCGCCTGTGGCAGCTCGACTCCGGCGCCGTGCACGAGCTGTACGACGCCGGCGCGCACCTCGACGACGAGGTGGTGCACCGCCACCGGCAGGCCGTCACCCCCGACTCGGTCGCCACGATCATCTACACCTCGGGCACCACCGGCCGCCCCAAGGGCTGTGTCATCACGCACGGCAACTTCATGTACGAGGCGGACACGGTCATCGAGCGCTGGGAGCCGGTGTTCCACTCCAAGCGCGGCGACGAGGCCGCCACCCTGCTGTTCCTGCCGCTCGCCCACGTCTTCGGGCGGATGGTCCAGGTCGCCGGGATCCGGGGCAAGGTGAAGTTCGGCCATCAGCCGCAGCTGAACGCGGCGGCCCTGCTGCCGGACCTGGCCGCGTTCAAACCGACGTTCTTCCTGGCCGTGCCGTACATCTTCGAGAAGGTGTTCAACGCGGCCCGCCGCAAGGCCGAGAAGGAGGGGCGTTCCGGCCCGTTCGAGAAGGCCGTCGACATCGCCATCAAGTACGCGGACGCGATGGAGGCGAAGGCCTGGGGCATCGGCCCCGGCCCGTCCGCCGGCCTGCGCATGCAGCACCAGTTGTTCGACAAGCTCGTCTACGCCAAGATCCGCGCCGCGATGGGCGGCCGCATCAAGCACGCCATGTCGGGCGGTTCGGCGATGGACCGGCGGCTCGGCCTGTTCTTCGCCGGGGCGGGCGTGCACATCTACGAGGGCTACGGCCTGACCGAGTCCACGGCCGCCGCGACCGCCAACCCGCCCGGCCGCACGCGCTTCGGCACGGTCGGGCAGCCCATCCCCGGTATGACCGTGCACATCGCGGACGACGGCGAGATCTGGCTGCACGGCCAGAACGTCTTCCAGGGGTACCTCAACAATCCCAAGGCGACCGACCAGACCCTGCACGACGGCTGGCTGGCCACCGGCGACCTCGGCGCACTCGACGAGGACGGCTACCTCACCATCACCGGCCGCAAGAAGGAGATCCTGGTCACATCGGGCGGCAAGAGTGTTTCTCCCGGTGTGCTGGAGGAACGCGTCCGTGACCATCCACTGGTCAACCAGTGCATCGTCGTCGGCAACGACCGCCCGTACATCGCCGCCCTCGTGACCCTCGACCAGGAGGCCGTGGAGCACTGGCTGACGATGCGGGGCAAGCCGCGGATGTCCGCGGCGGAGCTGGTGCGCGACGCGGATCTGGAGGCGGAGGTGCGGCGCGCGGTGGTCGCGGCCAACACCCTTGTCTCGCAGGCCGAGTCCATCCGCACCTTCCGCATCCTGGCCCAGCCGTTCACCGAGGAGCACGGGCTGCTGACCCCGTCCCTGAAGCTGAAGCGGAAGGCGATCGAAAAGGCGTACGAGAACGAGGTCGAGGCACTGTACCGGGCGTGATTCTCCAGGTAACAGGTGAATCTCACGCCGGAATTCTCCCGTCAGGAATGCATCACGGCTCGTGATCGTTGACGATGGGAGGTACACCGACCACAAACCGAAGGATCGAGAGCTCGTGAGCAAGGTCCCCCCGATCATCCTGAACAACGGCGTCGAGATGCCCCAGCTGGGCTTCGGCGTCTGGCAGGTGCCGGACGACGAGGCCGAGTCGGCCGTCGCGACGGCGCTGGAGGCCGGGTACCGCAGCATCGACACAGCGGCGATCTACGGCAACGAGAAGGGCACCGGCAAGGCCATCGCCGCGTCCGGTCTCCCCCGCGAGGAGCTGTTCGTCACCACGAAGCTCTGGAACGCCGACCAGGGGTACGACTCGACGCTGCGCGCCTTCGACACGTCGCTGGACAAGCTCGGCCTGGACTTCGTCGACCTGTACCTGATCCACTGGCCGCTGCCGGCCCGGGGCACCTACGTCGACACGTACAAGGCGTTCGAGAAGCTGCACGCCGACGGCCGGATCCGGGCCATCGGTGTCTCCAACTTCCTTCCCGAGCACCTGGAGCGGCTGATCGGCGAGACGTCGGTCATCCCGGCCGTGAACCAGATCGAGCTGCACCCGCACCTCCAGCAGAGCGAGGCCCGTGAGTACCACGCGGAGCAGGGCATCGCCACGGAGGCCTGGTCGCCGCTCGGCCAGGGCAAGGGCCTGCTGGAGGTCCCGGCGATCGTGGCCATCGCCCGGAAGCACAACCGCACTCCGGCCCAGGTCGTCCTGCGCTGGCACATCCAGCTGGGCAACGTGGTCATCCCCAAGTCCGTGACGCCGGCACGGATCAAGGAGAACATCGAGGTCTTCGACTTCAGCCTGGACACGGAGGACCTGGCGGCCATCAGCGCCCTCAACGAGGACCGCCGCCTGGGCCCGGACCCGGCAACGTTCGACGGCGCCTGAGGAATCCGACTGCCCGCAGCTGGCCCAGCTGCGGGCAGTCGTGCCGCTGGGGCGGCACGGGTGGGCGCAGCGGCACCCCGCTACGCCGGGCTGCGCACCCACCCGCTCCCAGCACCAACGCCGAGCACCCCGTATCAACCGGCAGCCGCGCGCACGGCCGTGTGCACCGTATGCGCCTCCAGAACAAACACATCCGCCCGCCGGTGCAGACTCGCCTCGTCGTCGGGGTCAAGCAGCCGATCAAGAGTCGCGAGATCCTCCGAGTCGAGCCCGCCCTCGAGCCTCTCGCGCACGTGTGACAGAGACGCCACGACATACGCCCGGGCCCGCTCCGAGGCGGGCGCGGGCAGGTCGAGCAGGAACGTATGCGTCCTGGCATGCTTCAGTCCCGCGGCGGCCAGCAGCCCCGGCCAGTCCTCCGCCTCCGCGACATGCCCCGGCAACTCCGCCCGCATCCGCGTGAACCACTCCGCTTCCACCGCGTCGATCCGCGCCTGGAGCCCGGGCCGGCCGATGCCGATGTCGCGCGGCAGGTACCGCGGGGGCAGACCACCCTCCATCAGGGCGAGCGTGCCGCCGGGCGCCAGCCGCGCGGCGAAGGCGGTGAGCGCGGCCCGCTGGTCGCCCAGGTGGTGCAGGCTGCGGCTCGCCCAGAGCAGGTCGGCGGGGTAGTCCAACTGGTCGAGCACGTCCGGGAGTTCACCGGCGATCGTGTCGAAGCGGTCGGCGACCCCCAGCCGCTCGGCCCGTGCCCGTGCCCGCTCCAGCAGGGGCTCCGAACCGTCCACCGCGACGATCCGCGCGCCCGGGAACGTCTCGGCGAACAGACACGACACGACGCCCGGCCCGCTGCCCGCGTCGACGATCAGGCCCGGCTCGGTCACCTCCTGCGCCAGCCAGGCCATGGCCCGCTCGTACAGGGACGCGAACAGCTCCGCCTGTGACTCCAGCTTCGGGCCCATCTCGGCCCAGTCGATGTCCGTGGAGCCGTGATGGTGGCCATGGCCCTGCCCGTGCTCCTGGTTGTGCTCGTGGTCTTGGTGGTGGTCGTGGTCGTGGTCGTGCGCCATGGTGGTCAGCCTCTCCCTCGGATGCCGCCAGCCTGAGCCGACGCACCGGGGAAGGCCACCGCTCTTGCCGTTCCCGCAAGAGAATGATCCGCCGGGGCCGGAGCCCCGGCGGATCCGTGGGGACGGGGTGTCAGCGGGTCAGGACAGCGGCGGGTACGCGTTCTGCATCAGCTGCCGGAACTGGGCGGAGAACCAGTGCCCGGAAATCGGCGCGTCCGGCAGGGCACCGGACGGGTTGTTGCCGTTGCGCGGGTTGCCCTCGTACGTCGGGTCGCACATCCGGTCGAAGCCCTTGCCCTCGGGGTTCGGGATCTCCTTGCTCGCCCCGTCGGACTCGCCCGGCGGCTTCATCCACACGTAGGCGTCGATCCCGGCGGCCGGGCTGGCCTTCGGGCGCTCGCCGAGGCCGGCTCCGGACTGGTTGCACCAGTTGCCGGGGTTGATGCGGCGGTCGTAGCGGCCGCCGTCGACGTAGGTGTCGACGGAGGTCTGGGCGCCGGGGCCGGTGGGCCGGGCGGCGCCGCCCCAGCCGTTGCGGGAGGTGTCGATCAGCATGCCGATGCCGGAGTTGAAGCCGACCGAGACCAGCTGGTTGCGGAAGGCCTGGGCGAAGGACAGCTCGTCGACGTAGCGGTTCCAGTCGACCCAATTCGACTCGCGGACGGACTTGCCGGCCACGTTGTCGTTGATGGAGAAGTGGTCCTCCTTCAGGGCGCTGTAGTTCGCCGTGTTGGTGATGAAGCCGTGGACGTCGTTGACAGTCGCGCCCTCGGCGGTCGCCGCTTCCTTGAACAGGGTCGCGGAGGGAGCGAAGTTGTCGTCCCAGCCGATCCAGCCGTGGTGGCCGGCGTCGACGTAGTTGTAGACGTTCGGCACGTCGCCGAGCTTGTTCAGCGCGTAGCCGACGCCCTTGATGTAGTTGCCGTTGGCCTTCATCACGTCGCACTGCGGGGTGGCCGTCGGGCGGCTGCCGGTGTTGGTGACGAGGTTCGGCAGCGAGTCGATCTCGACGGTCGTGACGATTCGCAGCGAGGAGTACTTCGAATCGGCGAGGATCGCCTTGATCGGGTCGATGTACTCCGTCTTGTAGCGGCCGATCTCGTCGGGCTTCAGCTCGCCGTTGGAGGCGAGGGCGGCGCAGTCACGGCCGGGCAGGTTGTAGATCACGAGCTGGACGACGAGCTCGCCGGAGCCCTTCTGGCGCAGCGCCTCGTCGAGGTGGGCGCGCAGGCCCATCTTGCCGCCGGCGCCGTTGATCGCGGCGATCCGGTCCAGCCAGACACCGGTCGGCTGGTTGGCGATGCGGCTGCCGCCCGGCTCGGCGGCGGCGTTCGCGGACCACTCGGGGTTCACGTACACCTTGGCGCCGTCGTAGGGGTTGTTGACCCGGTTGGCGGGGCCGCCCGGGTCCGGCGGATCCGTGGGGCCGCCGGGACCGCCGCTGTCGACGTTGCAGGTCACACCGTCGAGGGTGAAGGTGGCCGGGATCGCGTTGCTGCCGCTGTAGGAGCCCTGGAAGCCGAAGCTGACCGAACCGCCCGTCGCGAGCTGGGCGTTGTAGCTCTCGTTGGCCACGGTGACGTCGGCACCGCTCTGGCTGATCTTGGCGTTCCAGCCGCTGGTGACCTTCTGGTTGCCGGCGTACGACCACTTCAGCGACCAGGACGACTTCGCGGCACTGTTGTTGGTGATGGTCACGGCGGCGGTGAAGCCGGTGTTCCACTGGTTCTGCACCTTGTAGTCGACGGTGCAGGGGACGGCGGTGGTGCCGATGCCGTCCGGGTCGACGGCGAACGCCGTGCCGGTCGCTCCGGCGACCAGGGCCATGGCGGCCAGTAACGCTGTTCTCGTACGGCTCATGAGTGCGGGTTTCCCTTTCGGTGGTGGGGGTGTCAGCCGTTCAGGGCGCGCTCCGACAAGGACATGAGGAACCCGGCACCGGCACTCGCGCAGCCGGGGACGACCGCGAGAGCGGCGGCTATAAGTACTGAACGCGAGGGGTGTCGCATGAGCGACTCCGTGCAGGTCGGGCCCGTCGTGACGGACGCGTCGACTGATGGAACCGCTCCCACTGGTGTCAAGGAAGGTAGCGCCAAGTGTCGGCAAAGAACAGGGGAGTCACTGACTTTCGCTCAACACGCGGCGTCGAATCTTTTCGACTCTTCAAAGACCTTGACCGGTACCTGACCCATCCTCACTATGGGAGCGCTCCCACTGGTTCAAGCCTTGACTTCTCCGAGCCGCAAGGAGGAACCAGCACCATGCATCCCCCACCCCGGAGGCGGAGAGCGGTGCGGCGTCTGTGGACCGCCGCGCTCGCAGCTCTCGCGCTTCCGTTGACGATGCTCTCCTCAGGGTCGACCACCGCGCAGGCGGCCGCACTTCAGTGCAGTGTCGATTACAAGACGAACGACTGGGGCTCCGGCTTCACCGCGGACCTGACCCTCACCAACCGCGGCACGGACGCCATCGACGGCTGGACGCTGACCTACGCCTACTCCGGCAACCAGAAGCTGGGCAACGGCTGGAACGGCACCTGGTCCCAGTCCGGCCAGAACATCACCGTCAAGAACGCCGCCCACAACGCGCGGGTCGCCGCGGGCGCCGCCGTCTCCACCGGCGCCCAGTTCAGCTACAGCGGCAGCAACACCGCGCCCACGTCCTTCGCGGTCAACGGCACCCCCTGCACCGGTGCCCACCAGCCGCCGATCGCCGTGCTGACCAGCCCGGCCGCCGGCGCCGTCTACACCCAGGGCGAGGCGGTCCCGCTGGCCGCCACCGCGGCCGCCGCGGACAACGCCACGATCAGCAAGATGGAGTTCTACGACGACACCAAGCTGCTGGGCACGGACACCAGCGCGCCCTACGCGCTGTCCGTCTCAGATTTGACCGTGGGCAGTCATTCCTTGGTGGCGAAGGCCTACGACAGCATGGGCGCCTCCGCCGACTCCACCCCGGTCGGCATCACGGTCGCCGCCGGCCCCACCGTCGTCGCCTCGCCCCTCCAACTGGGCGTGCAGTCCGGCAAGTCGGGCACGTACGAGGTGAAGCTGTCCAAGCAGCCGGCGTCCAACGTGACGGTGACGTCGGCCAGGGCGAGCGGCAACTCGGGCCTGTCGGTCACCGGCGGCGCCTCGCTCACCTTCACCCCGCAGAACTGGAACACCGCGCAGAAGGTGACCGTCACCGCGGCCGGCTCCGGCACCGGCTCGGCCGTGTTCGAGTCGACGGCAGCGGGTCACGCCAAGGCCTCGGTCACCGTCACCCAGCTCGCGGCGAGCAAGGCGTACGACGCCCGCTTCCTCGAGCTCTACGGGAAGATCACCAACCCGGCGAACGGCTACTTCTCCCCCGAGGGCATTCCCTACCACTCGGTCGAGACGCTGATCGTCGAGGCGCCGGACCACGGCCACGAGACCACCTCGGAGGCGTACAGCTACCTCCTGTGGCTCCAGGCCATGTACGGCAAGGTGACCGGTGACTGGTCCAAGTTCAACGGCGCGTGGGAGCTCATGGAGAAGTACATGATCCCCACCAAGGCCGACCAGCCGACCAACTCCTTCTACAACGCCTCCAAGCCGGCGACCTACGCGCCCGAGCTGGACACACCGGGCGAGTACCCGGCCAAGCTCGACGCCGGCGTCTCGGTGGGCCGGGACCCGATCGCGGCCGAGCTGAAGAGCGCGTACGGCACGGACGACGTCTACGGCATGCACTGGCTCCAGGACGTCGACAACGTCTACGGCTACGGCAACTCGCCCGGCAAGTGCGAGGCGGGGCCGTCGGACACCGGCCCGTCGTACATCAACACCTTCCAGCGCGGCTCGCAGGAGTCGGTCTGGGAGACGGTGCCGCAGCCGACCTGCGACGCCTTCAAGTACGGCGGCAAGAACGGCTATCTGGACCTGTTCACCGGTGACGCCTCCTATGCCAAGCAGTGGAAGTTCACCAACGCGCCGGACGCCGACGCGCGCGCCGTGCAGGCCGCCTACTGGGCGGACCTGTGGGCCAAGGACCAGGGCAAGGGCGGGCAGGTCTCCGGGACCGTCGCCAAGGCGGCCAAGATGGGCGACTACCTGCGCTACTCCATGTTCGACAAGTACTTCAAGAAGATCGGCAACTGCGTCGGACCCTCCACCTGCCCGGCGGGCACCGGCAAGGACGCCTCGATGTACCTGATGTCCTGGTACTACGCCTGGGGCGGTGCCACCGACACCTCGGCCGGCTGGTCCTGGCGCATCGGCTCCAGCCACGCCCACGGCGGCTACCAGAACCCGCTGGCCGCCTACGCGCTGGGCAACTACGCCCCGCTGAAGCCCAAGTCGTCGACGGGCGCGGCGGACTGGGCCAAGTCCATGGACCGGCAGCTGGAGTTCTACCGCTGGCTCCAGTCGGACGAGGGCGCCATCGCCGGCGGCGCGACCAACAGCTGGGCGGGCCGGTACGCGACCCCGCCCGCCGGGAAGTCGACGTTCTACGGCATGTACTACGACGAGAAGCCCGTGTACCACGACCCGCCGTCCAACCAGTGGTTCGGCTTCCAGGCGTGGTCCATGGAGCGGGTCGCCGAGCTGTACCAGCAGACGGGGAACGCGCAGGCCAAGACGGTCCTCGACAAGTGGGTCGACTGGGCGCTGTCCGAGACCACGTTCAACCCGGACGGCACGTTCCGTGTCCCGTCGACGCTCCAGTGGTCGGGCCAGCCCGACACCTGGAACGCCTCCAGCCCCGGCTCCAACAGCGGACTGCACGTCACCGTCGCCGACTACACCAACGACGTCGGTGTGGCGGCCGCGTACGCCAAGACCCTGACGTACTACGCCGACCGCTCAGGTGACACGGAGGCCGCGGCGGCGGCGAAGAAGCTGCTGGACGGTATGTGGGCGAACCACCAGGACGACATCGGGGTCGCCGTCCCGGAGAACCGCGCGGACTACAACCGGTTCGACGACCCGGTGTCCATCCCGAGTGGCTGGACGGGCACGATGCCGAACGGTGACGCGATCAACTCGTCGTCGACGTTCGACTCGATCCGGTCCTTCTACGAGGACGACCCCGCCTGGTCGAAGATCGAGAGTTATCTCGCGGGCGGTGCGGTGCCGTCGTTCACGTACCACCGGTTCTGGGCCCAGGCGGACATCGCCCTGGCCATGGGCTCGTACGCGGAGCTTCTCGAATAGCCCCCGCCGGGCGCTCCGCGGGTGGCGCGGGGACTTCGGCTGCCGGTCCGTCGTGGCTGGTCGCGCAGTTCCCCGCGCCCCCGAAGCAGCGTCCGAAGCTCTGCGTACATGGCCCTGCACCTGACGCAGGGCCACGGCCGGGCGGCTCCACACGCACTGGGGCCGCCCGGCCCTCGCACGTTCCCCCCTCACGGAAGGAACCCCACCGTGCGAAGAACCCGTGCTCTCACGGCCGTGCTCGCGCTGGCGGCCGGGCTGTTGTCGGGCGCTCCCGCCGCCCTGGCCGCCGATCCGCCGTCTACGAAGATCGCCGCCGACACCTACACCTGGAAGAACGCCCGCATCGACGGCGGCGGCTTCGTCCCCGGCATCGTCTTCAACCGGTCCGAGAAGAACCTCGCCTACGCCCGGACCGACATCGGCGGTGCCTACCGGTGGCAGGAGGCCTCGAAGACCTGGACGCCGCTGCTGGACTCCGTCGGCTGGGACGACTGGGGGCACACGGGGGTCGTCAGCATCGCCTCCGACTCCGTCGACCCCGACAAGGTGTACGCGGCGGTCGGTACGTACACCAACAGCTGGGATCCGAAGAACGGTGCGGTCATGCGCTCCTCCAACCGGGGGGCGAGCTGGCAGAAGGCGAATCTGCCGTTCAAGCTGGGCGGCAACATGCCGGGGCGGGGCATGGGCGAGCGGCTGGCCGTCGACCCGAACCGCAACAACGTGCTGTACCTGGGCGCGCCGAGCGGCAAGGGGCTGTGGCGGTCGACGGACTCGGGCGTGACCTGGTCGCAGGTGACGAACTTCCCCAACGTCGGGAACTACGCGCAGGACCCGAGTGACACGAGCGGCTACGCCTCCGACAACCAGGGCATCGTCTGGGTCACCTTCGACGAGTCCACGGGCACCTCGGGCAGCGCCACGAAGACGATCTACGTGGGGGTCGCCGACAAGGACAACGCGGTGTACCGCTCGACGGACGCGGGCGCGACCTGGCAGCGGCTTGCCGGGCAGCCCACCGGCTACCTCGCCCACAAGGGCGTCCTGGACGCGAAGAACGGCCACCTCTACCTCGCCTACAGCGACAAGGGCGGCCCGTACGACGGCGGCAAGGGACAGCTGTGGCGGTACGCGACCGGGAGCGGGACCTGGAAGGACATCAGCCCGGTGGCGGAGGCCGACACCTTCTACGGCTTCAGCGGGCTGACCGTGGACCGGCAGAAGCCGGGCACGGTGATGGCGACCGCGTACAGCGCCTGGTGGCCGGACACGCAGATCTTCCGGTCCACGGACAGCGGCGCGACCTGGACCAAGGCCTGGGACTACACGTCGTACCCGAACCGCGAGAACCGCTACACGATGGACGTCTCGTCCTCGCCGTGGCTGACCTGGGGCGCCAACCCGCAGCCGCCCGAGCAGACGCCGAAGCTGGGATGGATGACGGAGGCCCTGGAGATCGACCCGTTCAACTCGAACCGCATGATGTACGGGACGGGCGCGACGATCTACGGCACCGAGAACCTCACCAACTGGGACAGCGGAAGCAAGTTCGCCATCAAGCCGATGGTGCAGGGGCTGGAGGAGACAGCGGTCAACGACCTGGCGTCACCGCCGTCGGGCGCGCCGCTGCTGAGCGCGCTGGGTGACATCGGCGGCTTCCGCCACACGGATCTGACGAAGGTCCCGTCGATGATGTTCACCCAGCCGAACTTCACGACGACCACGAGCCTGGACTTCGCCGAGTCGAACCCGAACACGGTCGTCCGGGTCGGCAACCTCGACTCCGGTCCGCACATCTCGTTCTCGACGGACAACGGCGCCAACTGGTTCGCGGGGACCGACCCCTCGGGCGTGAGCGGCGGCGGCACGGTCGCGGCGGCGGCCGACGGCAGCCGGTTCGTGTGGAGCCCCGAGGGCGCCGGCGTGCACCACGCGACGGGCTTCGGTACGTCGTGGCAGCCGTCCGGCGGAATCCCCTCCGGGGCGATCGTCGAGTCGGACCGCGTCGACCCGAAGACCTTCTACGGCTTCAAGTCGGGCAAGTTCTACGTCAGTACGGACGGCGGGGCGACGTTCAAGGAGTCCCCTGCGACGGGCCTGCCCGGCGGTGACAGTGTCCGCTTCAAGGCGCTGCCCGGCGGCAAGGGCGACGTGTGGCTGGCGGGCGGCGCGAGCGACGGGGCGTACGGCCTGTGGCACTCGACGGACGGCGGCACGAGCTTCACGAAGCTGCCGAACGTCGAGCAGGCCGACACCATCGGCTTCGGCAAGGCGGCCCCCGGCGCCTCCTACCAGACGCTCTACACCAGCGCGAAGATCGGCGGCGTGCGTGGCGTCTTCCGCTCCACGGACAAGGGCGCGAGCTGGACCCGCATCAACGACGACGCCCACCAGTGGGGCTGGACGGGCGCGGCCATCACCGGTGACCCGAGGGTGTACGGCAGGGTGTACGTGGCGACGAACGGCCGTGGCGTCATCTACGGCGACAGCTCCGACGGCGGCACCACGGGCCCCGGACCCGGCCCCGAGCCGACCGGTGCCTGCAAGGTGACGTACAAGGTCACGAGCCAGTGGTCGGGCGGCTTCCAGGCGGACGTGCAGCTCACGAACACCGGCACCAGCGCCTGGAGCGGCTGGTCGCTCGGCTGGTCCTTCGCCGACGGGCAGAAGCTGACCCAGGCGTGGAACGCCGAGGCCGCGCAGTCGGGTTCGGCGGTGACGGCGAAGAACGTCGGCTGGAACGGCAACGTGGCGGCGGGCTCGTCCGTGAGCTTCGGCTTCACGGCCAACTCGTCGGGGACGAACGCGAAACCGACGGCGTTCAAGCTGGGTGACCAGAGCTGCACGGTGGCCTGACCGTGCTGGCGAGGGCGTATGCCTCAGGCGGCATACGCCCTCGGCTTTCTCAGGGGGTGTAGACCGTCGGCCTGGGAGCCGTCGGCATGGCGTTGCCGATGAAGAAGCTCGGGTGCGGGGGCTGGTTGTAGGCCGTGTTCTGCCAGGCCAGGGCCGTGCGGTACTGCGTGTCGTGGAGCAGGGTCGTGATCTTCGTGCTGGTCTCGTGCGGGGTCGAGTAGATGCGCAGCGCGGTGTTGCCGCTGGTGCGCCAGACGACCTCCTCGCGCCAGTCGCCGAGGATGTCACCGGACAGGACGGGCGTGGACTTCGTGCCGTTGTTGGAGGAGACGCCGGATCCGGTCAGCAGGCGGGTGTCGCCCGAGGTTCCGTACTTGTCGATGTGGGTGCCGTCGAGGAGTTCGCGGACCGGGTCGCCGTCCCACCAGGACAGGAAGTTCATGCTGGACGGCTCCCGGCCGAGCGAGGCGCCGGTGGCCGAGCGCAGGGTCGTGTCGGCGGCGGACCAGGCCTCGGCGCCCGGGCTGCCGGCGTAGACGTCGGCGGCGACACCGCGGCCGTTGTCCGAGCCGGAGGCCGTCCGCCACAGGATCTGGCCGGTGCGGGCGTCGGCCATCCAGGAGCCGGGTGAGCCGGAGTTCTCGGAGACCTTGAAGTACTCCAGGCCCGCGCGGGAGGGGTTGAGGTCCCCGACGTGGCCGGCGTCGCCGTGGCCCAGCCTGGTCGTCCACAGGCCGTTGCCGTTGTCGTCGACCGTCATCGCACCGTAGACGATCTCGTCCTTGCCGTCGGCGTCGACGTCCGCGACGGAGAGGCTGTGATTGCCCTGACCGTCGTAGCCCTTGCCACTGTTGGTCGAGGAGTTGGTGTCGAACGTCCAACGGCGGGTGAAGGAGCCGTTCCGCCAGTCCCAGGCGGCGATCACGGTCCGGGTGTAGTAGCCGCGCGCCATGATCAGCGACGGGCGGGCGCCGTCCAGGTACGCCGTGCCCGCCAGGAAGCGGTCGACGCGGTTGCCGTAGTTGTCGCCCCAGGAGGAGACGTTCCCGCGGCCCGGGACGTAGTCGACGCTCTGCATCGCCTTGCCCGTCTGCCCGTTGAACATCGTCAGGAACTCCGGGCCGGAGAGCACATAGCCGCTGGAGTTGCGGTGGTCGGCCGAGGAACTGCCGATGACCGCGCCGGTGCCGTCCCTGGTGCCGTCGGCCGTCTTCATGGCGACCTCGGCCTTGCCGTCACCGTCGTAGTCGTACACCTGGAACTGCGTGTAGTGCGCCCCGGAGCGGATGTTGCGCCCCAGGTCGATACGCCACAACCGGGTACCGTCCAGCTTGATGCCGTCGACGATCGTGTTGCCGGTGTAGCCGGACTGGGAGTTGTCCTTGGCGTTGGTCGGCTGCCACTTCAGGACGATGTCCAGGGCACCGTCACCGTCCAGGTCACCGAGGCTGGCGTCGTTGGCCTCGTAGGTGTACGCCGAGTTGCCCGGGGCCGTGCCGCCCGCGGGCGGGGAGATCGGGACGTCCTTGTAGCCGGTACGGAACTGGATCGCGTGCACCGAGTCGCCCTGCTCCACGCCGTTCACGATCGCGCGGACCGTGTAGTCGGCGTGCGAGGGGGCGCCGGAGTGGAAGTAGTTCGTGGAGCCGGTGATCGGGGTCGCGTTGACCTTCGTACCGGCCCGGTACACGTTGAACGACGCGTCGTTCGGGTCGGTGCCCAGCCAGCGCCAGCTGACCAGGTTGCCGCTGCCGGTGTGGACGCTGACCACGCCCCGGTCCAGCTTCTCGACCTGCCGGGCGGTGGCGGCCGCTGCGGTGTCGTCGGTGGCGAACGTGGTCAGGCCTGCGCCGACGAGCGCCGCCGTGGCTGCGGCGACGGGCAGGAGCAGACGGCGTCTGCGGTGCCTGTGCGGGTGCTTCACGGGACGGACCTCCTGAAAGGACGGGCGGGTTCCGCCTCTCAGTCGCCGCCGGGGGCACGGGAGTTGCCGTACCGCTCCGCCAGTTCGGCCACGGTCCGGGCGATCCTCGACCGCAGTTCGTCCGGAGCCAGCACCTCGATGGCCGTGCCCAGGCGCAGGAACTCGGCGTGGGCGTGGTCGACGGACTCGATGGGGACCGTGGCGCGTGTCCAGCCGTCGTCGTCGGTACGTCCGTCGCGCCGTACGGCCTCCCCCGCCGGGCCCGTGAGCGTCGTCCCCGGGGCAAGTCGCACGACCGCCTCCCCGCGGTGCAGCCGGTCATGGAAGCCTCGCTGGTACGCGGCCCAGTACGCGGCCAGGTCGAAGCCCGCGGGCCGGGTGAACTCCTCGTCGCCGGTGGTGAGTTCGAGGATCTGGTCGACCCGGTAGGTACGAGGTCCGGGCCCGGCGACGACGTACCAGCGGCCCGCCTTCAGCACCAGCCCGTAGGGCTCCAGACGGCGCTCCACGTCGGTGGGCTCGCGCCAGCGGCGGTACAGGACGTGCAGCACACGGCTGCTCCAGACGGCGTCCGCGACGGCCGGGAGGTGAGGGGCGTCGTCGGCGTCCGCGTACCAGCCGGGGGCGTCCAGGTGGAAGCGGCCGCTGATCCGGTCGGCGTGCGCGCGCAGCTCCACCGGCAGGGCGGCGCGCACCTTGAGCTGGGCGGCGGCGAGCACGGAGCCGAGACCGAGCTGGGCGGCGGGGCCGGGGGCGCCCGCGAGGAAGAGGGCCTCCGCCTCGTCGGCGGTGAGTCCCGTCAGACGTGTGCGGTAGCCGTCGAGCAGGCGGTAGCCGCCGGCGTGGCCCGCGTCGCCGTACAGGGGAACCCCGGCCGCCCCGAGGGCCTCCACGTCCCGGTAGACGGTACGGACCGAGACCTCCAGCTCCTCGGCGAGCTGCGCGGCGGTCATCCGGCCGCGGGTCTGGAGCAGCAGGAGGATCGAGACGAGTCGGCTGGACTTCACTGACACAGGATGTCAGGGAAGCGGCCCTAACGTCCCGCCATGCCTTTCACGGAGAAACTGCTGACCGTGCCGCCGCCGATCGAGGTGGCGGGCCGGTGGATCAAGCGCTACCACGTCACCGCCGACCCTGAGGGCATCGCGCCCGAGGTGGAGAAGGCGGCGTACGCGCTCCTCCCCGAGCTGCTGCCGGAGCCGGACGGGACCCCGTCGGCGACGTTCGTCGTGCTGCACCGGGGCGGTGACGACGGCGCCTATCTCAACGCGTACAGCTGGGTGTGGGACAACGTGCTGCACTTCGGCGGCGCGGCGGCGGGCCAGCCGGTCCTCGGCTGCCCGGACCGCGACCCCACCCACTTCGTCAGGCCCGGCATGCCGTGGATCGGCTGCGTCTGGGAGCTGCCGCCGATCCTGCACGAACGCGACGCCTGGGTGCGGCACATGCTCGCCCCGGACGTCCCCGACCTCGACGCCTATCTGGCCGACCGCATGTCCGAAGGAACCACTGGAGACCGCTCATGAGCAGCCCGCACGACTTCGACTTCTTCCACGGCACCTGGAACGTCCTGCACCACCGCCGCACCGACTTCCTCGACCCCGGCAGCGACTGGGAGGAGTTCCCTGGCCGGAGCGAGTGCCGGCCGCTGTTCGACGGGGCAGCCAACATCGACGAGATGGACATGCCGCACCTGGGCGCGAAGGGGCTGACGCTGCGGCTGTTCGACCCGGTCCGCGAGGAGTGGTCGCTGAACTGGGCGTCCAGCCGCAGCGGCACCCTGTTCCCGCCGGTCTTCGGCCGCTTCGAGGGCGAGACGGGCGCGTTCCACGGCGACGACACCTACGACGGCAAGGACGTGCGCGTGCGGTTCGTCTGGTCGGGGGTCTCGGCGGCCACCGCCCGCTGGGAGCAGGCGTTCTCCGTGGACGGCGGTGCGACCTGGCTGACCAACTGGGTCATGGAGTTCACCCGGGCCTGAGGCCCCTCACGGCTTCCGGAACGCCCGGAGCGTGAAGTACGGGTCGGGGCGGGGTCTGTCCTGGTCGGGGAGTTCCGCCAGACGGGAGGCGAAGCCGTCGGCGAGCGGGTGGCCGGGCGGCAGGGTGACGAACCAGCCTCTGCGCAGGTCGGCGACCGTGCGGCGCGGGCTGCGGCCCTGACCGTGGCCGCGGAAGCGGGCCTGCCCGGCCGGGACCAGGCCGTGCGCGGCGGCGTAGGCCTCGACGTCCGCCGCCGCGTCCCGGACCGGGCTGGGCGGGCGGGAGGACAGGACGACATCGATGTCACTGCCCACGTTGTGGGAGGCGGCCTTGTCGACCGTGCTGATCCAGACGCCGCCGGGCCGCAGCACCCGGGCACACTCGCCGACGATGGTCCGGACGTCGGCGGGCCCGGCGGCCAGGTGCAGCAGCCAGACGCTGGACACGGCGTCGAACTCGCCGTCCCGGAAGGGCAGCCGGCGGCTGTCGGCGAGCACCACGGCACCGGGCAGCCGGGCGGCGGCCTGCCGGGCCATCGCCGGGGCGAGGTCCACGCCGGTCACCCGCATGCCGTCGCGTCCGGCCCCGAGCCGGCGGGTCACGATGCCGGTGCCGCAGGCGACGTCGAGCAGGCTGCGCGTGTCCGGCGGCACGAGGCTCAGCACCGCGTTCGCGGCGGCGGCCGCCCTGGGCTCACCGCCGCGCGAGGCGTCGTACCGCTCCGCTTCCTTGTCGTAGTCCAGCACCCGGTCAGTGTGCCCCGTGCCCGGGGGCCAGGTCCTCCACCCTGCGGGCGAGCTCGAGGTCCTTCTCGGTGACGGCGCCGCCCGCACTGTGCGTGTGCACGGACAGGGACACCGTGTTGTAGCCGAGCGTGAGGTCGGAGTGGTGGTCGAGCTCCTCCTGGACCTGGGCGATGTGCACGACCATCGCCGTAGCCGCGAAGTGCGAGCCGAGCCGGTAGGAGCGGGTGAGACGGTCCCCGTCGAGCGACCAGCCCGGCAGCTCGGCCAGCCGGTCCTCGACCTCCTTCTGCGACAGCGGTTCGACGGGCATGGGCAGCGCTCCTTCCCTGACACGGGAGTCCTCTTCTCCCTTCTCAGCCTGCCACAGCGGGACGTCGGGGGCCCTGGTCACAGCGGTGCGCCTGTCCGGCGCGGCCGGTTCTCGACTACGGTCCCGGCATGACCACTCATCCGTCCACCACCGACCAGGGCGTGGGGCCGCTGCTGCGGGCCTGGCGGGAACAGCGCCGGGTCAGCCAGCTGGAGCTGGCGCTGCGCGCGGACTCCTCGGCCCGGCACATCAGCTTCATCGAGACGGGCCGCTCCCGTCCCAGCGAGGAGATGGTGCTGCGGCTGGCCGAGCACCTGGACGTCCCCATGCGGGAGCGCAACGCGCTGCTGCTGGCGGCCGGTTACGCCCCGCGCTACCCCGAGACGCCGCTGGACGACCCGGCGCTGGGCGCGCTGCGCGAGGGCATCGAACGGCTGATCGGGGGCTACGAGCCGTATCCGGCGCTGGTGGTGGACGCGCTGTACGACGTCGTGGCGGCCAACCGGGGGATCATGGCGCTGGTCGACGGCGTGGACGAGTCGCTGCTCGAACCGCCGCTGAACGCGATGCGGCTGGCCCTGCACCCGCGGGGCCTGGCGCCGCGCATCCGCAACCTGCGCGCCTGGCGCGGGCACCTGCTGGAGCAGATGGAGCGGCAGATCGCGCTGCACCGCTCCGAGCCGCTGCGGGCGCTGTACGAGGAGGTGGCGGCGTATCCGGTGCCCGACGCGGATCCGGCGGAGGAGCCCTCGGAACCGGTGCCGTACTTCGCGCTGCCGCTGCGGATCGAGCACGAGGGGCGGACGCTGTCGTTCATCTCCTCGATCTCCACGTTCAACACCCCGATGGACGTGACCGTCGCCGAGCTGGCCATCGAGACGCTGCTCCCGGCCGACCCGGCGACGGTCAAGTACCTTCAGTCGCTCATGCCCTGACGGGCCTTCAGTGCCGTGTACTGGAGGGCGGCGAACGCGGCCACGGTCAGGGACTGGAGCACCGTCCACACGGCGCCCGCCGTGCTCGGCGTGAGCCACAGCGCCAGGGCCACGAGGCTCACCGCCGTCCAGGCGAGGTTGGCCTCCACGACGGCCCGCACGCCGAGCACCGGCGGCTGCGGGCGGGAGGCCAGCAGGCCCACGCCCGCCGCGTAGGCGGTGAGGAACGCGCCCAGGGCGAGCAGCAGCGTGGAGTCCACGCCGAGGAAACGGCCGAGCGGGCCGGAGAACGCGAGGTAGGCGAGCGCGTTGGTGCCGGTCACCGCCGCGTCCAGGGCGAGGAAGCGGCGCAGCATCGACTGCGGCGCGCTGGTCCGGGCGAGCGTGGCGAGCGGGATCGCGGACATGGTGCATCACTCTCCGTCGGGTCGTGGTGCGGCAGCGGGTACCGGGTCCCGGGCCGGAGTGCGCCGGCCTGGAACCCGGTGCGTTCACGATCCCGTCCCGGGCGCGCCCGGTCGATTACCCGCGGGGTAATGCCCCGGCGACAGCTCCGATTCGCGCGATCTTCTCTCCCGCGGCCCTGTGAGACTGCCGTCGGAACGTGACAGACTGATCACAGGCTGGGGCACGTTGGGGAGGCGTGGCGTGAGTGAACGGCGGGCCGCACCGACCGTGGGCCAGGTGGTGCTGGGCAAGAGGCTGCAGGAGCTGCGCGAGGCGGCGGGCCTCAGTCGTGACGAGGCCGCCCGGGTGCTGCGCGTCGCCCCCGCGACGGTCCGGCGGATGGAGACCGCCGACGTCGCGCTCAAGATCCCGTACGTGCAGATCCTGCTGACGGCGTACGGCGTCGCCGAGGACGAGGTGACCGCGTTCGTCGAGCTCGCCGAGGAAGCGAACCGGCCGGGCTGGTGGCAGCGGTTCCACGACGTGCTGCCCGAGTGGTTCAGCCTGTACGTGAGCCTGGAGGGCGCCGCCCGGATCATCCGGTCCTACGAGCCGCACTTCGTGCCGGGGCTCCTGCAGACCGAGGGGTACGCGCGTGCGGTGCTGCAGGCCGGCACCATCGGGAACTCCGGGCCTCAGGCCGTGGAGCGGCACGTCTCGCTGCGCATGGAGCGGCAGCGGCTGCTGGATCGCCCGAACCCGCCGCACCTGTGGGTGATCATGGACGAGACGGTGCTGCGGCGGCCGGTGAGCGTCGACGGCCGGGTGATGCGGGACCAGCTGGACAAGCTGCTGGAGTACTCCGAGCGGGACCGCGTCACGCTCCAGATCGCCGAGTTCAAGGACGGCCCGCACCCGGGCACGTACGCGCCGTTCTCCCTGTTCCGCTTCGCCGAGCCCGAACTGCCCGACATGGTCTTCACCGAGTACCTGACCGGCGCGCTGTACCTCGACTCCCGCAAGGAGGTCTCCGCGCATCTGGAGGTCCTCGACCACATGACCGCGGGCGCGGCCTCGACGCAGCGCACCGAGCGGCTGCTGCGGGAGTACCGCGAGACCTACTGAGCGAGGCCCCTCGTGCGCGGGCCGTGACCCGTACGGGCGCCGCCGACGGGTGCGCTCCCCCGCCCGCCCCTAGCGTCGTCTGCACGGGGCGGGGTGAAGAGCGCACGCCAAGGAGGTCAGATGCCCGGCTTCGAGCTGCTGTACCAGGCGGCCGCGCTGTGCCTGACGTATCCCGGCGACGAGTTCCGTGCCCGGCTGCCGCTGCTGCGCGAAGCCGCCCCGCAGCTACGGGAGTTCGCCGATCACGCGGCCGTCACCGAGCCGCGGGAGCTGGCCGCCCACTACCTCCAGGTCTTCGAGAGCGCGGACGGCCACAGCCTGTACCTGAGCCGCTGGCGCGGGTTCTCACCGGACCGCTTCCAGGAGCTCTACAGCTCCCACGGCCTGGAGCTCACCGGTGAGGAGCTGCCCGACTTCCTGCCCGCGGTACTGGAGTTCACGGCACGTACCGGCGACACCGTCCTGCTCACGGAGCACCGGGCGGGACTGGAGCGACTCCGCTCCGGACTGGCCGACTCCGGCACTCCCTACGCGTCCGTCGTCGACGCCGTGTACGCGACGCTGCCGCCCGCGGACACCCCCTAGGCCGCCCCGCCCTTGTGGTCTCCCTGGTCCTTCTCCTCGTCCACGATCTCCGCGTCGACGACGCCCTCCTCGTCCCGCGGGGCGCCGGAGGGCTCCTCGGTGGGTGTCTGCTGGGCCTGCGCGTACATCGCCTGGCCCATCTGCTGGCTGACCGAGGCGAGCTTCTCGACGCCCGCGCGCAGGGCGGCGGTGTCCGCCTGCCGCTCCAGTTGTTCCTTCACCTCGGTGATGGCGGACTCGACCTCGGTCTTCGTGTCGGCCGGGATCTTGTCGCCGTTGTCGCGGAGGAACTTCTCGGTCTGGTAGACGAGTTGCTCGGCCTGGTTGCGGGTCTCGGCGGCCTCGCGGCGTTTGCGGTCCTCCTCCGCGTACTGCTCGGCCTCCCGCATCATGCGGTCGATGTCGTCCTTGGGCAGGGCCGAGCCGCCGGTGACGGTCATCTTCTGCTCGCGGCCGGTCGCCAGGTCCTTGGCGGACACGTGCATGATGCCGTTCGCGTCGATGTCGAAGGCCACCTCGATCTGCGGCACACCGCGCGGTGCCGGCGGCAGGCCCGTCAGGTCGAAGACGCCGAGCTTCTTGTTGTACGCGGCGATCTCCCGTTCGCCCTGGTAGACCTGGATGCCGACCGAGGGCTGGTTGTCGGCGGCGGTGGTGAAGATCTCCGAACGCCGGGTGGGAATCGTCGTGTTGCGTTCGATGAGCTTCGTCATGATGCCGCCCTTGGTCTCGATGCCGAGGGACAGCGGGGTGACGTCGAGCAGCAGTACGTCCTTGACGTCGCCACGGATGACGCCCGCCTGGAGCGCGGCGCCGAGCGCCACGACCTCGTCGGGGTTGACGCCCTTGTGCGGCTCCTTTCCGGTGAGCTCCTTGACCAGTTCGGTGACGGCGGGCATGCGCGTGGAACCGCCGACGAGGATGACGTGGTTGATCGCGGAGAGCTTCACCCCCGCGTCCTTGACCGCCTGGTGGAAGGGCGCCTTGCAGCGGTCGAGCAGGTCGGCGGTGAGCTCCTGGAACTGGGCCCGGGTCAGCTTCTCGTCGAGGTGCAGCGGCCCCTCGGACGAGGCCGTGATGTAGGGCAGGTTGATCGTCGTCTCGGTGGAGCTGGACAGCTCGATCTTGGCCTTCTCGGCGCCCTCGCGCAGCCGCTGCACGGCCATCTTGTCGCCCGCCAGGTCGACGCCGTACTGGCCCTTGAAGCGCTTGACCAGGTACTCGACGATCCGCTGGTCCCAGTCGTCGCCGCCGAGGTGGGTGTCGCCGTTGGTGGCCTTCACCTCGATGACGCCCTCGCCCATCTCCAGCAGCGACACGTCGAAGGTGCCGCCGCCGAGGTCGAAGACCAGGACCGTCTGGTCGTTCTCCTTGTCCAGGCCGTAGGCGAGGGCGGCGGCCGTCGGCTCGTTGATGATCCGCAGCACCTTCAGGCCCGCGATCTCCCCGGCCTCCTTCGTGGCCTGCCGCTGGCTGTCGTCGAAGTACGCCGGGACGGTGACCACCGCGTCGGTGACGTCCTCGCCGAGGTAGGACTCCGCGTCCCGCTTCAGTTTCTGGAGCACCCGCGCGGACAGCTCCTGCGCCCGGTAGCGGGTGCCCTCGATGTCGCCGTGGTCGGGGAAGCGCCAGTGCGCGTCACCCATGTACCGCTTGACCGAGCGGGCGGTGCGGTCCACGTTCGTCACGGCCTGCCGCTTGGCCACCTCCCCGACCAGCACCTCGCCGTTCTTGGCGAACGCCACGACCGAGGGTGTGGTTCTGGCCCCCTCCGCGTTGGCGATGACGGTGGGCTCGCCGCCTTCCAGCACGGCGACCACCGAGTTCGTGGTTCCGAGGTCGATCCCGACCGCACGTCCCATCGCTGTCCCCTTCCGCCAGGGCGCTCTCACTTTCCAGCACAAAACTTGAGTGCGCTGTTGTCAATGGCGCGAAGGGGTGACCGGCCCGCGGAGCGCCACGGCCCGCCGGGGCCGGTCGGTCACGAGCACGTCCACGCGCGGGTGGGCGAGGAAGGCCCGCATCAGGGTGTCGTCGTTGACCGTCCACACCATGGTGAACAGGCCGCGGCGGGTCGCCTCGCGCAGCACGGTGGTCCTGGCCAGCCGCTGGTGCACGGCGACCCCGTCGGCCCCGCAGGCCCGGATGCGGCGGGCCGGGAACAGCTCGCTCAGCCGGGTCCCGGGCAGCCGGGCCAGGGCCAGCTCCCTGCGGTCGCGCCCCAGGGACAGCGCGGTACGCACCCCGGGGAAGGCCTGCGCGACGGCGGCCACGGAGCAGTCCTCCAGCGACGTCACGACGAGCCCGTCCACGCCGAGCAGGGCCACCGCCCGGTCGATCACCTCCCGCTCGTAGCCGACCTCCTTCAGGTCCAGGTGCGCCACGAGCCTCCCGGCGATCAGCGCCATCACCTCGTCCACCACCGGCACGTCGTAGCCGGCCCGCTCGCTCAGCTCGGCGTGCGTGAGCGCGGACAGCGGCGGCCCGGCGGGCCCGACCCGGGGGTCGTGGTAGACGACGAGAGCACCGTCCCCCGTGCGGCGGATGTCGAACTCGACGTACTCCGCGCCGGACTCCAGCGCGTCCTCGTACGCCTCCCAGGTGGCGGGTCCGGCGCGCTCGGAGCCGCCCCGGTGGGCGGAGACGGCGGGGCATGGCGTCATGGTCGTCGGCTCCCGGAGGGTGAGCGGGGAGGCGGGACGGGTACGGCGTCGTCGTCGGAGGCCGGCAGCAGCGAGCCGGAGCGGGTGCTGATCCGTCTGAGCAGGACGTAGCCGATCAGGACCAGGAGCACGAAGGGGAGCCAGGCCAGCGCGTAGGCCGGGGCGTAGGCGCGCAGGTCGAGGATGGAGCGGTGCTCGTCGACGTTCGTGCCGTTCACGCCGAAGAAGGCCAGCAGCAGGGTGGGCGGCAGGGCGATCAGCGTGGCGGCGGCGACCAGGCCGGAGACGGTGCGGTCCCGGCGGTCGTCGCGCTCGGCGAGCTCGGCGTCCAGGGCGGCGGAGCGGGCGCTGATCACCGAGGTGAGGCGCTCGACCATGCGGGCCGAGTTCTCCAGGCTGTCGCGGATGCCGAGCGCGTCGCGCAGCGAGGACTGGAACGCCTCCATGACCATCTCGGGGATCAGCAGGCTGTCGACGTAGGCCTCGACGCCGAAAGCGAGGTCCAGCTGGAGTTCGTTGACGCCGGCGGAGAGGCGGGAGATCAGGGAGCGGATCTCGGTGGGCGAGTCGGTCAGGGCCTGCTCGTTGGCCTTCATCGTCGCGAAGGCGGCGAGCCGGGTGCGCTGGAGCGCGGCCAGGGCGGAGATCATGCCGATCGCGACGAGCATCAGGCCGTTCTCGACGTGCGGGGCCCAGCCGGCCTGCACGGAGACGCCCCGGCCGAGGGCGGACAGGGTGACGCCGTGGTTCCTGAGGTGCGGCGCCAGGCTCGCGTCGTAGGGCGTGGCGGGGTTCCAGGGCATCCGGCCGCGGTAGACGATCTCGTTCAGCAGGATCGCCTTGCGGGCCTCGTCGGCGCTGAGCAGCTCGCGCTGTAACCGGCCGCCGGGGAAGACCAGTTGGTGCACGTTCTGGCCGAGGGCGAGCGGCCGGCCGCCGAGCTGCCCGGTGAGTGCCTGCAGGAGCGGTCGGTCGTCGAGTTCGATCCGCTCCCGGTCGAAGCAGGTGGTGGCCAGCCAGGCTGCGAGGTCGCCGGCCGTGGTCTCGCCCGCGAAGGCGCAGTCCACGACGAGGGTGGCGTCGCCGCGCGGAGTGGTGACGACGAGGATCCGCAGGGACGCGAGGCCGAGGCCGTGGTCGCCGTGCGGCAGCCGCAGCCGGCGTGGGGCGACCTGTTCGTCCAGCACCGAGACGGGCAGGACGTCCTGGCTGGTCATCAGGTGGGAGGCGAAACGGCCGAAGTCGTAGCGGTCGACGAGGGCGCCGAGGACGGTGTCGCGGGGGCGCAGCCGGCCGGAGAGGCTGAACAGCAGCAGGACGCGGGTCCGGTCGCGGGTGGCGGAGTCGAGCGCCGTCGCGCTGGTGGACGTTCCCGGCAGCATCGCGTTCCTTCCGGACCGTCGGCGTCAGAGCGTCTGGTTCATACCCCGGGCTCGATGGGCGAATCGACGACGTGGCGGGGGGCGCCCCCGGGGGGGGGGGCCCCCCCCCCCCGGGGGGGGGGGTTGTGGGGGGGGGGGGGGGGGGGGGGGTTGGGGGGGCCGTGTGGGGCAGGCTGGACCGGGCGCCGCCCGATGCCACCACCGCGGGGGCCGGGGAGGC
>NZ_JBVHEP010000040.1:0-63235 GCF_055562795.1 Streptomyces sp. NPDC016851
GTCACCGAGATCAAGGGTGAACCCGTCGTGGGCTTCGGATCGCCGCCCTCCGAGACGCCCGGCGGCGACCGGCTCACCATGGACCTGGGCATCCCCCCCCCCCCCCCCCCCCACCCCCCCCCCCCCCCCCCCCCCCCCCCCCCCCACGGCTCAGCGCGGAACCTCACGCGTCCGAGGAGTGCCCCGGTGTGATCGAGCGTGCTGGATCCAGCAGGGCGGCGATGTGGTTGACGGCCAGGGCCGCCTCGCCGAAGCCGATGGAGATGAGGCTGACCTTGCCGTCGTGGTCGGCGATGTCGCCGGCCGCGAAGACGCGCTCCCGGTTCGTGCGCATCGTGCGGTCGACGAGGATGCGCCGACGGCGCAGCTCGAGTCCCCACCGTTCGATCGGGCCGAGATCGGCGATGAAACCGAGCGCGGCCACGACGGACTGGGCGGGCAGGGTGATCCGGTCGCCGTCGGAGCACGCGACCACTACCTTCGACACGGCCGCCTCGCCGGAGACCTTCTCGACCTCGTACGGCGTCAGCACCCGCACCGAGGACGCGTGCACCTGCTCGACACTGCGCTCGTGGGCCCGAAAGCGCGTGCGCCGGTGCACCAGCGTCACCGACGAGGCGACCGGCTCCAGCGACAGCGCCCAGTCCAGCGCGGAGTCCCCGCCGCCCACCACCACGACGTCTTGCCCGGCGAGCTCGTGCAACCGCGGGACGAAATACCGCAGCCCCCGGCCGAGGTACTCGGAGCCCACCGGGAGCTCGCGGGGGATGAAGTTGCCGATGCCGCCGCAGACGAGCACCGCGCCCGCGGTGATCCGCGCGCCGGCGTCGGTGGTGGCGACGACGCCCTCGCCCGTGTCGTCCAGCCGGGTGACCCCGTGACCGAGCAGATAGGTGGGGTTCCACCGCCAGGCCTGTTCGGCCAGCCGGTCCACCAGGTCCTGACCGCGGACGGCGGGAAAGCCGGCCACGTCGTAGATGAACTTCTCGGGGTACAGCGCGGCGATCTGGCCGCCCACCTCGGGCAGAGCGTCGGCGACCGCCACGCTCAAGCCGCGGAAGCCGGCGTAGTACGCGCCGTACAACCCGGTCGGGCCGGCGCCGATGATGAGCAGGTCGACGGAGACCTCGGGGCCGGCTCCCGTGGGCGCGTGGCCGGTCACGCGCCCACCTCCGGGTGGTCGTGGCCGACCCGGCCGACCTTGCGGGCTCCGCCGGGCGAGCCGAGCGGTTCGGTTCCGAGGGTGAAGAACTCGGCGTTGATGCGCTCGAACTGCTTGCTCTCCTCGGGCAGGTCCTCGTGGTGGAAGATCGAGATCTGCGGGCAGACGGGTTCGCAGCGCCCGCACTCGACGCATTCGTCGGGCTGGATGTAGAGCATCCGGTCGCCCTCGTAGATGCAGTCGGCCGGGCACTCCTCCATGCACGACTTGTCCATGACGTCGATGCAGGCCTGCGTGATGACGTACGGCACGAGCTTGTTGCCCTTCACACGGTCGCACAGCATGCGAGACGGTGTATTTCAATGTGGAACAGGATGATGGCCGTACCGGGGCAGGGTGTCAACCGGAAAAAGAATGCTTGACACCTTGAGAATGCTGGGGGACTCTGATGCGACATACGAGATGGCGTCTCATAGCGCGCCACTCGGGTCGGGACTTGTGAGAGGCAAACTCCCCATGGGAAGCAACCCCCGGACCGTCCCAGCGCCGATGATCGTCGAGGACTGGGACCAGCTCACCTTCCGGGTCAACCGCGAGGCCTACCGAAGCGCGGAAATCTTCGCCCGGGAACGCGGCTGGGTGTGGATGCACACCTGGCTCTACCTCGGGCACGAGACCGAGATCCCCAACCCCAACGACTTCAAGGTCCGCACCCTCGGCGGCCGACCGCTGATCTTCTGCCGGGACAGCGCCGGCGAAGTGCACGCGTTCCTGAACTCCTGTCCGCACCGCGGCACCGTGCTGTGCCGCGAAAGTGAGGGTTCGACCAGGCTCTTCCAGTGCTTCTACCACGCCTGGACGTTCCGCAACAACGGCGAGGTCGCCGCGATCCCGGACGCCGGGGCGTACGAGTCGAGCGACGAGTTCCGGGCGTCGATGGGGCTGCGCGGCGTGCCGCGCCTGGAGACCCACGAAGGGTTCGTCTTCGTCTCCTTCGACCCCGACGTCCCGCCGCTGCTCGACTACCTCGGCGACGCGGCCGACTACATGACGATGATCCAGCAGCAGCACGCCGGCGGCATGACCACACTGCCCGGCACACAGCTCTACAGCGTGCGCGGCAACTGGAAACTCGCTGTCGAGAACGCCATGGACGGCTACCACTTCGCGCCGACGCACAACACGTTCGTGGGCTACCTGCGCGAGAGCGGCTACGCCGTCACCGACGACGACCAGTACGCGTACAACCTCGGCAACGGCCACGGACTGCTGGTCCTGACCGGGCACGGCGGACGCATCAGCATGCTCTGGGAACCGCGTTTCGGCGAGGACGAGCGGGTCCGCACCGAGGCCCACCGAGCGGAGATGACACAGCGGCTGGGGGAGGAGCGGGCGCACTACGTGGCCGACGAGAGCCACATCCTGTTCGTCTTCCCGAACCTGCTGCTGTTCGACATCGAGGGTCTGTCGATCCGGCAGCTGGAGCCGGTGGCGCCCGACCAGACCGACGTGCGCGCCTGGCAACTGGTCCCCCGCGACGAGGACCCGGACACGCGCGCCCTGCGCATGAAGACGGTCGTCAGCTTCGTCGGCCCGGGCGGACTCGCGACGCCGGACGACATCGAGGCGTACGAGGCGGTCCAGCGCGGCATCCAGGCCACGGCGGGCACCACCGCGCCCGAGCTGGACTACAGCGACATGTCACGCGGCATGGCCGACGAGGTCAAGGGCGTCCAGGGCAGATCGATCGACGAGGGCGCGATGCGAGGCTTCTGGCGGCAATGGGTCGAAGCCACCGGGCTCGACGACGGCCTCGAGATCCACGGCGAGCGACCGGCGTCCTTCCTGGCAGGGAGGGACGTGCGATGACGACGACCAGCAACCGCGGCCTGGTCCGGTGCGCGGGACGCACCGTCACCAGGCCGGAGGTGGAGGACTTCCTCTACGCCGAGGCGGACATCCTCGACCACTGGGACTACGACAGCTGGCTGGCCCTCTTCGAGCCCGGTGCCCGCTACGAGATCCCGACCACCGACTACCGCCCCGGCTGGTCGCCGCACGAGACCGGATCGTTCGTCGACGACGACTGGGACCTGCTGAACGCGCGGGTCAAGCGACTGAAGTCCCGCAAGGCACACGCCGAGAACCCGCACTCGCGCACGCACCGGCTGGTGTCCAACGTGCGGCTGTCCGAGGAGTCGGAGGACTCCTTCCGGGTGGCGGCGTCCTTCGTGGTGCACCGTGCCCGCGACGGGCGCTTCGACGCCTACGTCGGGTGGTACGACCATCTGCTGGTGCCGACCGAGGACGGACTGCGGTTCCGGTCGCGGCGCTCGATCCTCGGCCACGAGTCGCTGGCGGCAGGCGCCCGGCTCAGCTTCATCCTCTAGCCGGCGACGGAAGGCGATCCGATGATCCGACACACCCTGTCCTTCCGTTTCGCCGACGGAGTCGACGAGGCCACGCGGGAGTCCGTGCTGGCAGAGCTGCGTACCTTTCCGGACCGGTACCCGGCCATGCGCGGCTTCGTCCTCGGCGAGAACATCAGCACCCGCGACCAGACCTTCACCCACACCATGGCCGTCGACTTCGACGGCCAGGACGACCTGCTCGCCTATCTCGGCAGCGAGTCCCACGAGAGCTTCGTGCGCACGCGCTGGCGGCCGGTCATCGCCCAACAGGCCATCACCTCGTTCGAGTTCGCCGAGCGTTCCCCGCTCCCCGCAGGAAGGACATCGCCGGTGAGCACACGCCCG
This sequence comes from Streptomyces sp. NPDC016851, assembly GCF_055562795.1. Classification (NCBI taxonomy): domain Bacteria; kingdom Bacillati; phylum Actinomycetota; class Actinomycetes; order Kitasatosporales; family Streptomycetaceae; genus Streptomyces; species Streptomyces sp. NPDC016851. The sequence goes on from NZ_JBVHEP010000040.1 coordinate 3,919, forward strand.
CACGGCCCGTACGGCATGGAGTACGCCCGCATCGAAGTCCCGGACATGCAGGCCACGATCGACTTCCTTGAGTACCACGTCGGTCTGCAGCTGGAGCAGCGCACGGACGAGTACGCCTACCTGCGTGCCGACATCGAGCACCACTCGATCGAGCTGATCCACACCCCCGAGCGCACCGACGGGTGGACGACCGCGATCGGCTACAGCGTCGAGAGCGAGGAGGTCCTCGAACAGCTCCACAAGAGCGTCCTCGACGCCGGACTCGAGGTACTGGAGCTGCAGGAGCGGCAGAAGGCTCTGTGCGACAACGGCTTCGCGGTGAAGGACCCCGACGGCCTCATCGTCGAGCTGTTCACCGAGTTCCAGGAGTACGCCGAGCCGCCGCACATCGAGATCCGGCCGCTCGACCTGGTGCACCCCTTCATCGCCACCGCGAAGTTCGAGGAAACGGTGGACTTCTACCAGAACGTCCTGCGGTTCCGGCCCTCTGACCACGTCGTCGGCTCGACCACGTTCTTCCGCGGCGAGGACCGCTACCACCACAGCCTCGCGATCCAGAACAACAAGGAGCACTTCACCGCGCACCTGTGCTTCGCGATGAAGAGCCTCGACCACGTCATGCGGATGCGCGCCCGCGCGCTGTACAAGGGCGCGCCGATCGCCTCGGACATCGTCAACCACTCGGCGTCGACGTCGATCGCGTTCTACCTGCACGACACCCGCTTCGGTCCGCGCTACGAACTGTGCGACCGGCACCGGGTGTTCACGCCGGAGGAGCACGAGACGCACCGGCCCCGCAGGATGCCGGCCGACCCGCGCAACATCGACGTGTGGCGTCCGGCTTCCGATGACTGGGGACGTTTTTGAGACAGCGGTTGCTCGACGTCCTGCACCTGCTCGACGCGCTCCCCGCCCCACGCGGCGGGGAGCGCACGGCTGCCCACCGGTTGCGCGCCTGGTGCGCCGAGCGGTGGCCGCACATCGAGTGGCAGGTGCTGGAGCACGGCTTGGCGGGCGGCAGCCTGGTCGCCGCCCACGGAGCCGGGCCGCTGCTCTACTCCCACCTCGACACCTCGCTGGACGAGCAAGGTGCGGCCACCCGGCTCGTCACCGGCGACGACACGCCCGTCGGTCCGCTGACTGTCGACGGCGACAGGGTGACCGGCTTCGGCCTCGGGGTCGCCCGAGGGCCCGCGGCCGCCGCGCTGGTGGCCTTCGCCGAGGCGGGTGCCGGGCGGCTCCTGCTCGCGGGCTCCGGGACGCACCGCCGCACGAGCGGCATCACCGGTCTGGAGGCGTACACCGACGCCTACCCGCTGCCGCCTTCGGCGATCGTGGCCAAGTGCGGCCCGCCGACGCTGCTGTGGCACGAGCCGGGCGCGTTCTACCTGACCGTCCGGGTGACCGGACGCTCCGGGGCCGCGATGGTGGCGGAATCCGCCACGCCGCCCGGGGGAGTCGTCGCTCAGGCCGGCGTCGTCCTGGACGAACTGGCACGCTGGCGCACGGACTACCTGGCCGCAGATCCCAGGGGCGGGCAGACCGGACGGGCGTGCGGTATCGGAGCGATCAGCGGGGGATGGCCGGACAAGCCGGACCTGCTGCCGGCCCAACTGCGGGTCGATCTCTATGTCGTCGCCGGTGACCAGGTGGAGCCGAAGGCGCTGGCGGCCGAGCTGACGGACCGTCTGCGGGCGCGGTGCGCGGCGTCGGTACTGCGCGATTGCGCCATCGACGTGGAGGCCGAGCCGGTCGCGTCCGCCGCGGCCACGCCGGCCGACGCCCCGGTGGTTGCGGCCGCCCGAGCGGCCTGGCTCGACGAGTTCGGTACGCAGCCGCCGCCGATCACCGGATGGACGGGCTCGACCGACGGTGTCGTCCTGCGCGCTCGCGGTGTCGACACCGTACGCCTCGGCCCGAGGGCGAGGCCGGACACCGACGAACCGCGTCGCGACGCCCTGTCGTTGACGGAGCTGAGCGCCTTCGCGCGCATGTACCGAAAGCTCTTGACCGAACCGGGCTAGCCCCGGGCGGTTGCCGACCGGGGGCCCCAGCGAGGCGAGTGATGTCGAGGCCATACGTAGGGCACGGATGCCCTGAAAGGAAGTGAACGGGCCGATGGACAAAGTCATCGCCTCAGCCTCCGAAGCCGTGGCGGACATCCCTGACGGGGCGTCCCTGGCAGTCGGCGGCTTCGGTTTGAGCGGGATACCGGACATCTTGATCCAGGCCCTGCACGAAGCGGGTGTGACAGGACTGAACGTGTTCTCGAACAACTGCGGCGCTCTGGATTCCGGCCTCGCCGTGCTCCTCGCCGCTGGCCGGATCGCGCGGGTGACCGGCAGCTACATCGGCGGCAATCAGGAGTTCGCCCGCCAGTACCTGGGCGGCGAGATCGAGCTGGAGCTGATCCCCCAGGGCACGCTCGCCGAGCGACTACGCGCCGGTGGCTGCGGCATACCGGCCTTCTACACCCCGGCCGGCGTCGGCACGCTGGTCGCCGACGGCGGCCTGCCGTGGCGGTACGACGGTGACGGCGGCGTCGCCGTCGCCTCACCGCCCAAGGAGGTCCGCGAGTTCGCAGGCGGGGACTACGTCCTGGAGCACGGGATCACCACCGACTTCGCCCTGGTGCGGGCGGCGAAGGGGGACCGCCACGGCAACCTGGTGTTCAGCAAGTCCGCCCGCAACTTCAACCCGCTGGCGGCCATGGCCGGCCGCATCACGATCGCCGAGGTCGAGGAGCTGGTCGAGCCGGGCGGCATCGACCCGGACCAGGTCCATCTGCCGGGCATCTTCGTGCAGCGGGTGGTGGCCCTCAGCCCCGAGCAGGCCGTCGACAAGACGATCGAGAAACTGACAGTCACCCCGAGGAACCGGGAGGTGCGGGCCTGATGGCTTGGACACGCGACGACATGGCGGCCCGCGCGGCCCGTGAGCTGCGCGACGGCGAGTACGTCAACCTGGGCATCGGTCTGCCGACCCTGATCCCGAACCACTTGCCCGAGGGTGTCCATCTGGTGCTGGAGTCGGAGAACGGCGTTCTCGGCACCGGCCCCTTCCCCTACGAGGACGAGGCCGATCCCGACCTGATCAACGCGGGCAAGGAGACCGTCACGGTGCTGCCCGGCGCGGCGTTCTTCGACTCGGCGCTCTCCTTCGGCATGATCCGCGGCGGCCACATCGACACCGCCGTACTCGGCGCGATGCAGGTCTCCGAGCTGGGCGACCTCGCCAACTGGGCGATCCCGGGCCGGATGGTGACCGGCATCGGCGGAGCCATGGACCTGGTGCACGGTGCCCGTCGGGTGATCGTCACCATGACGCACACCGCGAAGGACGGCAGCCCGAAGATCGTCCAGGAGTGCGACCTGCCGCTCACCGGGAAGGGCTGCGTGGACCGGATCATCACCGACCTGGCCGTCCTCGACGTGACCGACGGCGGTCTGGTCCTCGTCGAGACCGCCCCCGGCGTCACGCATGAGGAGGTCGCCGCGAAGACGGCGGCGAAGGTGATCATCCCCTACGAGACCGCCTGCTGACCCTGCTGAACGTGTACGTCGACGATGCTGTCGGCACCCTGGTCCCTGGTACGGAGGCGCGCCGCCCGTAGGCGCGCCTCCGTACGTTTGGGCAGAAAACCGCCGCAGCCATGCGTCGGCATGGCTGCGGCGGTGGGGGAACTGTTGTGTGAACCACCCGCACCGGCCGTCAGCGTGAGGGCCGGTGCGGGTGGCGGTGTCACACGCCCCAGTCGTCGTTGACGGTGACCGCGTCGGCGATACGGAACCGGCCGCCAGGCACCAGCGGCGTCGTGGGCTCACCCAACTCGACGACGTGCTTGCCGAACTTGGGAGCCAGCGGGCGGCCGACGTCCCGCTTGAGCCACAGACGCAGCAGGTGCCGACGGCGCTCCGGCTCCGGGTGGTCGACGTAGCTGGTGCGTGAGTGCAGCGCGGCGTAGTTGAGCAGCCACTGCACGTCCCCCGGCTGGAAATCCATGTCGATCGGCAGGCCCGGCTCCTGTGAGATCTCGTCGAAGAGGTTGATGGCCGCGACCTGGTCGGGCGTCAGTTGCGGGACCCCGGGGTACTCCTGGGCGCTGAAGATCATCGAGTTGCCCGCATAGGTGCTGAAGACTCCGTCGACGTAGCCGATGATCGGTGAGGTGTACGTCATCTCCGGGGAGTCGGGGTCCTGACGCCGCCAGTCCCAGTGGTACGTGTCGAAGAGCCGGGGAGCGAGGTCCGGCCGGCGGCGCAGCATCTCGTTGTAGATCGTGGTGCCGCTGACCAGGCTGGAGGCTCCGCCCTCCTTGGCGCCGCGCAGGCACATGAGGGCGACGACGTCGGAGCTGTCCGAGTGGAACGGCAGCCGGTCCCGCACGCGGGAGGGCAGAGCCCCCTCGTCGGACAACGTCTTGTTGGAGGTGGCGATCACGTGGTCGAGCAGGTCCCCGCGCTGGTTCTGCCCGATCGGCTGGCCCAGGTGCAGTCCCATGACGAAGAAGATGGCGGCTGCCATGGCGTCGCCGTACTCCTCGGTGCGCAGGCCGCGCACCAGGACGAAGCCGCGTCCGGCGTCCATCTGGGCCGCGCACTCCTCGTTGAGTGCGCGGCACGCGTCGAACGGGTAGTCGGCGGCGGTGACGGTGCGCAGGTCGGGGTTCTCGGCGACGAAGCGCCGTCCCAGTGCCTCCAGCTCAGCCCGCTCGGCGTCGCTGAGCAGGTAGATCCATTCGGTGGACCTCGACAGCTCGTCGCCGCGCCAGGCGGACGGTCCGGAGATCGGCTGAAGGCCGACAGTGGTGGTCATGATGATGCGCTCCTCGAAAATGCGGTGAAGGCCCGTGGGTGAAGACCCGACGGACTACGAAGGTCTCGGTGCGGCGGGTGTTCGTCGCTCGACGACGAACGGCACTCGGAACACTCAGAACGGGGTCTGAGGCTCGCCGGCGGCCGTACCGGGGCGCAGTCCTTCCCGGGGCGGGAAGTAGCTGAGCGGCTCGTCATAGGTCCGGCGGCCAGCGCACGACACGAGCAGAACGCCGATCAGGGCGACTGTCTCCATGCTGGTCCGTCCTTTCGAGAAGTGCCTCAACCATAGGTGAGGGCAGAATGCGAGTCAATGGACGTGACGCCGTCTCGTAATGCAGTACGCAGGCGTCGCCGCCCCAGGCACCTCACGGGCTGTGTTCCGCCCGACCGGCGGCGGTCGCATCTTGCCGGCGATGTCCTGAAGCGGCTCGGTTGCCGACCTGGCCGGACGCGAACGGCCTCGCGCGCGGGTCGCGCCGGCTGGGCAGGCTCGGCGTGCCAGGTAGCGGGGTGGGCGCGTGCCGGCCTTTCAAGACCGCCTCGACGTACGTTACGGGCGGCGAGTTCCACCGTGGCCGCGCGGGTCGCCTCGGTCGCGCGCCGCTGACCTGCGCTTATTCGAGCAGGATGCGCTACGTTCTGGAACTGGATGACGGTCGCAGGAGGAGATCGAGCAGGCGCGGCAGGACTGGATGGCAGGGACACGGTTCGGCGAAGTGAAGGGGTACGACGGGGATCCACTGCCGGCTCCCGAGCTGCCGCCGACGCCTTTGCAGCCGCGAGGAAGGGCAACCGAGTACCCAGGGTGGGCCGAGACAGGTCAGAAGCGGCTGACCACTACGCTGGTTCCCACATGGCCGTCGCCCTTCCCGCCCAGAGCCCGCCACCGCCCTGTGAAGCGGTTGACGGGTGCCCCGGCCAGGACCGGTCCGGGAACCTTCAACACTGCCGTGAACGTGCCGAGGTCCGGATCCGGAGTGATGACGCACTCGTCGAAGCCCAGCCATCGTCCGGTCAGTGGGAACCACGCCTTGAAGACGCTCTCCTTCGCGCTGAACAGCAAGCGGTCCCACGCGACGCCCGGGTGAGAAAGGGCGAGCAGCGCGAGTACGCGCCTCTCCTCGGGCAGTGTCACGACGTCCTGGACCCCCTGGGGCAGGGGAACGTTCGGCTCTGCGTCCACACCGATCGAGGCGACCGCCGAAGCGGGGGCCACCGCCGCCGCGCGATAGTCCTCGCAGTGCGTCATGCTTCCGACGATGCCCTCGGGCCAGCGCGGGGCACGAGCGGCCCATGCCGGGCCTTCCCCGACGGGCAGGATCGGCCCCGGTGCCACACCGAGCCGCGCCAACGCGGTGCGCGCGCACAGCCGTACGGTGGCGAACTCGCGGCGCCGTTTGTCGACGGCTGCGGCCACGATCTCCGCTTCCTGCGGAAACAGGTCGAGTGACGGGGGGTCACCGAATCGCTCCACGACCACGACGGGCTCAGACAGGAGCGCCTCGAGAAGCCGGTCGCCGTCCCTGACGGTGCGGGTCGCGCCTGTCTCGCCGGGATGGGTCATCCGCGCACCGTGACGGGGAGAGAGGCCGGCCCGCGCACGTTGACACGACCGTTCCACAACACGTCACCGTCGAGGGCGAGGTCGGGAAAGCGGTGCAGTATGCGCTCGAAGGTGATGCTTGCCTCCAGCCGGGCCAGCGACGCCCCGAGGCAGTGGTGCGACCCCGAGCCGAAGGAGACGTGGCCGCGCGCGCCCTCACGGTTCAGCCGCAGTACGTTCGCGTCCGGACCCCAGTGGCGCTCGTCCCGGTTCGCCGAAGCCAGGCTGGCGATCACGATCGCGCCTGCCGGGATCTCGACGTCGCCGAACACCGTCGGCTGCGTGGTGACGCGTCGGCTCGACTGCAACGGGCTGTGATAGCGGAGCAGTTCGTCGACGGCGTTGGACATCAGAGAGGTGTCCGAGCGCAGGGCCGCGGACTGGTCGGTGTGTTGCAGAAGGGCCAGTATGCCGCCGGATATGAGGTTCATGGTGGTCTCGTGACCGGCGATGTAGAGCAGCAGGATCTGGGCGACCAGTTCCTCGTCGCTCAGCGTGTCGCCGTCCTCCTCCGCCTTGATGAGCGCCGTCATCAGATCGGTCGACGGATTGCGGCGCTTCCAGGCGATCATTTCCAGGGCGATCGCGGCGAGTTCCTGGTCCGCTTCCTCGATCTCCTTGAGCGTCTCCGGGTCGAAGACCGGTTCCAGAGCCCGGACCATGGTCCCGCTCAACTCGCGGATGCGGGCGTGGTCCGTGGGTGGGGTGCCGAGCATTTCGGCGATCACGGTAAACGGCAGCGGAAACGCCAGCGTCGACACCAGGTCGACGCGGCCCGCGACGGACACTTCGTCCAGCATGTCGTCCACGAGTGCGCCGATGCGCTGCGCCAGCGCGTTCACCGCCCGTGTGGTGAACGCCCGCTGCACCAGGCGACGCAACCGCGTGTGATCAGGAGGATCCCGGTCGATCATCGAGAATCCCCCCGTCAGGGGGGCCATGTTCTCCCGCTCCCGGCGCGGCGGGGGCGCCGCCGCGGAGTTGCGCAGGTCTACCGAGGCGCCCGAGCGCAGGAGCGCGGAGACGTGGTCGTAGCGGGAGAGCAACCAGAAACCCGTGGGGTGCTGGTAGACGGGTGCGTCGTCCCGCAAACGGGCGTACTGGGGATACGGATCGTCCGTGAAGCCATCGGCGAATGGGTCGTACAACGGGGCTTCCGTCGCGGATGGTCTCCCCGTCATGCCGCTCCTTCTGTCGCGTGTCACCGAGTCTCACTTTAAGGGATTGTCGTGAAGGAATGCTGATGGGGCTGTGAATCGGACAGCTGAACGAGTGGGTGTTACAGTCATTTGCGCCGCTCGTTTTCGGACGAAGGTGAGCGGCTGATCACGGGGGAGTGTCCGCAGTACATGGATAGCAGTCTTGTTCGTCATGCCCAACTATCGGATTGTTCCCGGTTGTTGGAGCTGGAGAGACTTTGCTGGCGGGCAGAGCTCCGGGTCGCGGACGAGGTCATCGAGCAGCGGCTGGTGGCTCATCGGGACGGTCAGTTCGTCGTCGAGGCGGACGGCGTGGTCTGGGCCGTCATCTACTCCCAGCGCATCGCGGACATCGACGACGTGCGCACCGTGCGGTTCGACACCGCCGACCGGCTGCACCGCGCCGACGGTCCGGTCGCTCATGTGCTCTCACTGAACGTGGATCCCCGGAAGCAGAGCCTCGGCTACGGCGACGCGCTGCTCGAACACCTGCTGGAGCGCTGCGAAGCAGACGACGAGGTGCGGACCGTCGTCGGGGTGACCCGCTGCAAGGACTACGAGCGGCACGCGGATGTCGAGCTGCGGGACTACGTCAAGGCGACGAACCCTCAGGGACGCTGTGTGGACACCGTCCTGCGGATGCATCAGCTGCACGGCGCCGAGGTACGCGGACTCGTGCCGGGGTACCGGCCGGGCGACCTGGTCAACCGGGGCAACGGCGTACTGGTGCGCTACGAGTTGGCGGGGCGCCGCGAGCGGATGCGGCAGCTTGCCGAAAGGACCGCGGCGGAGCCGGCCGGGGTCCCGGCGGCCGAAGAGCTGGCGAAGGACATACGAGGGCTGCTCGCGGAGCTCGTCGGCACGAGCCGCGGCGAGGTGGCCGAACGCATCATGGACACCCCTCTGTTCGAGCTCGGCCTGGACTCGGCCGACCTGCTCGACCTCCAGGAGCGGATCGAGGACCGGTACGGCGTCCGGCTCGCACCTCTCTTCTTCTTCGAGCACAACACCGGCGCCCGGATCACCGCTCACCTCGACGGCTTACGGGACGGGGAACCGCAGCTGGAAGTCCCGGAACGCATGGACGCCCCCGATTCGCCGGCCGAGTCGGCCCCCGCGGGCACCGGCGCCGCGTCCGAACCGCTGCAGAGCGCGTCCGAAGGGTCCCACGGGGACGCCGCTGACGCGGGCGACATCGCGATCGTCGGCATGGCCTGCCGTCTGCCCGGCGGCATCGAGCACTACGCGGACCTCTGGCGGCTGCTGGAAGAGGGCCGCACTGCCGTCGGCACCCTGCCCGAGGGCCGCTGGGAGTGGCCTGAGGGGACGGACCCGGCGGACTGCCCCGGCATCGACCGCGGGGGCTTCGTCACAGACGTGGACCGCTTCGACGCGGCCTTCTTCCGCATCTCGCCGCACGAGGCGCGGCGTATGGACCCGCAACAGCGCTGGATGCTCGAACTGGCCTGGGCCTGCCTGGAGGACGCCGGCTACCCGGCGAGCTCGTTCGCGGGAACCCCGACGGGCGTGTTCATCGGCGCCAGCGGTTCCGACTACCAGCGGCTCATGGACTCCGAGCGGCTCCCGGTACAGGCGCACAGCGGACTGGCCACCTCGATGGCGATCGTCGCCAACCGGGTGTCGTACTTCCTGGACCTGCACGGCCCCAGCATCCAGGTGGACACCGCGTGTTCCAGCTCGCTCGTAGCCGTCCACTCGGCGATCAGGGCGCTGCGGGCCGGCGACTGTGACGCCGCCCTGGTCGGCGGCGTGAACCTGCTGTGCCATCCGGCCAACACCGTCGCCTACCACCAGGCGGGCATGCTGTCGCCCGACGGGCGCTGCAAGACCTTCGACGCGTCGGCCGACGGCTACGTACGCTCCGAGGGCGGCGTGGTCATGCTGCTCAAGCCCCTCTCCCGGGCGCTCGCCGACCGCGACCGGGTGCACGCGGTCATCAAGGGCAGCGCGACCAACCACGGCGGCCTGGCGGGCGGCCTGACGGTGCCCCATGCGGCCCGGCAGGCGGAGCTCGTCTCGGCGGCACTCGCCGACGCGCGGGTCGAACCGTCCGCGATCGGCTACGTCGAGGCCCACGGCACAGGCACCGCACTCGGCGACCCGATCGAGGTCGAGGGGCTCACCCGCGTGTTCCCCGGCGACTGCGCGCCGTGCGGGCTGGGTTCGGTGAAGACGAACCTCGGCCACCTCGAAGCGGCGGCGGGCATCGCGGGATTGCTGAAGGTCGTGCTCTGCCTGCGGCACGGCAGGCTTCCGGCATCGCTCCACCACCGCACTCTGAACCCCAAGATCGCACTGGAGGGTTCGCCGTTCCACGTCGTGGACCGCCTGGAACCCTGGGACCGGGGAGGGCGGCGCACCCGCGTGGCCGGCGTGAGCAGTTTCGGCTCGGGCGGCAGCAACGCGCACGTCATCGTCGAAGAACCGCCCGCGGCCGTCGCCTCGTGCGCGGACGTGTCCGCTTCTCCGGCGCTGGTGGTGCTGTCGGCGCGGAACGAGGACCGGCTCATGCGGTCGGCCGAAGCCCTCCTGGACCACATCCGGCGCGAACAACCGGACGACGCGGACCTCCGCGACCTCGCCTACACCCTGCAGGTCGGCCGGGAGGCCATGGACGAACGCCTGGGCGTCGTCGCCGACTCGGTGGCAGCGCTCACCGACAAGCTCCAGCGGTACGTGGCGGGGGACGACGCTGTGCCCGGACTCGCCCGGGGCAGCGCGAGGCGGGACAAGGACGTGCTCGCGCTGCTGCCCGCCGAGGAACTGGCGGAGACGATCGGACGGCTGGCCGAGCGCGGCAAACTCCTGAACGTCGTGGAGTTGTGGGCACGAGGAGCGGTCGTCGACTGGAACGCGCTCCACGGCGTGCACCGGCCCCGACGGGTCGATGCTCCGACCTACCCGTTCGCCCGCGACCGCCACTGGGTGTCCCTGCCGGAAAGCGCACACACCCGTTCCCGGCACGAGGCTGAGCCCGCACGAGGTGGCGGGCGGAAGACCCGGTTCCTCGTCAAGGAGTGGCGGACCGCCCCGCCGGCCGGGACACGGACCGTGACCGGCGCGACGGTGATCCTGCACGACCGTGCCACACGTGAGCTCGCCGAGGTTCTGGCCGGGCTCCTCGACGACGCGACGCTCGCGGAGGCCGGCGCCCCCGGCGTCGAACGGATGCCGGGGCACCGCGTCGCCGGCTGCTCGGCCTGGATCGACCTGACGGGCATGACGGAACAGGACGCGCCCGACGAGCGACTGACGCCCCTTCAGGCGGTGCTGCCCGGCATCGCCTCGCGAGGAGGGCGCCTGATCTATGTGACGCAGGGACTGGAGTCCTTCGCCGGTAGGCGCACGACCCTGGCCGGCGCCCACCGGGCCGGGCTCCACCGCATGCTGCAGAACGAGTACGGCGGCCTCACCGCCCGTCACCTCGACCTCGATCCCGAGGAGCGGGCGGCCGACCGGCTGGCGGCCGTCATCTGCCGTGAGCTCGGTGCGGACGACGAGGAGACGGAGGTCTGCTACCGGCAGGGTTCCCGGTACATCCCCGAACTCGCGGACCTCGCCCGGCGAACGCCGGCCGCCCGGCCGATGTTCGGTCCCGAGCAGGTACTGCTGGTGACCGGCGGCACCCGCGGCCTCGGCCTGCTGTGTGCACGGCACCTGGTGGAGCACTACGGCGTCAGGCGGCTCGTCCTCACCGGCCGGGAACCGTTGCCGCCGCGGGACCAGTGGTCCGACGCACAGACGCACTCGGCGGCGACGCGCGAGAAGATCCGTGCCGTCCTGGACCTGGAGGCGCAGGGGGTCGAGGTCCGGGTCCCGGCGCTGCCGCTGGCTGACGCCGACGCGGTGCGGAAGGGCATCCGGTCCGTCGAGTCCACGCTCGGTGAGATCGCGGGCGTGATCCACGCCGCCGGGCTGATGGACACCGAGAACCCGGCGTTCGTACGCAAGTCCGCCGAGGACATCAGCAGGGTCCTGTCCCCGAAGACAGAAGGCACGCGGAACCTGCTGCAGAGCCTCGACCCCGGTCCGCTCCGGTTCGTGCTGCTGTTCTCGTCCGTCTCCGCGGCCGTGCCCACCCTGGGCGCCGGCGTGGCCGACTACGCGATGGGCAACGCCTTCCTGGACTACACGGCGCGGGCATACACCCAGGCACTGCCGGTGACGAGCATCCAGTGGCCGAGCTGGCGGGAGACCGGCCTCGGCGAGATCAGGAGCCGGGCCTACACCGACACGGGGCTGCTCAGCATCACCGACCGGGAGGGCCTGGCCATTCTGGACGAGATCCTCACGACGGACATGGGCCCGGTGGTCATGCCGGTCGTCGTCGATCCCGCTCGTTTCGACGGAAGTGCCCTGTTGCGCCCGCGGCCGCGGGTCCGGCTGGACCCCGAAGGTCCCTTGACCCGCTCCGGAGGGGCCGTGAGCCCGGAAGGTCCCATGAACCCCGGCGGTCCCGTGCTCCCGGGGGCCGACGCCGCCGCGCGGCTGACCGCCTTCCTCAGCCAGACGTTCGAAAACGAACTCGGCCTCGACCCCGGGCAGCTCGACGCGTACACGTCCTACGCGGACTACGGAGCCGACTCCATCCTGCTGGCGCAGATCCTGCAGAGGATCAGGAAGCACCTGGACGTACCGCTCGACCCGTCGACGCTGCTCGAACACGCGAGGCTGCACGAACTGACCGCATGGCTGCTCGAGACGCACGGCGCGGAGATCGCCGCGCGGTTCGCAGCCGAGCCTGCCGCCGGCTTCGCAGCCGAGCCCGTCGTCGGCTTCGCAGCCGAGCCCACCGCCGGCTTCGCTGCCGGACGCACCCCCGAACGCGCCCCGGAGCCCATTGCCCCCGCCCCCGTGAGTGGGCCGCGTATCGAACGCGAGCAGGCGCGTCCCGTGGCCGGGAGCGCCACGCCCACGGCACATGAGACGGGCCCGGGCCGTGACCCGGTCGCCGTCGTGGGCCTGGCATGCCGCTTCCCGGGCGCTCCCGACCTGGCCGCCTACTGGCAGCTGCTGTCCGAGGGCCGCTCGGCCATCCGCAGGGTTCCCGCGAGCCGCTGGGGAGTTCCGACCGACTTCCACGCGGGCCTGGTCGATGACGTCCACCGCTTTGATCCCGGCTCCTTCATGCTGCACCCCGAGGACGTGCGGGCCATGGATCCGCAGGCGCTGGTGTTGCTGGAGGAAAGCCTCAAGGCGGTCCACCACGCGGGGTACCGGCCCGCGGACCTCGACGGCGCCGACGTCGGCGTGTACGTCGGCGCCCGCAGCAGGGCGCACGCCGACGCCGGGCTGATCGACGGGTCCCGGAACCCGATCATGGCTGTCGGTCAGAACTACCTCGCGGCCAACATCGCGCAGTTCTTCAACTGGCACGGCCCCGCCGTGGTGGTGGACACCGCGTGCTCGTCGTCCCTGGTGGCGATGCGGACCGCGATGGACGCGATGGCCTCGGGCTCGGTCGACCTGGCCCTGGTCGCGGGCGTCAGCCTGCTGACCGGGCCCGAGGACCACGAGCTGTTCCGGCGCCGGGGGTTGCTGCGCGAGGACGGGGAGTTCCACGTCTTCGACGGCCGGGCCGCCGGAGTCGTCCTGGGCGAGGGCGCAGGTGTCGTCGTACTCAAGCCGCTGTCGAGGGCGGAGCGCGACGGCGACACCGTCTACGCCGTGATCGAGGGCATCGCCGTCAACAACGACGGCCGGACGGCCGGTCCGGCCACCCCCAACCCGCGGGCACAGCAGCGCGTCATGCGCGACGCTCTCCGCCAGGCGAACTGCTCGCCGGACCAGGTCCGCTACCTGGACGCCAACGGCTCGGGTTCCGAGACGACCGACCTGCTGGAGCTCAAGGCGATCGAGGCCGTCTACCGGCAGGACAGGACCTCCCCGCTCCACCTCGGGTCGATGAAGCCCAACATCGGTCACCCCCTGTGCGCCGAGGGCATCGCCGCCTTCATCAAGGTGGCGCTCATGGTGCACCACCAGCGGCTGGTGCCGTTCCTGTCCGGGCACGAGCCCATGGAGCACTACGCACCGGACGCCGCCGACATCGTCTTCCCCAGGCACTCGACCGACACAGCCCTGCCGTACGCCGCACTGAGCAGCTTCGCCGACGGCGGCACGAACGGGCACGTGATCCTCGGCCACCGGACACCGGCGTACGACACGCCCAGGCGGGGACCGATCGCCCCGCCGACACTGACGCGCGTCGACGTACGGACCGGCCGGGCGACCGGGCCGGCCGCCGACGCGGCCCACAGCACAGCGCCGGACGAGGGCGACACCGTCCTCACGCACGGCTTCACCCGCTCGACGGTGTGGAGCACCCGCATGGACGCCGCGCACCCGGTCCTGGACAACCACCGGGTCTACGGCCGGCGGCTGTTGCCCGGAATGGCCTGGATCGACCTCCTGTACCAGTGGTTCGCGGAGGCCGGGCACGCCGCCGAGGAGCTCACCCTGCGGAACTTGTCGATCTTCCGCCCGCTGAGCGTGACCCCCGACGCCGATGTGGAGATCCGCATCGAGGCGCGCCCCGACACGGCAGACGTCTGGCGGATCGAGGTGGGTGACGCCGTGGCAGCGGGGGACGACCCGGCGGCCTCGCGGTACATCACCGCCGAGATGCACCGCACGGGACAGGTCTCCTTCGGCGAGCGCGTCGAACCGCACGCGGCGCCGGCCGACACGCGCGGGAAGGACTTCGACGACATCTACCGGGCCTGCCGGACGCAGGAGTTGGTGCACTCGGGGCTCATGAAGGCCGTGGGCGCCGCGTACGGCGGAGCGGACGACATCTGGCTCGATGTGTCCGTCGACGAGCGCCACGCGGACGGCCACGACACGCACCTGTTCCACCCGACTCTGATCGACGCCAGCGTGATCGCGGGCGGTGACGCGGTCATCGACCTGCTGGGCGGCGAGACACGGCTGTTCCTGCCGTTGTTCTACGAGTCGTTCCACGCGACCGTGCCCCTGCGCGGCGCGTGCCGCACGCGTATCCGGCGGTCCTCGGTGTCCGCCCGGGGAGAACTGCTCACCTTCACGATGGAGTTCTTCGAACGCGACGGCAACAAGGTCGGTGAACTGGCGAACTTCACGAGCAAGCTCGTGCGGCACCCCGGCCTCATCGACCCCGACCGCGGAGCCGGCGACCCGACCGCCCGCTCCGACACGGCGGCCACCCCGGCACGAGAGGTCCCGGACGCCCGGACGGCCGCCCCGCAGGGCCACGAGGGCTCCGTCGGCGCCCTGGTGACGTCGGTCATCGCCGCACAGCTCGGCGTGCCGCAGAGCGCGGTCGACCCGAACGCGGGCTACTACGAACTGGGCCTGGACTCCCCGCGCCTGCTGGAGGTCGTCAAACGCCTGGACCAGGCGCTGGGAGCGCGGCTGTCCCCGACACTGCTGTTCGAGCACACCACGGTGGCCGACCTCGTCAAGCACCTTGAGGAGACGGGAGCGACGGCCGCAAGCCCGCCGGACGCGCAGGCCACCGCCGCTGCCGCTGTCCACGCCGTCGAGCGTCCCCCCGCTCGGACCGCGGCGAGCACGGCGTCGCAGCCCTCCGTGCTCCGGCAGCCGGTTCCCTCCGGCGCGGCGGGGGAGGACATGGCGATCATCGGGATCTCCGGCCGCTATCCGAAGGCCGGAAGCGTCGCCGAGTTCTGGGACAACCTGAAGTCCGGCCGGGACTGCATCACCGAGGTCCCCGAGGACCGGTGGCCCCACGAGTCCCTCGCGGGGATCCGCTCGCCGTCGGGGCGTCAGATGTCCCGCTGGGGCGGGTTCATCGACGACGTGGACTGCTTCGACGCGCGGTTCTTCGGGATCCCGGAGGACGACGCGGCCCTCATCGACCCCCAGGAGCGGCTGTTCCTGGAGGTCTGCTGGGAGGCCATGGAGGACGCCGGGTACACCCCGGAGCATCTCGGCGGGAGCCGACGCGGAGCCGTCGGCGTCTACGTCGGTGTCATGCACAAGGACTACGCGCTGATCCAGGACGAGGCCGTCAGGGCCGGCCGGCCGATGCCGCTGTCGCTGAACCCCGCACTCATCGCCAACCGGGTGTCCCACGTCTGCGACTTCCACGGCCCCTCCATGGCCGTGGACACGGTGTGCGCCTCGTCGCTGACCGCCGTACACCTGGCGGTGGAGGGCCTGCGGCGCGGAGAGTGCGAGGCCGCCCTCGTCGGCGGTGTGAACCTGTCACTGCACCCCAGCAAGTACCAGACGTACGGAATGCTGGAGCTGCACTCCAGCGACGCCGTCAGCCGGTCTTTCGGGGCGGGCGGGGACGGCTACATCTCGGCGGAGGGAGTCGGAGCCGTCCTGCTCAAGCCTCTGGCCAAGGCCATCGAGGACCGTGACGACGTCTATGCCGTCATCAAGGGGAGTGCGGTCAACCACGCCGGCCGTACCGCCGGGATCCGTGTGCCGTCGCTGGCCGCACAGGAGGACCTGGTCGCGCAGTGCCTGGCGAGGGCGGGCGTCGCCCCCGAGACGATCACGTACCTGGAGGCACACGGGACGGGCACCGAGCTCGGCGATCTGATCGAGATCCAGGCGCTGATCCGGGCGTTCCGGAAGGGCACCGACAAGAAGCAGTTCTGTGCCCTGGGATCGGTGAAGGCCGGCATCGGCCACGCCGAGTCGGCCGCCGGCATGAGCGGGCTCACCAAGACCGCGCTCCAGCTCCGGCACCGGACCCTGACCCCGCAGCTGTCGGCGGAGAAGCGCAACCCCTACCTCGAACTCGACGACTCACCGTTCTACCTGCAGACGAGGCTCGAGGAGTGGACCGTCGACACAGCCGCCGCGGGCCGGCCACGCCGCGCCGGAGTGAGCGCCTTCGGGGCCTACGGGGCGAACGCGCACGTCATCCTCGAAGAGGGGCCGGAGACGGATCCGTCCGCCCGGACCACCGCTCCCGACGGCGTGCTGATCACGCTGTCGGCAAAGGATCCCGAGCGGCTGCGCGCCTACGCCGGGAAACTCCTGAACTTCCTGGAGACCCATGACCGGGTGGACCTGCCCTCGCTGGCGTTCACCCTGCAGACCGGCCGGGTCGAACTGGAGGAGCGCATGGTCCTCCTGGCGCACAGCCTCGACGAGGTCAAGGCCGGCCTGAGCGGGCTGCTGGACGGCTCCGGATCCGCGGCCCTGTGGACGGGCCGCGTCGAACGGTCCCTGGAACCGCGGCTGCTGGACGAGGACGACGTGCGCCGGGAGCTGGTGAGCCGCTGGGCCGCGCGGCGCCGCTGGCGCAAGATCGCCGAGCTGTGGCTGCAGGGCTACGAGGTGGACTGGCCCCAGCTCTACGCGGACGCCCCCCGGCGGCTGCACCTGCCCACCTATCCGTTCGCCAAGGACCGGCACTGGATCCCGGGCGCACCGCAGGGCGGCCGGACCGCGCCGCAGCGCCCGGTACCGGAACAGCGGCCGGCACCCGAACCACGGCCGGCACCCGAACCACGGCCGGCACCCGGACCACGGCCGGAGCCGGCCCGGTGCACGGGCGACGCCGACGCGAACGGCCTCGCCTGGCAGTGCGTGCCGGATGGCCGACCGCTGCCGCCCGGGGCCCTGCACAGCGAGCTCGACGCGGAGGACAAGGCCCGGCGCTTCCTGCGCGGGCTGGTCGCCGCCCAACTGGGACGGCCCGCCGAGAAGATCGATCCGCACACCGGTTTCCTCGACATGGGCCTCACCTCGCTGATGGTCGTGGCGCTGACCGAGGAACTGGTCCGGACGATCGATCCCGCCTTCCTGCCGAGCGCTCTGCTGGAGCACGGCACGATCGCCGAACTGGCCGCTCATCTCGCCGCGCGGCGCCGGGACGAACTCGGCCGGCTGGTGGCCACCAGGACCGAGAAGCCCCCGGCGCCCGGCCCGCAGGCCGTCCCGGTGCCGGAGGTGCTGGAGCGCCTGGAATCGGGTGCTCTGGACCTGGACGACGCCATCGCGCTCCTCGACTGAGAAAGACATGGACATGAAGCACGATCTCAGCGAGCTCATCGCCGACTACCGGGCGGGCAGGATCAGCGACAGCGAGGTGAAGAACCAGCTGCGGCGTCTGCGGTCCGGGGAGCACGAGCATGAGCTCTCCGAGGGGCAACGCGGCTTGTGGGTCCTGCAGCGGTCGTATCCCGCGATGACCGCCTACAACGTTCCGGTGTGCCTGCGGATCGCCGATCTCGACGTGGCCCTCTTCCAGGAGGCCTGCCGGGCGGTGGCGGCACGGCATCCGGTGCTGAGCACGGTGATCCGCCAGAAGGACGGGACGCCGTACCAGTCCGTCGACTCCGGTCGGCAGCCCGACTTCGCCCGCGTGGACCTCACGGGCCGCGACGAGGACGAGGCGCTGGCCGTCGTGGAACGGGAGAGCAAGCGGCCCTTCGCCCTGGACGGCGACAGCCTGTGGCGGATCCGTGTCTACACCCGGTCGGCGACCGAGTCCATCGTCCTGATCACCGTTCACCACATCGTCTTCGACGGCACCTCCCTGCGCCTGCTGCTCGACTCCCTCTTCGAGGCCTACGAGGACCTGGTCGCCGGCCGTACCCCACAGCCGGGCGAACAGGCGACCGCGTACCGCGACTTCGTCGAGGGCGAGCGGCGGCGGCTGGCCGAGCACGGCCCGGCCGCGCTCGCCCGCTGGCGGGAGAGGCTCTCCGGGCCGCTGCCGGTCCTGCGCCTGCCGATCGAGCGGCCGCACGCGGAGCTGACGGATCCCTTCGCAGGCGACACTTACTCGTGCGACCTGCCTCCGGAGCTGGCCGAAAGGATCAGGGAGCGGGCCGCCGGCCGGCGCGCCCTCGTCTCGACGACACTGCTGGCCGCCTACGCGCTGACCTTGGCCTCCTACTCCGACGAGCGCGAACTGATGGTCGGGATGCCGGTGAACGAGCGCCGAAGCGCCGACCTCGCCGACACCATGGGCCTCATGATCAACATGCTGCCCGTCCGGATCTCCTTCGCCGGGAACGAGACCTTCCCCGACCTGGTGTCCCGGGTGCAGCGGGAGGTCGTCGACGGGATGCTGCACAGCTACCCGTTCGCCGCCCTGGCGCGGGAACTGGCCGCGGACACGCCGGCGGATCGCGCGCCCGTCTTCCAGACGGCGTTCGTCTACCAGGACGTGCTCGACGGCGTCGACGCCCCCGACCGCCCGTACCGGCTCGTGGACGAGCTGCACCAGGAGGGCGAGTACGAGCTCTCCCTCGAGGTATGGGGCAAGGGCGAGGGCTACCGGCTGCACTGGAAGTACCACACCGAACTCTTCCGGCGGGCTTTCGCCGAGGAGCTGGCGGACCGGTTCCTGCGCCTGCTCGACCTCGTCACCTCGGACCTCGCACCGACGGTCGGCGACCTGCGGCGGCTGCTCGGCGGTGCCGAGCCCACCGGTGCGGACCCCTCGCACCTCGGCACGCCGGGCGAGGGACCTTGTGTGCACGACATGATCGAGGCCACGGCACTGCGGCGGCCCGACGCGATCGCGGTGTCCGACCGAAACCAGGACCTGACGTACCGTGAACTCGACCGCCGCAGCGGCGCGCTCGCGGCCTACCTGCGGGCCCGCGGCATCGGGCCCGACGACCTGGTCGCCGTCTTCCTCGACCGCTCCGTCGACACGGTCGTCGCGCTGCTGGGCATCCTCCGCGCGGGAGCGGCCTACCTCCCCCTCGACCCGGATCTCCCGGCCGGTCGGCTGACCGACATCCTGGCCGACAGCGGCGCCGCCGTGACCGTCACCCGGACGCGGCTCAAGGAACGCGCCCGGGACCTCCTCACCGGCCTCCCCGAAACGGGGGCGGCGCGGTCCTCCGCCGACCTGGTGGTGATCGACGAGCAGGCGGCGGACTTCGCCGCGGCCGCCGCCGAGGACACCGCTCCGACGACCAGGGCGACCGAGTCCGACCTGGCGTATGTCATCTACACCTCGGGAAGCACCGGCAAGCCCAAGGGCGTCATGATCCCGCACCGGGGCGTGACCAACCTGCTCCGCTCGATGGCCGTCGAGCCGGGCATGGACCCGGCCGACACGCTGTTCGCCGTCACCACGATCTGCTTCGACATGGCCCAGGTGGAGCTGCTCCTGCCGCTCGTGTGCGGAGCCCGGGTCCACGTGTGCGACAGCGGCACCATCAAGGACGTCGAGCGGCTCAAGGAACGCATCGCCCTCGTCCGGCCGACGGTCATGCAGGCCACGCCCGCGCTGTGGACCATGTTGTTCCGCTCGGGCTGGACGAACCCCGAGGCACTGCGGGCCTTCTGCGGCGGCGAGGCGCTGTCCCGGACGCTCAAGGAGTACTTCCTCGGAACCGGCACCCAGGTGTGGAACCTGTACGGGCCCACGGAGACGACGGTCTACTCCACCGGCACCCTGGTGCGCCGCGACGCGCCGATCACGATCGGCCGGCCGATTGCGCAGACCCGGATCCACATCCTGGACGAGCGGCTGCGGCCGGTGCCCTCGGGCGAGACCGGGGAGCTGTGCATCGCCGGGGACGGGCTGGCCAGGGGCTATCTGAACCGGCCGGAGCTGACGGCGGAGAAGTTCGTCGACCATCCGCTGGAACCCGGCGGCAAGCTGTACCGCACCGGGGACCTGGCACGCCGGACCGCCGACGGGGAGATCGACTACCTGGGGCGGGCCGACTTCCAGGTGAAGATCCGCGGCTACCGCGTCGAGCCCGGCGAGATCGAGTACCACCTGGGCCTGCACCCCGACATCGCCGAGTGCGTGGTCGTCGCGCGAGGCGAGGACGCCGCCCGGCGGCTCGTCGCCTACTACGTGCCCCGGCGGCCCGAGACGGCGGACGCGGACCGGGGCGGGCGGTTCAGGGACCACCTGTCGGACCGGCTGCCCGCGTACATGGTCCCCGACTCCTTCGTCGCCCTGGACACGGTGCCGCTGACCAGCAGCGGCAAAGTGGACCGCACGGCGCTGACACGCCGTGAGATCTCCGCTCGGCCCGCCGCGTCGCGGGCCGGGGTGGAGGCGGAGGTCCTCGCCTGCTGGCGCGACGTCCTCGACGTGGCCGGCCTCGGCCCCACCGACTCCTTCTTCGACGTGGGCGGCAACTCCCTGGCGGCGGTGACGCTGGCCGAACGGATCAGCCGCCGCCTGGACGTCTCGTTCACGGCCGCCGACCTGTTCAAGCACCGTGACGCCCGCAGCATCGCCGCACACCTGGCCGCCCAGGGCGTGCGGACGCCGTCGACACCGGCACCGTCACCCGAACCGGCCCCGGAGCAGGCGTCGGACACGCCGTCCCCGGCTCCGGCGGCACCGTCCGCACCGGTGCCCTCGCCGCACGTGCCCGAGGACGCGGTGGCGATCGTGGGGATCGCCTGCAACTTCCCGGGCGCCCAGGACCAGTGGCGGTTCTGGGAGAACCTCAAGCAGGGCAGGCAGGCCGCGCGGTTCTGGAGCGAACAGGAGCTGCGGGCCGCGGGGGTGCCCGAGCGGATCGTGCGCAACCGGCGGCACGTTCCGGTCGCGTACGGCATCGAGGGCAAGGAGTACTTCGACGGCGAGTTCTTCCGGCTGTCGCCGCAGCACGTGAGCCTGATGGACCCGCAGTTCCGGCAGCTGCTGCTGCAGGCCTGGAAGGCGGTCGAGGACGCCGGGTACGACCATCGCGACATCCCGGGCACCGGCGTCTACGTCGCCAGTGGCAACCACTTCCACGGCGCACCGGACGGCCCGGACGCCCCCGCGGGAGTCGTCGAGGACCCGCAGCAGTACCTGTCGTGGGTGATGTGCCAGAGCGGCACGATCGCCTCGATGATCTCCTACCAGCTCGGTTTCGGCGGGCCGAGCCTGTCGGTGCACTCCAACTGCTCGTCCTCGCTGAGCGCTCTCGCACTCGCCGTCCGCTCACTGCAGGCCGGCGAGACCGGCTTCGCCCTGGTGGCCGCCGCCTCGGCGGCGAGCACCGACAGCCACGGCCACATCCACCAGCCCGGCCTCAACTTCTCCAGCGACGGCCACGTCCGGGCCTTCGACGCCGACGCCGACGGCATGGTCGCCGGCGAGGGCGCGGCGGCCGTCCTGCTCCGTCCCGCCCGCGCCGCCGTGGCGGACGGCGACCACATCTACGGCCTTCTGCGCGGCGTCGCCGTCAACAGCGACGGCGCCGAGGCCACCGGCTTCTACAGCCCCAGCGTCAATGGGCAGGCCCGGGTGATCCGGCAGGTTCTGCAGCGGACCGGCGTCGACCCGCGGACGATCGGCTACGTCGAGGCGCACGGCACCGGCACGAAGCTGGGAGACCCCGTCGAACTGGCCGCCCTGACCGAGGCGTACCGGGATGCCACGGCCGACACCGGCTACTGCGGCATCGGCTCGGTGAAGTCGAACATCGGTCACCTCGACGCCGCCGCGGGCCTGGCGGGCTGCATCAAGGTCCTGCTCAGCCTGTACCACCGGCAGCTGCCGCCGACCATCAACTACACCCGGCCCAACCCCCAGTTGAGGCTCGACCAGTCGCCCTTCCACGTGGTCGACCGCCTGCGGGACTGGCCCCAGGGCACGTCCCCGCGCCGCGCCGCGCAGAGCTCGATCGGGCTGGGCGGCAGCAACGCCCACGCTGTCTTCGAGGAGTTCACGCACGACGCCCTCCCGGGTGGGCCCGACGACGGCTCCTCGCAGCTCGTGCCGCTCTCCGCCCGCGCCGACACCAACCTCCGCGAGTACGCCCGCGCACTCCTCGAGCGCCTCTCCCACACCCGGGACGGCGAGCGGACGCGGACGGAGATCCGGCTGCGCGACCTGGCGTACACGCTGCAGACCGGCAGGGTGCCGATGGCACACCGGGTGGCCTTCGTGGTCCGCGACCTCGACGAACTCATCTCCGAGCTGACGCACTTCCTCGACGGCCGGCCCTCGCCGCTGCGCTTCTCCGGAGAAGTGCCGAGGACCAGGTCCGGCGGCGGGACGGCCGGGGACGAACAGCACGAGACGTCCGACCGCCGGTTCAGGAAGGGCAAGCTGAAGAAGCTCGCCCGAGCCTGGGTACGCGGCGCCGACGTCGACTGGCGGCGCCTGACGAGGCCCGAGCGGTGCCGACGGCTGAGCCTGCCGACCTACCCGTTCAGCCCCGTACGACACCCCTGGCCGGAGCGCACGCCCGCCCTGCCGCCGGCCGTCGCGGACACGGCCCGCCGACCGCACCCGCTGCTGCACGAGAACGTCTCCCGGCTCGACGGACCGCGCTACCGCACGGTTCTCACCGGCGACGAGGACCTGCTGCGCGACCACGTCGTGGGCGGCAGGCGGCTGCTGCCCGCCGTGGCGAGCCTGGAGATGGCGCGGGCCGCCCTGCGCCTCGCGCAGCCCACCGCGGCGGACGCCGTACCGCCCGTGACGCTGCGAAACGTGACCTGGATCCGGCCGGTCGCCGTCGGCGACGACGGCCGGGAGCTGGAGGTCGCACTGCACCCGGAGCGGACCGGCACGCCGGGCGGGCCGGGTGACCGGCTGCGCTTCGAGCTCGTCGACCCGGCAGACGGCGCCGAGCGCGCCCACGTACAGGGCCACGTGTCGGCCGAAGCCCCGGTGAGCCCGCCCGCGGTCGAGCTGGAGCGGCTGCGGCGGGTACTGCGACTGCGGCCCATGACGGGCGAGGAGTGCTACGACCACATCGCCCGCGCCGGGGTCCACTACGGCCCCGCCTTCCGCCTGGTCCGCTCGCTGCACCGCGGCGCGCCGGAGGGGCGCCGCGAGGTGCTGGCCGAACTGCACGTACCGCGGCCACTGCGGGACGCGCTGCGCGCGTACGTACTCCACCCGGGCCTGCTGGACGCTGCGATCCACGCCTCGCTGGGCCTGGACCCGCGCTTCGACGAGCCCGCCGACGCCGGGCACGTGACCGGCCCTCCCTCGAAGATGTCCGTCCCGTTCGCACTCGACGAACTCCGCGTGTTCGGCGGCTGCGAGCAGACCATGTACGCCTGGGTGCGGCAGGCGCCCGGGCCCCGTGCAGGCGGCGCTGGCACGGCACTGGACATCGACCTGGCCGACAAGCGCGGCCGCGTCCGCGTCGCCCTGCGCGGGCTGTCCTACCGGACGCTCGCCGAGGATGCCGGCGCCGTCGAGAAAGGCCGTGCCTCGACGCTCCACACGCTGCTTCCGGTCTGGGAGCCGCGCCACCCGGAAACCGACGCCGTCGGCGCGGACCCCGCAGGGGACGTGATCGTCTTCGACGCCTCGGACCGCCTGCGCGCAGAGCTGGCGACGCTGTACCCGGGGCACCGCCCGATCCGGCTGCGGCAGGGCGTCTCGGTCGAGGAGATCGCCGCCCGGATCCGGCCGGACGGGCCGGACGCGCCGCCGCTCGCGCACGTCGTCTGGGTCGCCCCGGACGACGGGCCCGCACCCGACGCCACCGCGACCATGGTCCCCGGCCAGGAGCGTGGGGTGATCGAGGTCTTCCGTATCGCCAAGGCGCTGCTCGCCCTCGGCCACGGCAGCAGGCCGCTGACGTGGACGGTGCTCACCTTCGGCACCCAGCGGGTGCGCGAGGGAGAGCGCGTCGCGCCCACTCACGCGAGCGTGCACGGGCTGATGGGCAGCCTCGCCAAGGAGCACGGCCGCTGGGCCGTCCGCCTCGTCGACCTGCCCGGGGAACTCCCCGCCGACCTGACCGCGCACCTCTCCCGGCTGCCCGGCCTGTGCCCACCCGCCGGGGACGTGCGGCCGGGTACCACGCTGGCCCTGCGCCGAGGGCGCTGGTTCTCGCAGGAACTGCTGCCGGCACCGCCGCTGCCCCAGGCCGATCCGCCGTACCGGCGCCACGGCGTCTACGTGGTCATCGGCGGGGCGGGCGGTATCGGCGAGCTGTGGACCCGCTCCATGATCGAGCGGTACCAGGCCACCGTCGTCTGGCTCGGGCGGCGTCCCCTCGACGCCGATATCGAGCGGCGGCTCGGTGACCTCGCCGAGGCGGCGCGGGAGGCCGGTGGCGACGCGCCGGTCTATCTGCGGGCCGACGCGCGCGACCTGGAGAGCCTGCGCAGCGCGCACCGGCAGATCACCGACCGGTACGGGCGGATCGACGGAGTGGTGCACTCCGCGATCGTCCTGGCGGACAAGACGCTCGCCAACATGGACGAGGAGCGCTTCCGCGCGTCCCTGACCGCCAAGGTCGACGTCGGCGTCAACCTCGCCCGCGTGTTCCGCGGCGAGGCCCTGGACTTCGTCCTCTTCTTCTCCTCGGTGGAGAGCTACATCAGGGACGCGGGGCAGGCCAACTACGCCGCGGGGTGCACGTTCAAGGACGCGCTGGCGCTGGCACTGCCCGACCTCTGGTCCGGCGGATCCGACGGCCCGGACCGTGCGCGGCCCGTCGTCAAGGCCGTCAACTGGGGCTACTGGGGCGTCGCCGGCGTGGTCAGCGACGCGTTCTACCGCGAGCGCATGGCAGCCGTCGGCGTCGATTCCCTCCAGCCCGAGGAGGCGCTCGGCCACCTGGCGCACTTCCTGGCAGGCGAACACAGCCAGGTCGTCCTGATGCGGACCTTCGGAGACGAGGCCTTGCGCGGCCTCGCGCTGGACGAGCGGCTCCAGATCGAGCCGGCCCGCCACGCCTCGGTGCTCGCCTCGATGCGGACGGGCCACCGGGCCACGACCGGTGCGGTCGAGCGGCTGAGCCGGCACCTGCCGCATCCGCGGATGGGCGAGCTCGCGCTGCACCTGCTCTTCGCGACGGTGCGCGACCTCGGTCTCGACACCCTGGACCAGCGGGTGCTCGGCAAGTACCGGCGGTGGCTCGACGAGAGCGACCGGCTGCTCGCGAACGCCGGACTGGTGGACCCGAGCGGGCCACGCCGCATGGCCCTCGTACCGGGCGTACCCGGCGAGGAACTGTGGGCGCGGTGGCAGGACGAGCGGGCCGACTGGGCGACGAACGCGAACCAGACGGCGCTGGTCGACCTGGTTCAGTCGTGCCTCGAAGCGCTGCCCGACATCCTCACGGGAGCTCGCCCGGCGACCGAGATCCTGTTCCCCGGCTCATCGGTCGAGCGGGTCGAGGCCGTCTACCGTGACGACCCGATCGCCGAGCACTTCAACACCGAGCTGAGCCGCCTGCTGGCCGAGGCCGTCCGCCGCTGGAGCCAGGACGACCCGACGCGGCGCCTGCGCATCCTGGAGGTCGGTGCCGGAACCGGCGCGACCAGCACCAAGGTGCTCGCGGCACTCGAGCCACTGGCGTCCCGCATCGAGGAGTACTGCTACACCGACCTGTCCAAGGCGTTCCTGTTCCGCGCCGAGGAACGTCTGCGCCCCAGCTACCCGTACCTCACGACGCGGCTCTTCGACGTGGAGCGGTCGCCCGGGGAACAGGGCCTGGATCTCGGCCGGTTCGACCTGGTCGTGGCCACCAACGTGCTCCACGCAACCGGCGACGTCGCCCGCACCCTGCGCCACGTCAAGGCGACCATGCGTCCGGGCGGCCTGCTGTTCGTGAACGAGATGAGCCGCAACTCCGTCGCGGCGCACCTGACGTTCGGGCTGCTGGACGGCTGGTGGCTGTACCGGGACGCCGATCTGCGCATCCCGGGCAGCCCCGTCCTGGAAGCGGAACGCTGGATGGAAGTCCTCACCGACGAGGGCTTCCACCGGGTCTGGCAGCCGGACCCGGCGGCCGGCGCCCTCGGCCAGCAGCTGATCGTCGCGGAGAGCGACGGGGCCTTCCGGCGTGCCCCTGAAGCCCGTCGGGCGGAGCCGGTCGCCTCCGCCTCGCTCCCCGCGGAACCGGTGCGCGGTGGTGCCGAGTTCGACGCGGCTCTGCGCGCCCGGACCGCCGAGTACTTCGAGCGGCTGGTACGGCAGACGCTCCGGCTGACCGACGGGGAGCTCGATCCGGCCAGGGACCTGTACGACTACGGGCTGGACTCCATCCTTGTCTCCGGCATGAACAACGCCGTGTCGGCGGACTTCGAGGACGTCGGCAGCACGCTCTTCTTCGAGCTGCGGACCGTCGACGAACTGGTCGGCCACTTCACGGCGACCCGCCGACCGGAGCTGATCAGGCTGTTCGGGCTCGGAGAACCGGAACCGACGCGGGCCGCACCCGCCCCGGGTGCCCCTCCGGCGGCTCCGCTCGTCGAGCGGGCGGCCGCCTACTTCACCGAACTCGTCGCCGCCGCGCTGAAGTTGCCGCCCGAGCGGCTCGGACCGGACGACAACCTGCTCGACCACGGCCTGGACTCCATCCTCATCGTCCAGATCAACAACGCGCTGAGCCAGGACTTCGCTGAGCTCGGCAGCACCCTGTTCTTCGACCACCCCACGATCCGGGACGTCGCCGGACACGTCGTGGCCGCGTACCCCGAGCGCCTGAGTGAGGTGCTTGGTCAGCGCGAGCCCGCGGTACGGGAAGCGGCGCCGCGCGAGGGCCGGTCGGTGATCCCGCGCGCGGACCAGGCGGTGGCCCTGCGCGAGCACGCGGCCGGACCGCCGCCGGCAGCCACGGCCGCCCGTCGTGGCGACATCGCCATCGTGGGACTCGGCGGCCGGTACCCGCAGGCCGACGACCCGGACGCGCTGTGGGAGAACCTGCGCCGTGGCGTGAGCGCCATCACCGCCTACCCGGAAGACCGCTGGTGGTGCCGGTGGGAGGGCCGGGAGCGTCCCCGTGGCGGTTTCCTCGAGGACGTCGGCTGCTTCGACGCCGGCTTCTTCGGGATCGACGAGCGGGAAGCGGCGGCGATGGACCCGCAGGAGAGGCTGTTCGTCGAGACGGCCTACAGCGCCGTCCAGGACGCCGGGCACACGACGGCCTCGCTCAACGAGCACGGACGCGTCGGCGTGTTCGTCGGCGTCATGAACGCGACGTACAACAGCCGCACCGCCCACTCGTCGATCGCCAACCGCACCTCGTACCTGTTCGACTTCCAGGGACCGAGCCTCGCGGTGGACACGGCGTGCTCGTCCTCCCTGACCGCCGTCCACATGGCCGTCCGCAGCCTGCGTGCCGGGGACAGCGACGTGGCGATCGCCGGCGGCGTCAACCTGCTGCTGGACGACGACCACTTCGACGTACTGGCGGAACACGGGCTCCTGTCCTCCGGAGACCGATGCCGGCCGTTCTCCGCGCAGGCGGACGGATTCCTCGCCGCGGAGGGCGTGGGGGCAGTCGTACTGAGGCCGCTGGAGGACGCGGTGGCCGCGGGCGACCACGTGTACGCGGTGATCAAGGGCAGCGCGGTGAACGCCGGCGGCCGCACCGGCCGGTACGGCATGCCGAGCCCGCACGCGCAGCAGGACGTCATCGCCCGGGCGTTGGAGGAGGCCGGGGTCGATCCCGCCACGGTCAGCTACGTCGAGACGCACGGTACGGCGACCCTGCTCGGCGACTCCATGGAGGTGTCCGCGCTGAGCCGGGCGTTCGGCACGGCACGCCCCGGGCAGTACTGCGCGGTCGGCTCGCTGAAGTCCAACCTGGGGCACTGCGAGAGCGCCTCGGGCATCGCCGGGCTGACCAAGGTCCTGATGCAGCTGCGGTACGGGCAGCTTGCCGCTTCGATCAACGCCGAGGAACTGAACACCGGGATCGTGTTCGGACGGTCGCCGTTCTTCGTCCAGCGGGAGCTCGCCCCCTGGGCCCCGGTGGACGCCGAGGGCCGGCCGATACCGCGCCGCGCCGGGATCTCCTGCTTCGGAGCGGGAGGCTCGAACGCACACCTGATCATCGAAGAACACCGGGGAGACGACGTGACCAGGCCGCTCGAGTCGGCGGGGGAGGAACCCTGCCTGGTCCCGCTTTCGGCGCGAACCCCGGACCAGCTCAGGACCGCGACACGGCGGCTGGCGGACTTCCTCGGCCGCGCCGCACGCGAGGACCGCCCCGTGTCGCTGCGGGATCTCGCCCACACCCTGCAGGTGGGGCGCGACGAACTGCCGGTGCGGATGGCCTGCGTGGTGCGCTCCGCCGACGAACTCGCCGCTCGGCTCACGGCGTTCTCGGACGCGGACGGCACGGGCACCGGGCGATGCACCGAGCTGGGCGGCACGGACCGGGCTCCCCGTGGCACCGCCGGGCCGGACCCTCGGGTCGCCGCGGCCGTCGCGGCCCGCGACCTCGACGAGCTGGCGCGGCTGTGGCTGGACGGCGCGGTCGTCCCCTGGCGGTCGCTGTACGAGGGCGAGCGCGCGCCACGGCGGATCAGCCTGCCGACGTATCCCTTCGAGAGGAGGGAGTACTGGTACCGGGAGCGGACCCCGGCCGCCGAGGCGGCGCCGGCACCGCAGGCGGTCCTCGCGCCGCGGGCCGTCCCCGCCCCGGCACCGGAGGCGATACCGGCGGAAGGCCGGGAGACGAGCCTGCGCCGATGGCTCCGTGAGTCCGTGGCGCGCCCGCTCGGCATCGAGCCGTCCCAGGTCGGCACCGCACAGGACTTCCTCGAACTCGGGCTGTCCTCCATGGCCATGGTGCGGTTGGCCCAGGAGATCCAGCGCGACCTCGACCCCGAGTTCGAACTCGCGTCGCTGATCGACCACCGTTCCGTCGACGCGCTCGCCGCCCGCCTCACCGACCGGGACGTACCCCTGCCCGTCACGTCCGCCGAGGCCGATCGGAAGGCTCCCGCGGGTGAACCGGCCGCGAGCCACCCGCTTTCGGAAGGGCAGCAGGGGCTGTGGACCCTGCAGAAGGCCGCTCCGGCCGCGAGCGGCTACAACGTGCCGCTGTGCTTCCGGACGACCGGGCTGAATGCCGAGGCGCTGCACCGCGCCTTCGAGCTGGCCCGGGACCGGCACCGGCTGCTCGGCGGTGTGGTCCGGGTGCAGGACGGCCGCCTGATGCTGGCGCCGCCCCAGGCCGCGAGGCCCGCCTTCGTGGAGCACCGCCTGCCCGCGATGCGCCACGACGAGACGGTCGCGCTCATCCGCGAGCACGCCAAGGCGCCCATCGACCTCGACGACGGCCCCCTGTGCACGCTGCACGTCTTCCACACGCCGGGCGACGAGTCCTGGGTGCTGCTCAACGCCCACCACCTCGTCCTCGACGGCACCTCCGCCGTCCTGCTCGTCAAGGAACTACTGGCCGACTACCGGGACCTGGCCGCGGGCCGGGCACCCATCCGGCCCCCGGCCGGCGCCGGATACGAGCAGTTCGTGGCCGACGAGGCCGCCGCGGTGCACGGCGAGGACGGCGGACGGCGCCTCGCGTACTGGCGGGAGCGGCTGGCCGGCCCGCTGCCGGTCCTGACGCTGCCCACCGCCCGGCCGCGCGCGGCCGGGGAAGGCGGCCTGCACGGTGCCACCGAGCCGCAGCGGCTCCCGGCGGAGCTGAGCGAACGCATCGCGCGCTTCGCCCGGGACCGCGGGGTCTACACGTCCGCGGCGTTCCTGGCGGCGTTCAAGGTCCTGCTGAGCCGGCACACGCGGCACGACGACGTGATCGTGGGCATGCCGGTGAACAGGCGCGACGAGCGCTTCGCCGGGACCCTCGGATACTTCGTCGACATGGTGCCCGTACGCAGTCGGGTGACGGGCGAGCAGCCCTTCTCCGAGCTGTGCGGACAGGTCCAGAAGAACCTGCTCGGCGACCTCGCCAACGTCTACCCGTTCGCCGCGCTGGTGCGCGAGCTCGGTCTGTCCACGACCGACGGGCGCCCGCCCGTCTTCGGCCACGCCTTCATGTACCAGGACTGGCACGAGGACCTCACCGCCGACGCCGCCTCCTTCACCTACGTGGAGGGGATCCACCAGGAGGGCGAGTACGAACTCGTCCTGGAGGTGATCGAGCCCCACGAGCCGGGAGGCGGCTTCCACCTCAACTGGAAGTACGTGCCGGACCTGCTGGACCCGGAGACGGTCCGCATCCTGGCGGGCCAGTACCTCCAGCTCCTGGAGAGCGTCCTGGCCGAGCCGCACCAGCGCATCGAGGACTGCTCGCTGATCTCCCCCGAGGAGCGGCACACCCTGACCGTGACGTGGAACGACACCCGCGCGAGCCACCCCGACCGGTGCGTGCACGAACTGTTCGCGGAGCAGGCGGCGCGCACCCCCCAAGCACTCGCGCTGGTGTCCGGCGAGGGCTCCCTCACCTACGGCGAACTCGACGCGCGCGCCACGCTGCTGGCGGACCGGCTGGCAGACCTGGGCGTGGGACCGGGCAGCCTGGTCGCGGTGCTCATGGAACGCTCCCTCGACCTGGTCGTCGCACTGCTGGGGACCATGAAGGCGGGCGGCGCCTACATTCCGCTGGACCCGGACTATCCCCGCGACCGGCTCACCCACATCCTCCGGGACGCCGGGGCGCACACCCTCCTCAGCCGGTCGTCACTGCGGGAGCGGGCCTCGGACCTCGCCGCCCAAGCCGCACGGACCGCACCGGCCGGGGCCACGCCGCGCATCGTGCTCGTCGACGAGGTGCTCACCGGGGGACGGGCAGCGGCGGGGACGCACCGTCACGCGCCGGGCCCGCACGGGCGCCGAGCCGGCGGTGCCGACCTGGCGTACGTGATCTACACCTCCGGAAGCACGGGCGACCCCAAGGGGGTGATGATCCCCCATCACGCGCTCACCAACTTCCTCTGCTCGATGGCAGAGCGGCCCGGGATCGGCCCGGACGACCGGATGCTGGCGGTCACCACGCACAGCTTCGACATCGCCGCCCTGGAGCTCTTCCTGCCGCTCGTCACCGGAGGACAGGTCCACCTGTGCGACCCCGGCACCGCGCGGGACGGACAGCGCCTCGCCGAGCTGATCGGCGAGGTCCGGCCCACCGTGATGCAGGCGACCCCGTCGACCTGGACCATGCTGTTCCACGCCGGCTGGACCAATGACGAGGGGGTACGCGTCCTCTGTGGCGGCGAGGCGCTGCCGGCGGTGTTGCAGGAGCGGTTCGTCGCGCTCGGGTGCGAGGCGTGGAATCTGTTCGGCCCTACGGAGACGACCGTCTGGTCGACCGTCGAACGGATCCGGGCGGGCCGCCGCGTCACCATCGGCCGGCCGATCGGCAACACCCAGATCCACATCCTGGACGCGCGGGGACGCCTTGCGCCCACCGGCGTGCCGGGCGAGCTCTGCATCGCGGGCGACGGGCTGTCCACCGGATACCTCAACAAGCCGGAGCTGACCGCGGAGCGGTTCGCCGACAACCCGTTCGCACCCGGCACCAAGCTCTACCGGACGGGAGACCTGGCACGCCGGCTCGGCGACGGCTCGGTCGAGTACCTGGGGCGCCTCGACTCCCAGGTGAAGGTCCGTGGCTTCCGCGTCGAACTCGGCGAGATCGAGCATGTCCTGGCCCGTCACCCGGACGTGGGGGAGTGCGCGGTGGTCGCCCGGACCCGGGTGGGCGGCGCCCAGCTCGTGGCGTACCACACGCCCGCGCGGAAAGGCGGGTACGCCGACGCCGACGACCTCGCCCGGCACCTCGCCGCGAGCCTGCCGGACTACATGATCCCGGCGTTCATCCTGCCGGTCGACCGGCTTCCCCGGACCCCGAACAACAAGGTGGACAGGAAGGCGCTGGCCCAACGCGGCGTCGTGCTGCCGGGCCCGCGCGACGCGGCACACGTGGCGACCATGCCCGGCGTCACGGCTGCCGGGGCGGGCGGGCCCACGCCTGACGAAGACGACGTCGTCGCCCTGTGGCGGGACGTCCTCGGGGTCGACAACCTCCGGGCGACCGACGCCTTCATGGACGCGGGCGGCAACTCCGTCCTGGCGGCGGTGCTCGCCGACCGAGCCGGCAAGCGCTACGGCATGCCGTTCAGCACGGCCGAGGTCTTCAAGTGCGGCAATGCCCGCGAGATGAGCGCACACCTGCGCGCTCAGCGCGACCGGACCGGGATCGCCCCGTCGGCCGGGATCGCCTCGTCGGCCGGGATCGCCTCGTCGGCCGGGAACGCCCCGGTGACCGTGAACGACCCGGCGGCGCCCGCGGGTATCCCCGATGGGGGCGGAGCGGTCGCCGGGGAGGCGCCGCCCGAGTACCTCGCCGACAGCGTGGCCATCATCGGCGTCTCCTGCCGCCTGCCGGGTGCGGAGGACCACCGACGGTTCTGGCGGGGTCTCCTCGACGGCGTCGAGGGCGTGAAACTGTGCTCCACGGACGAGCTGCGCCGCCTGGGCGTGGACGCCGAGCTGATCGAGGATCCGCACTTCGTGCCGGTGCGCGCCGCCATGACGGGCAAGGGGTCCTTCGACGCGGACTTCTTCCAGGTCTCGGCGAGGGACGCCGAGCTGATGGACCCGCAGCTGCGGCTGCTGCTCCAGCATTCCTGGAAGGCGGTGGAGGACGCCGGCCACCTGCCGCAGGACCTCGCCGACGCCGCAGTGTTCATGTCGACGAGCAACACGCTGTACCAGGCGCCGCTCGCGGCCCGCACCGCCCGGCGGGACGCCGAGGCCCTGGTGAACTTCCTGCACGCCCAGCCCGGCACGATCCCGACGACCATCTCGCACCGGCTCGGCCTGCACGGCCCCAGCCTGTACGTGCACAGCAACTGCTCGTCCTCGCTGGCCGGGCTGGCGCTGGCCTTCCAGAGCATCCGGTCCGGGAACACCACGCACGCGCTCGTCGGCGGCGCCGCGCTGTACGGCGAGAACACCGTGGGCCACTTGTACGAGGAGGGCCTGACCCTCTCCTCCGACGGGCACTGCCGGCCCTTCGACGCCGACGCCGACGGCATGGTCGGCGGCGAGGGCGTCGTGGTGGTCGTACTCAAGGACGCCCGCGCCGCCCTGAGGGACGGCGATCAGATCTACGCCCTGCTCCGCGGGGTCGCCATGAACAACGACGGCGCCCGCAAGGCCGGTTACTACGCACCCAGTGTCGCCGGCCAGGCCGAGGTGGTCGCGGCGGCGCTCGACAGCACCGGGATCGACGCCGACACGGTCGCCTACCTGGAGGCGCACGGCACCGGCACCAGGCTCGGAGACCCCATCGAGGTGATGGCGCTGACGGAGGCCTACCGCGGGCACACCGACAGGGCCGGCTTCTGTGGCATCGGCTCGGTGAAGTCCAACCTCGGACACCTCGACGCCGCCGCCGGGCTCGCGGGCTGCCTCAAGGCCGCGCTCGTCGTCCGTGACCGGCTGATGCCGCCCACCGTCAACTTCCGCACACCGAACCCGGAGATCGACTTCGCGGACTCGCCGTTCTACGTGGTCGACCGGCTCACCGAGCTGCCGCCGTCACGGAAACCGCTGCGCGCCGCGGTGAGCTCCTTCGGCATCGGAGGCACCAACGTCCACGCCATCCTGGAGCAGCCGCCCGCCAGGCAGCCGGGCGCGGTTTTCGCCGGACCGTACGTGGTGCCCCTGTCGGCCCGTACGACGGACGCCCTTCAGCGGTACGCCCGCGACCTGACCCTCCGGCTGACGGAGGACGAAGGCGCCGCCGGGCCGGAACTGGCCGATGTGGCCTTCACCCTTCAGGCAGGGCGGACCGAGATGCCCGAACGCGTGGCCTTCGTGGTGCGTGACGTCGGGGAACTGGTCGGTGCCCTGGAGGACTTCGCCGCAGGCGAGGAAGGCCGGTACGTCCGTGGCCGACCCGGCGAACCTGCCGGGGGCACGGCTCTCCTGGACGAGGACGACCACCAGCGGCTCGTGCGGCAGTGGGTGGCCGAAGGCCGGCTGGAGAAGGTCGCACGCCTCTGGGCCGACGGCCACCCGGTCCCGTGGCACCTGCTCTACCCGGAGGGCACGCACCCACGGCGGGTCAGTCTGCCCACCTACCCCTTCGCCGAGGATCACTACTGGCTGCCCGTGGACGGAGCCGTCCCGGCGGCCGCCCCCGCGCCGCGGGTCACCGATGCCGCCGTGCCGCTCCAGTTCTTCGAGGAGCGCTGGACGCCGGAGCCGGCCGAGGACGTCGCCGTCGCAGAGGCTCCGACGCCACAGGTGGTCGTCTGCTTCCTGTCCGGAGCCGAGCAGCGGGAGTCCTACAGTCGGGCGGTGCGCGAGCAGGCGCCGGAGGTCCGGCTGGTCTTCGTCGAGGAGGTCAGGACGGTCGGGGCGGCCGTGGCGACGGAACCCGGCGAACCGAAGACGGCCGGATGCGGTTCGCCGGACGTGTACCGAGTCGATCGCGGCGACGAGGAGAGCTGGCGGCGTGCCCTCACCGCCGTCGCCGCGGAGCACGGCCCTGTCCGTGCCGTCCATTACCTCTGGCTCACCGAGCACGAGGACGACGGCACCAACGGCGTCCGTCGCCTCACCGACGTGGCGATCCTGCTACGTGCTCTCGCCGCGGCCGAGCTGGAGGCCGAGGACCTCCTCGTGGCAGGCCGTTTCCGCGACGCCGTCGAACAGGCCGTGCTGGACGCCCTGATCGGCTACGAGAGGTCGCTCGCGGGCGTGCTGCCCCGCACCACCTTGCGCGTGGTGGCGCACGACGACGCGCTCACCGCCGAACGCTGGGCCGCCCTGCTCCTCACCGAGCAGCGACAGCCGCGCACGGTCAGTGCCCTCTACCGGGCGGGTCGACGGCACGTCTGCCGGGTGGAGAGCATCGACGTGCCGTCGCAGCCCACGACGGTCCTGCGGCCGGGCGGAACCTACCTCGTCAGCGGTGCGTTCGGAGGGCTCGGCCGCCGAGTCGCCGAGCACCTGGCGCGGGAGTACCGAGCGAACCTCGTCCTCGTCGGGCGGTCGCCGCTGCGGCCCGCCGACGACAGGTGGGTGGCGACGCTGCGCCGGCACGGCGGCGAGGTGGTCTGCTGGCGGCTGGACGTGACCGACGCTCCGGCGCTCGCCGAGCGCATCGCCGGGCTGCCCGAGACCATGGCCCGGATCGACGGTGTCGTGCACGCGGCCGGTACGGCGGACGCCGTGCCGCTGACGGACAAGTCCGTCCAGTCGGTCGAGGCGGTCTTCGAGGCGAAGGTGCGGGGCACGCTGGCCCTGGACCAGGCGATCGCAGAGGCGTTCACCGCCCGTCCGCCGGACTTCCTCTGCCACTTCTCCTCCAGCGCCGCCACCCTCGGCGATTTCGGCAGCTGCGACTACGCGGTGGCCAACCGCTTCCAGGCGGCGTACGCGCGCGCTCTGCGGGAGCGAGGGTCCGCCGGTCCTCGGCACATCGCCATCGAATGGCCGCTCTGGGAGGAGGGCGGCATGGGCGCCGCCGTGCAGCGGCGTGCGGACGGCGACTTCGTCGAGGCGTATCTCGCCTCCAGCGGTCAGCGCCCCCTGGCCACGCCGACGGCACTCGCGGTTCTTGAGGACCTCCTGGCGACCGGCCATGCCGCGCCGCTCGTCCTCCAGGCCTCCCCCCGGGAGGCCCGGGTGCTCATCGAGCGCGCTGTCGCGCCGGGCGCCGGGCGGGAACGGCAGGCGGTTCGGGAGGCGCAGCACGGTTCGTACCCCCAAACCGGTGACGCGGCGCGGAGCGGGCGCGAGCTGGGCAAGGAGACGTTGGCGAGTGCTCTGCGCGACATCGCTCAGGACGTCCTCAAGACGCCTGCGAGCAAGCTGGACGACCAGGCCAACTTCTCCGACCTCGGCCTCGACTCCATCCGCCTCACCCAGTTCGCGCGCCGGGTCTCCGAGCGGTTCGGGCTGAAGCTGCTGCCCACAGTGCTGTACGACCACCCGTCCATCGGCGAACTGACGGACCATCTGGCGGAACTGCCCCTCGACGACTCGGCCGTACGCCCCTCCAAGGCGTCCGACGCGCCTACGGCAGACAACGAGCCGCAAGCCGATGAGCGGCACGCCGATGAGCGGCACGCCGATGAGCGGCACGCCGATGAGCGGCACGTCGACGAGCGGCACGCCGCCCGGCCGCGCACCGACGAACCGATCGCCATCATCGGCATGAGTGGCATCTTCCCCGCCTGCCGTTCGGTGTCCGACCTCTGGGAGGCATTGGTCGAGGGCCGCGACATGGTCGCCGAGCTGCCGCCGTCCGGCGACGGCTACCGGTGGCTGGGCCGTATCGACTGGGCGGACGAGTTCGACCCCGCCTTCTTCGAGATCTCGCCCAAGGAGGCGCGGACCATGGATCCGCGTCAGCGCCACCTCCTGCAGGAGTGCTGGAAGGCGCTGGAGGACGCAGCCCTTGGCGCGCAGGAACTGGCCGGCCGCCGGGTGGGCGTGTTCGTCGGCGTGGAGCAGGGTGACTACCAGCTGCTGGTCGGGAACGGCGGCAACCTGACGTCCAACCACGACGGCGTCCTGGCCGCCCGGCTGTCCTACTTCCTCGACCTCAAGGGCCCGGTGCTGGCCGTCAACACCTCCTGTTCGTCGGGCCTGACAGCGCTGCACCAGGCGTGCGCGAGCCTGCGCGCCAAGGAGTGCGACATCGCCGTCGTCGCGGCGGCGAACTTCGTGCTGACGCAGGAGTCGCTGGCGGCGATGGAACAAGCGGGAATGCTCTCGCCGACCGGCCGCTGCCGCACGTTCGACCAGGGCGCCGACGGCATGGTGCCCGGCGAGGCGGCGGTCGCGCTGGTGCTCAGGCCGCTGGACGCGGCGGAGGCCAACGGCGACCCGATCCACAGCCTGATCGTGGCGAGCGGGCTCAACTACGACGGCCGGACCAACGGCATCACAGCGCCCGCCGGCGAGGCACAGCGCGAACTGCTCGCATCCGTCTACGAGCGCGGCGGTGTCGACCCCGAGGACATCGGCCACATCGTCACCCACGGCACGGGGACGAAGCTGGGCGACCCCGTCGAGGTCAACGCCCTGCGGGAGGTCTTCCCGCCCTCGGACAGGCGCGGATTCTGCGCCCTGACCTCCACGAAGACCAACGTCGGTCACACCTTCGCCGCATCCGGTCTGGTCAGCCTGATCTCCCTGTCGGAGTCGGTGCGCCGGGGCGTCATCCCGGCCAGCCTCCACTGCGAACGGGACAACGAGTACATCGACTGGACCGACAGCGCGTTCCACGTCAACACCACGACCCGGGCCTGGACGACCCCGTCGGGCAGGCCGAGGATCGGAGGAGTCAGCGCCTTCGGGATGAGCGGCACCAACGCCCACGTGGTCGTACGGCAGTACACGGGCCGCCGGTCGACCCACGCCGAGCCGGCGCCGTACGTCCTGTTGCCCCTGTCGGCCAAGACCGAGGAGTCGCTGGAACGGCTGGTCGACGAGTTGCTCGCCTGGATCGACCGCGGGGAGCTCACGGACGCCGACCTGCCGCGCCTCGCCGAGACGCTGTTCACGGGACGGCACCACTTCCGGCACCGGTGCGCCGTCGTGGCGGGCAGCCTCGACGAGGCGGCCGCCCGCTGGAAGCAGTGGCGTGCGGCAGGTGGTGCCCCGGCGGACGCCCCGTGCTTCACCGGCACGGTGCCGCGAAACTTCAGGGCCGACGCCGCCGACGAGAAGCGCGTCGACGCCTGGCTCCGGCAGGCGCGGGACACCGGGCTGGCTGCCGGGGAACGCCGCCGGGCGCTGGTCGCGCTGGCCGAGCGCTACGTCGAAGGCCACACGATCGGGTGGCCGTCCACGACACACGACGGGCGTCGTCCGGAACGGCTACGGCTGCCCGCCTACCCGTTCGCCCGCAACCGCTACTGGGTCGGCACCGGAACACGGCCGGCACCGCACACCGCGCCGGCCGAGCCGGGCGGCGCGGCCCCGTCCGTGCCGGGCACCACAGTCCTGGCCGAGGGGCGCACCACAGTCCTGGCCGAGGGCAGCGCCGCTGCCCGGCTCGAGACCGGCGCCGCCGCCCCGCCCGTGCCCGGGCCGGGCCGTGTCGTGCTGGCCGGCCTCGCGACC
This sequence comes from Streptomyces sp. NPDC016851, assembly GCF_055562795.1. Lineage (NCBI taxonomy): Bacteria > Bacillati > Actinomycetota > Actinomycetes > Kitasatosporales > Streptomycetaceae > Streptomyces > Streptomyces sp. NPDC016851. The sequence goes on from NZ_JBVHEP010000040.1 coordinate 42,265, forward strand.
TACCCGCGCGCGCTCGACATACGCCCGGCCGACAGGCCACCCGTGCGGCTGACACCGCTGCCCCGCGGATCCGAGCACGCGGGCGCTCCCCGCCAGCGCACCGACGCGACCCGGGAGCACGACATCCTCGAGGACCTGAAGTCGGCCGCCGACATCGGCTTCGGCGGCATGGTGGCCACGCTCAACCGCACCGGCGTCATGGTTGAGCAGCTCATCCCGTACTCCGCGGACTTCGCCGAGTACGCCGGGGCCTGCGGTGGCGAAGTGCTGGACATGGGCTGCGCGTACGGCGTCGCCAGCATCGCCGCGCTGGAGCGGGGAGCCAGGGTCGTCGCGCTGGACATGGAGCAGAAACACCTGGACATCCTGGAACAGCGCGTCACCGCGGAGGCCGGGCGACGGCTGTCGCTCGTGCGCGGCACGCTGCCGGACGTCGACTTCGCCGATGAGCGCTTCACCGCGATCCACGCCGGGCGAGTCCTGCACTTCCTCGGCCCGCAGGACCTGCGGGTGATGCTGGGCAAGATGTTCCGGTGGCTGGTGCCGGGCGGGAAGGTGTTCCTCAGCACGGATTCCCCCTACTTCGGTTACTGGGCCGCCAAGGCCGCCGACTACGAGGAGCGCAAGCGCGCCGGCGACCCCTGGCCCGGCTACATCGAGAACGTCGAGGACCACTTCGACGCCGTGGACGTCGCCGGGGGACCGAGCCTGATCAACGCCCTCGACCCGGACGTCTTCCGCAGGGAGTGCGAAGCGGCGGGCTTCGCCGTGGAGCGGGCCGGGTTCTTCGGCGCCGTGGGCGTGGACCGCAAGGCCACCGGAGCTCCCGGCCCCGACATGGAGCATGCCGGTGTGATCGCGCGCAAGCCCGCGAGTGGTGACCGCCGGGACGTGCACGGGCCGGGCGCCTTCGCCCGGTCCGCGGACGGCACCCCGATCCACCACCACGTCCAGGGAAACGGCCGGACCGGGCTGGTGTTCATCCACGGCCTCGGCTGCGACGCCACGTACTGGCATGGGCAGGTCCCGCACTTCCAGGACCGGTACACGGTGATCACGCTCGATCTCGCCGGACACGGCCACTCCGGTCGCGACCGGCAGCGGTGGACCGTCGAGGCGTTCGCCCGTGACGTGGCCGCGGTGGTCGAGCGCGCGGACGTCGAGGAGGTGATCCTGGTCGGCCACTCGCTGGGCGGCCCGGTGATGCTGGCGGCCGCGCCGCTGCTGACCACGACGGTCCGCGGCCTGATCGGCGTGGACACGTTGCACAACCTGGACCCCAAGCCGCTGAGTGCCCGTCAGATCGACAGGTTCGTGCGCTCCCACGCCGACCACCCGGTGCGGGCGGAGGAGATGTTCGTCGGGACGCCCCCTCCCGAGCTGGTCGAGCTGGTGGAACGCTCGCGCGCCCAGGTGGGCGGCGAGATCATCGCGGCCGTGTTCAGGGAGATGCTGGCGTACCTGCAGACCCTGCCCGAACGCATCGACGCACCGCTGGTGCTCGTCAACTCGAGCGACTGGATGCCGACCAACCTGGACGCCGCCCGCAGGCACGGCGCCGAAGTGGATGTGATCCCGGGCGTCGGGCACTTCGCGATGCTCGAGGCACCCGACGCCCTGAACACGACGTTGCAGCGGCACATCGAACAGATCGCGTCGCCGTCCCTCGCCATGACGAGGGCGGACCACGGGATCGCAGGAGTAGTTGAGAAATGACCCCGAACCCGGACGCGAAGACCACGATGAATCCCGATGTCTCTCAGGCAGGCCGTCACCGCATCGTCTCCCACCTGCGGCAGAGCCTGGCCGCGGAGCTGGAGCTGCCCGTCACGCAGATCGAGGACGACGTTCCGTTCGTGGAACTCGGACTCGACTCGATCACGGGCGTGACCTGGACCCGGGGACTGAACACCCACTTCGGGCTCTCCCTCTCCGCCACCCAGGTGTACCGCCATCCCACGATCGACGAGCTGGCCGACCACCTGGCGGCGAGCCTGGACGACACGAACCCCGCACCGGCCGACGCAAGCCCGGCCGACGCAGCCCCGGCCGAGGCAGGCCCGGTCGAGGCGGCCGTCGCCGAGGATCCGGCGGCGCCCGCACGCCCGGATGCCGGACTCCTGGGCTTCCTGCGCACCGCACTGGCTGCCGAACTCGAGCTGGCCGAGGCCGCTCTCGACGACGACACACCATTCGTCGAACTGGGTCTGGACTCGATCACGGGCGTCACCTGGACGAGGGCGATCAACACACGGCTGGGACTGTCGCTGTCCGCGACCGCGGTCTACCGGCACCCGACGCTCCGTGAACTCGCGGTCCATCTCGCCCAGGAGCTGGACGCGGTGCCGACCACGGAGGACGAGCCGCAGTCCAGCCCGGCCGTACCGCAGGAGAAGCGTCCCGCCGTCGACCTCGTGGACATCGCCGTCGTGGGGATGTCCGGAGCGTTCCCCATGGCCGAGGATCTCGACGCGTTCTGGCGGAACATCCGCGAGGGACGCGACTGCGTGTCGGAGGTGCCGCCCTCCCGCTGGCCGGTGGACGCGTTCTACGACGAACGCCCCGGCACGCCGGGCAAGTCGTACAGCAAGTGGATGGGGGTCCTGGAGGGCGCCGACCGGTTCGACCCGCTGTTCTTCACCATCTCGCCCAGCGAGGCGGAGCAGATGGATCCGCAGCAGCGCGTCCTGCTGCAGGAGAGCTGGCGGTGCGTCGAGGAGGCCGGCTACAACCCCGAGGCGCTCTCCGGCACGCGGTGCGGAGTCTTCGTCGGGTGTTCGGCCAACGGCTACGGCGGCCAGTACGACGAGACGCAGCTCAGCGCCCACCAGAACCTGGGCACCAACACCGCGATCCTGGCCAGCAGGATCTCCTACGCCCTCAACCTGAAGGGCCCCTGCCTGTCGATCGACACCTCCTGCTCGTCATCGCTCGTCGCCATCGCGGCCGCTTGCGACAGCCTGTGCATGGGAGACAGCGACGCGGCCCTGGCGGGCGGCGTGTGGGTGATCCCCGGGCCCGGCGTGCATGTGGCGATGAGCCAGCTGCGGGCGCTGTCACCGGACGGGCGCTGCTTCGCGTTCGACGAGCGCGCCAACGGCTTCGTGCCCGGCGAAGGGGTCGGTGTGCTGCTCCTCAAGCGGCTGTCCGACGCGCAGGCCGCCGGGGACCGGATCCACGCCGTGATCAAGGGCTGGGGCGTCAACCAGGACGGCAGGTCCAACGGCATCACGGCACCCAACGCCGAGGCCCAGGCCGAGCTGCAGACGCGGGTGTACGAACGGTTCGGCATCGATCCGGCGGACATCGGGCTGCTGGAGGCGCACGGCACGGGAACGGCCCTCGGGGACCCCGTGGAGATCGAGGGCCTGGTGCAGAGCTTCGGAGCGGTCAGCGAGCGGCGCGGTCACTGCGCGCTGGGTTCGGTGAAGAGCAACATCGGCCACACGGCGTGCGCCGCCGGAGTCGCCGGAACCATCAAGGCCGTCATGGCCCTGGAGCACCGGACGCTGCCGCCGGCCGTTCACCACCAGCGTCTCAACCCGCACATCGACCTGCGCGACACGCCGTTCTACGTCAACACCGAGGCGCGGGACTGGCCGGCGCAGGACGGTCCGCGTCTGGCGGCGGTCAGCTCGTTCGGCTACAGCGGGACCAACGCCCACCTCGTACTCGCCGAGGCGCCCCCGGCCACCGTCGCACCGCAGGAAGCGGGCCCACGCCTGATCGTCCTGTCCGCGCGCACCGCCGGACAACTCGCCGATCAGGCCCGACGGCTGGCCGGCCACCTGCAGACCCGCCCAGGTCTGAGCCTGCGCAGTGTGAGCTACACGCTGCTGACGGGCCGTAAGCACTTCCGCCACCGCCTGGCCCTGGTGGCGCGGACGACGGACGAGGTGATCGGCGCGCTGCGCGCCTGGCTGGAGACCGGCAGTGCCCCCTCCGTCAGGACCGGAGACCCGAAGCCGGAGCGCGCGGACACCGGGTCCGTCCCCCGGCCGGGCAACGGCGACCACGCCGATCGCCGCTACCTGGAAACGCTCGCCGAGCACTACACGAGAGGCCGGACGCTGCCGTACGAGCAGCTCTTCGAGGACGGGCCGGCGACGCGGATCACCCTGCCGGCCTACCCGTTCGCCAGGGACTCCTACTGGCTCCCCGCCGTGCGGGGAACGCGCCGCGAGGACGGCACGGAAGCCGAGGTCCTGTGGATGGAGCCGCTGTGGGAGCCGGCGCCGGCCGGCCCCGACACGTCCGCGTGGCAGGGGGCGCACACGGTGGTGCTCGCGGGCCGCGTCGAGAAGGACGCCGAGCGTGCCCTGCGGGCCCTGCTGCCCAGCTCGGTCGAGCTACGGATCCTCGCGCCGGGCACCGACGCGCTGGACGCCGAGTACCTGAGACTGACGCGGGCGCTCCTGGCGGAGATCCGCGACCGGGTCGCCGACCGCCCCGCGGGCGAGAGCCTTCTGCAGGTCGTGCTGTTGGGTGACGGTTCACCGGAGCCCGGCGTCTTCGCCGGTGTGTCCGGGCTGCTCAAGACGGCGAGCCTCGAACACCCCTGGCTGCGCACCCAGTGCGTCGAACACCCGGACCCGCTGTCTCCGGAGGCGCTGGCCGAGCTGATCCGGTCGAACGGCCGGGATCACGGCGAGACCGACGTGCGCTACACCGACGGACAGCGGTACGTGCGCCGCCTGGCCGAACTCGCGGCCGACGCCCGCGTCATGCGCGCCGAGCCGTGGCGCGAGGGCGGCGTGTACCTCATCACCGGCGGTACGGGCGGCCTCGGGCTGCTCCTCGCCCGGTCGATCGCCCGGCGCCTGCGCGCGGGCACGATCGTCCTCGTGGGCCGGAGCGAGCCGGACACCGTCCAGGCACGGCTCACCGTCCTCGGCACAACGGGCGTGACGGTCGAGTACCACCGGGCCGACGTGGCCGACCGGCCCGCCGTCGACGCGCTGGTCGCCGACGTCGTGGAGCGGCACGGCGCGATCCACGGCATCGTCCACTGCGCCGGCGTGCTCGCCGACGGCTACCTCGCCGGGAAGTCGGACGACGAGGCCGGCCGGGTGCTCGCCCCCAAGGTGTCCGGGCTGGTGAACCTCGACGAGGCGACCAAGGACCAGCCGCTGGACCACTTGATCGTCTTTTCTTCCACCGCCGCCCCACTCGGCAGCACCGGCCAGGCCGACTACGCCGCGGCCAACGGCTTCCTGGACGCCTACGTCGCCCGGCGCAACCGGCTGGCCGCCCTGGGCGGGCGCCTCGGCCGCGCCCTGAGCGTCAACTGGCCGCTGTGGGCGGACGGCGGCATGCGCCTCGACGATGCGGGCCTCGCCGAGCTTCGTCGGCTCGGTGTGGTCCCGCTGGCCGCAGAGGACGGCCTGGCCGCGTTCCACGCCCTGCTCGGTGGCGACCGGGAGCAGGTACTGGTGCTCTCCGGCGACCGCCGGCGGCTGCTGGCCCGGCTGTCGGCGTACGTGCACGGCGAACGGGACACGCACCGGCCCGCTCTTCCCGGCGCGGCACCGCGGACATGGCAGCGCACGCTGATCGAGCAGCTGTCCGCCCAGCTGAAGGTGCCCGCCGACGAACTCGGCCTCGATGACGAGTTCGGCGAGTACGGCCTCGACTCGGTCGGCTTCATCCAGCTCGCCGAGCGACTCAACCGCGGTCACGGACTCGACCTCGCGCCCACGGTGTTCTTCGAGCACCCCACGCCCCGGTCTCTCGCCGCCCACCTCGCGGCACGAACGCCCGCCGTGACTCCCGAGCCGCCCGCCGTGGCGTCCGAGCCGCGTGCCGTGACTCCCGAGCCGTCCGCCGTGGCGCCCGAGCCGCATGCCGTGGCGTCCGAGCCGCCCGGCGCGACGCCCGCTGTGATGCCCCAGCCGTCCCCCGTGACGCCCGGGCCGCCCCTCACGTACGCAACCGGCGTCGTACCCGCCGACCTCCGCCGCAGCGTTCAGGACGCGCTCGCCGCCGAGGTCTGCGCGCAGCTCAAGGTGCCGGTCGAGGAGGTCGACCCGGACGGTGAACTCGGCGACTACGGCTTCGACTCGATCAGCCTCACCGAGCTGGCCGGGCGGGTGAACGGCAAGTTCGGACTGGACCTGGTGCCCACGGTCTTCTTCGAGCACCGGACCCTGGCCGGCGTCGCCGCGTACCTGACCGGCGCCTACGGCGAACAGCTCGCACGTGCCCACAGCGCACCCGCCACGGAAGCACCCGACCCGGAGCCGCGTGCCACCACCTCCCCGGCCATCGCCGAACGGCCGCCGACCAAGGGCCCCGAAACCGCCGCACCGATCGCCGTCATCGGAATGAGCGGCAGCTTTCCCCAGGCCCCGGACCTGGCGGCCTTCTGGGACAACCTGCGCGACGCCCGCGACTGCATCACGGAAATCCCCCCGAACCGCTGGGACTGGCGCGCGATGCACGCGGATCCGGCGACCCCGCCCAACCGCCGGCACGTGCGATGGGGCGGATTCATGGACGGCGTGGACCGGTTCGACCCGCTGTTCTTCGGGATCTCACCGCGCGAGGCGGTGTCCATGGACCCGCAGCAGCGCTTGCTGCTGACGCACGTGTGGCAGGCGCTGGAGGACGCCGGACACGCACCGTCCAGCCTGGCCGGAACCGACACCGCGGTCGTCATCGGCACCGCGCCCAGCGGCTACGGCAACCTGGTCCTCAAGGAGGCGCAGGGCGAGGACGGCTACGCGGCCACGGGTGTCTCCGGCTCGGTCGGGCCCAACCGGGTCAGCTACCTGCTCGACCTGCACGGCCCCAGCGAGCCCGTCGAGACCGCCTGCTCCAGCTCGCTCGTGGCGGTGCACCGCGGCGTCGAACTGCTGCGTGAGGGGCGCAGCGGACTGGCGCTGGTCGGCGGGGTGAACACCATCGTCAGCCCGGATCTGCACATCAGCTACAGCCGCGCGGGCATGCTCAGCGAGGACGGCCGCTGCAAGACGTTCGCGACGGGGGCCGACGGCTACGTCCGCGGCGAGGGCGTGGGCATCCTCGTACTGAAGCCGCTGGAGCAGGCCGAGCGGGACGGCGACCGGATCCACGGCGTGATCCTCGGCACCGCGGAGAACCACGGCGGGCGCGCCCACTCACTGACCGCTCCCAACCCCACCGCGCAGGCCGAGCTCCTCAAGGCCGCCTACCGCCAGGCCGGCGTCGACCCGCGGACCGTGACGTACATCGAGGCGCACGGCACCGGTACGGAGCTGGGCGACCCCGTCGAACTCAACGGCCTGAAGAGCGCTTTCGCCGAGCTCTACGAGGAGGTTCCGGCGACCGTCGCGGCCCCGCCCGGCTGCGGCCTGGGCTCGGTGAAGAGCAACATCGGCCATCTGGAACTCGCCGCGGGCGTGGCCGGAGTCGTCAAGACGCTCCTGCAGATGAGGCACGGGACGCTCGTGGAGAGCCTGCACTGCCGGGACCTCAATCCGTATCTCCGGTTCGAGGACAGCCCGTTCCACGTCGTGCGCGACCGGCGCCCGTGGGAACGGCCGCGTGACGCCGAGGGCCGTACCGTGCCCCGGCGGGCCGGCGTCAGCTCGTTCGGATTCGGCGGCGTCAACGCCCACGTCGTGCTGGAGGAGTACCGGCCCGAGCCGCGTCAGGACCGGCCCTCCACCGGCCCCGCCCTGATCGTGCTGTCGGCGCGGACCCGGCCCCAGCTCGCCGAGCGGGCGCGGCGCCTGCTGGACCGGCTGCGGGACGGCGACCTGACGGACGCGGACCTGAGGGATGTCGCCTTCACCCTCCAGGTCGGCCGGGACGCGATGGAGGAACGCTCGGCGATCCGCGTCACCTGCCTGGAGGACCTGAGGAGCAAGCTCGCCGCCTTCGTCGAAGACGAGGGCGACACCGACGGCTGGCACCGTGGCTCGGTGCCGAGGCGTACGTCCGGCACGGCCGGGCCTGACCCCGAGCAGCTCGCGGCGTCGCGCCGCTGGATCGACGCGGCCGACCACGACCGGACGCTGGCCCGGTGGGTGCAGGGGCATCCCATCGACTGGGAGCACCTCTACGCCACAGGCCCGCGCCCGGTGCGGATCGGCCTGCCGGCCTACCCGTTCGCCGAGGAGAGCCACTGGGCCGGAAACGCCATCCCACGGAGCACGGCACCGATGCCCGCCCCGGGAGACCCGGCAGACCCGGCAGACCCGGCGCGGCCGCATCCCATGCTGCACCGGGAGATGTCGAGCGGCGGCGAGATCCGGTACGAGACCCGGTTCGACGGCCGTGAGCCCTTCCTCCGGGACCACCGCGTGCGCGGGGACATGGTCCTGCCCGGAGCCGCCCACCTCGAAGCGGCCCGTGCCGCAGTCGCCCGGACGGTGGGTCACTCGCGCGCCGACGGCCTGCGCCTGAGCGACATCGTGTGGCTGCGCCCGGCGGTGTGTGGTCCGTCCGGACTGGAGCTGAGCGTCACCCTGAGCCCCCAGCCCGCCGACGCGTACACGTACGCGATCCACACCGTCGACGGCCACGGGCGGCGGGTACTGAGCAGCCAGGGCAGGGCGAGCCTGTCCGGTGGCACCGCACGGCGGACGCTGCCGCTCGACGAACTCCGTGCCGCGTGCACGGCCGCCACCTACTCCGGGGCGCACGTCTACGACCTCTACGCTGGCGTCGGCATGGACTACGGCCCGGCGCAGCGGACGCTCGTCGAGCTGGGCGTGGGCGACGACGCCGAAGGGCGGCCACAGGTGCTGGCCGAACTGCGGCTCCCGGACGCGGCCGGCGGCCAGGGCGACTACCGGCTGCACCCGGGCATCCTCGACGGCGCGCTCCAGGCCACCGTCGGCCTGGGGCTGGCGCAGGAGCGCCGGGACCGCGAGTCCGGTGGCCCGGCACTGCCGTTCGCCTTGCAGGGCCTGGACATCGCCGCGGACACCCCGGCCCGCGCCCACGTCTGGATCAGGTACCGGCAGGGCAGCCGGCCCGGGGACCCGTCGGCCCGGCTCGACCTGACCGTGTGCGACGAACAGGGGCGGGTCTGCGTGGAGCTGACCGGCCTGAGCGCGCGGGTGCTGAAGGACGGGGCGAAGCCGGTCCCGGCACCCGCCCCGCAGGCCGCCGACGCCGACGCCCCCGAGCAGGACGCCGAGTCCGTCGCCGAGCGTGCGCTGCGCTACGTCCGGCAGCAGCTCGCCACCGCGCTGCAGATCGACGTCGAGCGACTGGACGTCGACACCGCGCTGGAGCACTACGGCATGGATTCGATGATGGCGATGGAGCTCACCCGTCACCTGGAGGAGAGCTTCGGGACCCTGCCGAAGACGCTCTTCTTCGAGGTCCAGACCGTTCGGGCACTGAGCGAGCACTTCGCCGAGGAGTACCCCGACGAACTGCGCGCCGCCCTGGGTGCCTCGACCGCATCCCAGAGCACCCCGACCGCACGGCGGCCATCGACCCGCCCGCCGGCCGGGGCCGAGAAGCCGCAGCCGGACGGTGCCGGGCATCCGGGTCGCGCGCAGGAGGGCAGGGACGTGGCGATCGTCGGCCTGAGCGGCACGTACCCGGAGGCCGAGGACCTCACCGCGTTCTGGGCGAACCTCCGGGCGGGCCGGGACTGCGTCCGGGAGATCCCGGAGAGCCGCTGGGACCACCGCCGCTACGTCGCCGACGCACACTCCTCCACTGGCGCCGGCCTCGCCAAGTGGGGCGGTTTCATCGACGGTGTCGACCGGTTCGACCCGCTCTTCTTCCACATATCGCCGCGCGAGGCCGAGTACCTCGATCCCCAGGAACGCCTGTTCTTGGAGTGCGTCCACCACACCCTGGAGGACGCCGGGTACACCGGCGAGCTCCTCGCCAGGCAGTCGACGGAGCGCGAGGACACGCGGGCGGGCATCATCGCCTCGGGCAAGGTGGGTGTCTTCGTGGGCGTGATGTACGAGGAGTACCAGCTCCACGGCGCGCAGGAGCAGGCCCGCGGGCGGCACATCGCGCTGTCCGGCAGCCCCTCGTCGATCGCCAACCGGGTCTCCTACTTCTACGACTTCCACGGGCCGAGCATGGCCGTCGACACCATGTGTTCGTCCTCGCTGACCGCCATCCACCTCGCCTGCGAGGCGATCGGAAGCGGCCAGTGCGAGGCGGCGATAGCGGGCGGGGTCAACGTCAGTGTCCACCCCAACAAGTACCTGATGCTCAGTCAGGGCAGGTTCGCGGCCACCGACGGCCGGTGCCGGAGCTTCGGCGAGGGCGGTGACGGTTACGTCCCGGGCGAGGGCGTGGGCGCCGTACTGCTGAAGCCGCTGGCGCGCGCCGTAGCCGACGGAGACCACATCTACGGAGTGATCAAGGGGACCGCGCTCAACCACGGTGGCCGTACCCACGGCTTCTCGGTGCCCAGCCCGGTGGCGCAGGGCGACGTCGTCGCCCGGGCACTGGCCGAGGCGGGCGTCGACCCACGGGCCCTGAGCTACCTGGAGGCACACGGCACCGGCACCTCGCTGGGCGACCCGATCGAGATCGCCGGCCTGATGAAGGCGTTCCGGCGGGCCGGGGACGGCACACTGCCGGAGCACTGCGCCATCGGGTCCGTGAAGTCCAACATCGGCCACTGCGAGAGCGCGGCCGGGATCGCCGGGGTCACCAAGGTTCTCCTCCAGATGCGCGCTGGGGAGCTCGTGCCGAGCCTGCACTCGGAGAGGCTCAACCCGCACATCGACTTCAACTCCACCCCGTTCCGCGTGCAACAGCACCTGGAACCCTGGCGACGGCCTCGCGTGGAGCTCGACGGCGGGGTGCGCGCCTTGCCGCGTGTCGCCGGTGTGTCCAGCTTCGGCGCGGGTGGTGCCAACGCGCATGTGATCATCGCCGAGTACGAGCCGGAGCCCGCTCCGCGCGCCGAGGACCCGGCCGGCCGGGCAGAGGTGATCCCGCTGTCGGCCAGGACCGAGGACCAGCTGGTGCGGCAGGCCGAACGGCTGCTGGCGCGGCTCGAGGACCTGTCCGACGCGGAGCTTCCGAGCATCGCCTGGACGCTCCAGACCGGGCGCGTGGCACTGGAGGAGCGACTGGCGTTCACCGCCGACTCCCTGGAGACGGTCCGGCGGACGCTGGAGGCGTTCGTCGCCGGCCCCGGTGTACCGGGCGCATGGGAGCGCGGCAGTGTCCGTACCGACGACGGCACCCGGGCCGGGTCCACGGGCGACCAGGCCCCGTGGCCGGCGCAGGCCGGCCACGAACAGCTGCCGGCCCTCTGGGCCCAAGGGCAGACCGTGGACTGGGAGCGGCTGCGGGCCGGTGAGACACCGCCGCGCCGGATCAGCCTGCCGGGATATCCCTTCGCCCGCGAGCGCTACTGGTTCGACGCCCCCGATGAAGTGACCCAAGCCGGATCGGCCCTAGCCGAACCGGCCCTGCCCGAACCGGCCCTAGCCGAACCGGCCCAGCCTGATTCGCCCCGACCCGAACCGGCCCCGCGCACCACGGCGGAGGGCGGGGACCTGCTGCTCCTCAGGCCCGTCTGGCGTGCCCTCGCCCTCGCCGCCGCCGCCGACGACGACCGGCCCGAGGCCCACGGCGAGGACGGACCGGACGTCGCCGAGCACCGCGTGGTGGTGCTCGGCGGACTCGGCGACCGCGGCCGCGAGGCCCTCACCGCCGCCCTGCCCGCGTCGGTGATCTGCGAGTTCGTGGACCTCGGCAGCGGCACTCCCGACGACCGGTACGGCCGTGCGGCGCGCCGCGTGTTCACGCTGGCGCAGGACATGCTCCGGCGCGGCCCGCACCGGCCCGTCCTGCTGCAGGTCGTGCTGGCGGGCGACGCCGACGCGGAGCACCTCGGCGTCCACGACTGCTTCGCGGGCATCACCGGCCTGCTGAAGACCGCTCACCTGGAGAGCCCGCGGCTGCGGGCGCAGTACCTCGACTGCCGCGACGGCGCCTCGCCCTCCGTCATCGGCGCCCGGCTGTGGGCCGAGGCCCGGTGCGGCGACGAGCCGGAGGTGCGGTACCGCGAGGGCCGTCGGCTGGTCCGGCGCCTGGAGGAGGCCGTGTCCGCCGACTCGGCCGCGACGCCCTGGCGGGACGGCGGGGTGTACCTGATCACCGGCGGAGCCGGTGGCCTGGGGCTGGTCGTGGCCCACGCGATCGCCGCCGAGACGCGCGGCGCGACCGTGGTCCTCACCGGCCGGTCGGAGCTCACCGAGGAGAAGCGGCGTGTTCTGGACGCCCTGCGGGCGGCCGGCCTCCGTGTGGACTACCGGCGGGCCGATGTCTCCGACCGGGGCGCCGTCGCCGAACTGCTGGACCGGTCCGTCGCCGCGCACGGTCCGCTGACCGGCATCCTGCACGGCGCCGGGCTCCTGCACGACGACTTCCTGATCAGGAAGACCACGCGGGAGCTGGAGCGCGTATTCGCCCCGAAGGTCGCGGGCCTCGTCCACCTCGACGAGCTGACCCGCGAACAGCCCCTGGACTTCTTCGTGTGCTTCTCCTCGATGAGCGGCGCGATGGGCAACCCGGGGCAGGGCGACTACGCCGCCGCCAACGGCTTCATGGACGGCTATGCGGCCGACCGCAACCGGCTCGTCGACGCCGGCCTGCGACACGGCCGGACCCTCTCGGTGAACTGGCCCCTCTGGGAAGACGGCGGCATGCGGGTCGACGATGCGATCAAGGAACAGCTGAAGCGGATGGATCTCGTGCCGATGGACACCGAAGCGGGACTGCACGCCTTGCGGTACGGACTGACCGCGGACGAGGGCACACCGTCCGACGGGCGGCTCCTCGTGCTCACCGGACACCGGGAGGCACTGATCTCCCGGCTGACCGAACAAGACGACGAGCCGCAGACCGATGCACCGGCCCCGCCCGCGGCCGCGGACCGGGCGCGCCGGACGCCGCGGCTCGAAGCCAGGGCCCTGCGTCACTTCCGGCGGGAAGTGGCGACGGCGCTCAAGCTCGCCCCGGAACGCCTGGACCTCGACACACCACTGGAGCGCTACGGCATGGACTCCGTGGCGGCGATGGAGGTGATCGCACGGTGGGAGCAGTCGTTCGGACCGCTGTCCAAGACGTTGTTCTTCGAAGTGGGAACCGTCCGCGCGCTGGTGGAGTACCTCACGGATCACCATGGGGACGCCCTGCTCGCCCTGTTCGGTGAGGAGCGCCAGGAGCAGGAGCAGCACGAGCAGAAGCAGGAGCAGAGCGAGCCGGAGCCGAGCGCGCCCGAGCCGCCGAAGGCCGACCACCTGGCCGAGCCCGCGCCCGTCGCGGTGACCCGGCCCCTCGGACAGGAGGAGCCGGTGCGTTCCGGCACCGACGGCACCGACGGCATCGCGATCATCGGGATCTGCGGCCGGTACCCGCATGCCGCAGACCTCGACGAGCTGTGGGCCCGTCTGCGTTCCGGCGGGGACTGTGTCACCGAGGTCCCGGCGGACCGCTGGGATCACGACGCGGTCTTCGACCCGGACCGCGACGCGCCCGGCCGGAGTTACTGCCGGTGGGGCGGATTCCTCGACGGCGTCGCGGAGTTCGATCCGCTGTTCTTCGAGATCTCGCCCCGCGAGGCCGAGGCGATGGACCCGCAGCAACGGCTGTTCCTCGAGACGGCATGGGAGCTTCTGGAGCAGAGCGGCATCACCCAGGCGCAGCTCGAACAGCGCTACCGGCGCCGCGTCGGGGTGTACGTCGGCGCGATGTACCAGATGTACCGGGCGGACGAACAGGACGCCGCGAGAAGCGCCCTGACCTCCGCTGCCTCGTACAACCTCATCGCCAACCGGGTCTCGCACTTCTTCGGACTCGAAGGCCCCAGCCTGGCGGTGGACAGCATGTGCGCCTCCTCGTCGACGGCCGTCCACCTCGCCTGCGCGGATCTGCTGCGCGGCGAGGCGGAGCTGGCCATCGCCGGAGGCGTCAACCTGACGATCCATCCGGACAAGTACGTGGCGCTCGCCCAGGGACAGCTGCTGGGAAGCCACCCCGAAAGCCGCAGTTTCCGCGAGGGCGATGGCTACCTTCCCGCGGAGGGAGTCGGTGCCGTGCTGCTCAAGCCGCTGGCCGCGGCGCTCCGGGACGGCGACACCGTCCACGCCGTCATCCAGGGCAGCGCCTCGCTGCACGGCGGCAGGGCGGGCCGGTTCATGACGCCCAGTTTCCGCACCCAGGTGAACGTCATGCGGCAGGCCCTGGAACGCGCGGGCGCCGGAGCCGACTCCATCGGCTACGTCGAGGCGGCGGCCAACGGGTCGGCACTCGGTGACGCCGTCGAGGTCAACGCGTTGCGCGAGGTGTTCGGCGACGTGCCGGAGCCCGTCCTGGTGGGCTCGGTCAAGTCCAACCTGGGACACCCCGAGGCGGCCTCCGGCATCGCCCAGCTGACCAAGGTCGTCCTGCAACTGCGGCACCGTCAGCTGGCGCCGCTCGTCGCGGTGGGCCGGGCCAACCCGAACCTGGACGTGAAGGACGGGCCCGTCCGGCTGTGCGAGGACCTGACGGAATGGCAGCCACGCGGCACCGGTACGGACGGTGCCGCCCCGCTGCGCGCCCTCGTCAACTCCGTCGGCGCCGGCGGAAGCCACGTCAGCCTGGTGGTCGAGGCCCCGCCTGTCCGCGAGGCCACGCGGGAACCAGCCGGCTCGGCCGGGCCGCAGTTGGTCCCGTTGTCCGCCGGAAGTCCCGAACGGCTGCGAGCCGCGGTGCGACGACTCCTGCATCTCATCGACCAGGACGACTCGGTGACCCTGCCGGACCTGGCCTACACCCTGCAGGTGGGGCGCGAGACGCTGCCCGAACGCCTGGCGGTGGTGGCCGACTCCCTGGAGGAGCTCCGCCGAGCCCTGGAGAGCCACCTGCGCGGCGAGCCCGCCGACGGAGCACCTGTGTACTGCGGCAATGCCGACGAGCACACCGGTGCGCTGGGTGCGTTGTTCTCCGGCGTGCACGGCGAGGCATTCGTCACAGCCCTGACGGAGGAGGGCGACCTGGACCGGCTCGGCGAGCTGTGGGTCCGCGGGGCCGGAATCCCGTGGCACGGCCTGCACACCTCGCCACGACGGCTCCTGCCGCTGCCGACCACGGTGTTCCGGCGCGAGCGCTACTGGATCGGCAGCACCGCGAAGCCGCAGCCGCAGGAACCGACGGACACGGCACGCAGGCCTGATGCGGATACCATGCGTGACGCCGATGACTTCGGCCGCTACATCGAGGCTTTCTTCGCACAGGCGCTCGGCCTGGACGCCGACCGCCTTCCGCACGACAAGGACCTGCACGGCCTCGGGGTGGATTCGATTCTGTGGTCGAGGCTGCAGCGCGCCGTGGAGGCGGACTTCGGTCTGCCCCTGTCCGCGCGCGAGGTCGTGGAGTGCGGCACCGTCGACCGCATCGCGACGAAGCTGGCCGCCAAGCAGGCGGCGAACGACGGCGTCCAGGGCAGCAGCTCCTCGGTGACCACCGGGGCGGCAGCACCGGCCTCCTCGGTGACCACCGAGGAGGCCGCACCGGACAAGACGGGGGAGGACGAGGCGCGCCTGGCCAGGGCCAGGGCGCTGGAGGACTTCCAACAGGGGAAAGTCGGCCTTGACGATCTCAAGGCGATCATGAGGGAAGCAGCGGGCGCGTGAACGAGGACCAGATTCTGTCGGGCTTCAAGGTCGGCATCTACTCCGCCGAGGAAGTGCTCGCTTTCTACGAGCGGCTTCAGGAGCGGCCCACCCGCCGCCCGCTGTCCGAGGGGCAGAAGGGCCTGTGGCTGCTGCACACACTGCAGCAGGCCTCGGACGTCTACAACGTTCCCGTCTGCTTCCGCACCGGAGCACACCTCGATGTCGCGCTGTTCCGCGAGGCGTTCGAGGCCGTGGTGGCGGGGCACACCCAGCTCTCCAGCACGGTCACCGAGGAAGACGGCGTCCCCTACCTGGTGCAGGGCTCAGGCGCGCTCTTCTTCCAACACGAGCGGGTGGACGGCCGCACCGAGGCGTCCCTGCGCGGCCTGATGAGGAAGCACGCCAAGGTGCCCTTCGACCTCGCGGAGGACTCCCCGGCACGCGCGTACGTCTACTCGGCCGGCCCGGACGACACCTACGTCCTCCTGGTCTTCCACCACCTGGTGTTCGACGGCGCCTCCACGCCCCTCTTCCTCCGCGACCTGTTCGAGGCCTACGAGGAGCTGCGGCGTGGGCGCCGCCCGCAAGTCCCCGCGGACCGGGACAACTACGACGACTTCGTCCGCTGGGAGCAGGAGTTCCTCGCCGGTCCCGAAGGCGAACGGCACCGGGCCTACTGGATGGAGAAGCTCGGCGGTGAGCTGCCCGTACTGCGCCTCGACATCGAAAGAGAGCCCTCCCACGCGGCTCCGGCCTCCGGAGCGACCGCGACCCTGACCCTGCCGTCCGGGACGGCCGCCCGGGTGCGGGAGTTGTGCGCGGCGCACGGGAGCAAGCCGGCCGTCCTCTTCCTCGCCGTGTACGAGCTGCTCCTGCACCGCTACAGCGGCGAGCGGGACCTCATCGTCGGCGTGCCCTCCATGGGTCGGCCGGGCACCCGGTTCGCCGAGTCGGTCGGCTATTTCGTCAACATGGTCCCGGTCCGTCACCGTCTGCGCGGCGACGTGCCGTTCTCCGGTCTGCTCCGCGAGCTGACGCTGGAGTTGGCCGACGGCATCGACCACGCCGCCTATCCGTTCCCGCGCATCGTGCAGAACCTGGGCGTCCAGGCGGGACCGAACCACCCCTCGCCGGTCTTCCAGGTGTCCTACGCCTTCCAGAACAAGGGCATGATGCACCTCGCGGACGACGTCCTGGGCCTTGAACTGGCCCGGTCGGTGCGGTTCGTGGAGGACATCGTCCAGGAAGGGGAGTTCAAGCTCCACCTGGAGGTGTTCGAGAACACCGACGACTACACCCTGCACCTCAAGTACGATGCCGACCGCTTCGCCGCGGACGGCATCGAGCGGTTCCTGAGCCACTACCGGCTCCTGCTCGACGCGCTGCTCGCCGCCCCTCAGCAGCAGGTTTCCGCCTTCTCCCACCTCTCGGAGGAGGAGCAGCGGCAGCTCGTCGCGTGGAACGACACGCGCCGCGCCTACTCGCGCGACCGCTCCCTGCCCGAGCTGCTCGACGCGGCGGTGGCACGGTTCGGGGACCGGCCCGCGCTGGTGTCCGGCGACCGGTCGCTCACCTACGCGGAGCTGGGCGCGCGGATCGACGAGGTCGCCCGAGTCCTGCGGCGTCGCGTCACCGCGGACACCGTCGTCGGCGTGTGCATGGAGCGCTCGCCCGAGATGGTGATCGCGCTGTGGGCGGTCATGAAGGCCGGAGCGGCCTATCTGCCCATCGAGCCGGACCTTCCGGCGGCGCGCATCCGGTACATGATCGAGGACTCCGGCGCCGAACTGGTCCTCACACAGCGGCGGCTGACGGTGCCGGGCCTGTCCAGCGCCCGCGAGGTGCTCCACCTCGGCCCCGACGGCCTCGACAACCCAGACCCGCGCACCGGTGAGCCGGTCGGCGAGGGGGTCCCGCCCGCCCCCACCGACCTGGCCTACGTCATCTACACGTCAGGTTCCACCGGACGCCCCAAGGGCGTGATGGTCGAGCACCGGGCGGTGGTCAACCGCATCGAGTGGATGCAGAACGAGTACCGCCTCGGAGCCGACGACGTCGTCCTGCAGAAGACGCCGTTCAGCTTCGACGTCTCGGTGTGGGAGCTCGTCTGGCCACTGATCGTCGGCGCCCGCATGGTCGTCGCCGAGCCCGGGGCGCACAAGGATCCCGAACGCCTGATCTCGCTCGTGCGGCGCACGGGCGTGACGACCCTGCACTTCGTGCCCTCCATGCTGCGGCTCATGGTCGAGCAGGACGGCTGGGCGGACTGTGCCTCGGTCCGCCAGGTCTTCTGCAGCGGCGAGGCCCTGCCCCCCGATCTCCCGGCCCGGCACTACGCCGCTCACCGGGCCCGGCTGCACAACCTGTACGGGCCGACGGAAGCCGCCATCGACGTCAGCCACTGGACCTGCCCCGAAGGCGAGCCGCAGCGCACCGTGCCGATCGGCCGGCCGATCCAGAACATCCGTCTGCATGTGCTGGACGAGTTCGGCCGATTGCAGGCGGTCGGCTGCGCAGGTGAACTGCACATCGCCGGCGACGGACTGGCCCGCGGTTATGCCAACAACCCCGCCCTGACCCGGGAACGCTTCGTGCCGGACCCGTTCGACCCGGCTCCGGGCGCCCGGATGTACCGGACCGGCGACCTGGTACGCCGCATGCCCGACGGCACGCTCGAGTTCCTCGGCCGCCTCGACAACCAGATCAAACTGCGCGGCTTCCGCATCGAGCTCGGCGAGATCGAGGCCCGGCTGGGCGCCCATCCCGGCGTCCGGGCCTCGGCCGTGCTGGTGCGGGAGGACAGCCCCGGCAACCAGCAGCTCGTCGGGTACGTCGTGGCCGGCCCCGACCTGCGGGACGTACCCGAGGCGGACCGCCGGGCCGAGCTGATCCGCCACACCGCCCAGGACCTGCCGGAGCACATGGTGCCCGCTGCCCTGGTGTGGCTCGATGACCTGCCCGTCACCGCCAACGGCAAGCTCGACCGCAAGGCGCTGCCCGCGCCGGACGCCGCCGTGCACACCGGGCGGGAGCGTGTCGCGCCGCGCACGGACACCGAACGCACCTTGCTCACCGTCTGCGCCGACCTGCTGGGCCTGGAACCGGACCGGCTCGGCGTCACCGACGACTTCTTCGCGCTCGGCGGCCACTCGCTGCTCATTCCCCGGCTCACCGCACGGCTGCGGGCCGAAGGCCTGCACTGTGACCTGCAGAGCGTCTTCGACGCCACGTCGCTCGCCGAGCTGGCCGTGCAGATCGACGGAGGCGTCGAGGAACAGGCGTTCACCGCGCCGCCCCCCGCCGTCCCCGACGGCTGCACTCGCGTGACCCCCGACATGCTGCCGCTGGTCACGCTGACCGAGGCGGAGCTGGCGACGATCGTCGCCAAGGTTCCCGGAGGAGCCGCCAACCTCAAGGACGTCTACCCGCTGGCCGCCCTCCAGGAGGGCATGCTGTTCCACCACCTCAAGGAGGGACGGCGCGACCCGTACGTCCTCTCCGGGGTGTTCTCCTTCGCGAGCCGAGCCCATCTGGACCGCTTCATGGAAGCGCTGCGCTCGGTGGTCGCACGCCACGACGTCCTGCGGACCGCGATTCTCACCGACGGCCTGTCGGAGCCGGTCCAGGTCGTCGTTCGGCACGCCGAACCGGTGCTCGAACAGCTGCCGATGGGCCCGGGGGCCTCCCCCGAGGAGGAGATCTCCGCCCTGCTGGCACAGCCGCGCCCGATGCGGCTCGACCGCGCCCCGCTCATCCGGCTGAGGGCGGCCGAACACCCGGACAGCCACGAATGGGTCGTCCTGCTGGACCTGCACCACCTCATCGACGACGCCACCTCGCTCGGCCTGCTCTTCAAGGAAGTGCTCGCCCACCTCACGGGCCGGCAGGCCGAACTGGCCGAGCCGGTGCCGTACCGCGACTTCGTCGCCCACTCTCAGCAGCAGGCCCGGACGCTGGACTCCGAAACGTTCTTCCGCAAGCGGCTGGACGGGGTCACCGACTCCACGCTGATGTTCGGCCTCGACGACGTACACGGCGACGGCAGCCGTGTCCTCGACCTGCGCAGGCCGCTGGACGAGCGGCTCGGGCAGAAGATCCGCGCTCGCGCCAAGGAACTGCGCGTCAGCCCCGCGAGCCTCTTCCACGCGGGCTGGGCGCTGGTCGTCGGTGCGTGCGCCGGCCGCGACGACGTGGTGTTCGGAACCGTCATGTCGGGACGCCTGCAGGGCCCCGAAGGCGCCGAGCGGATGCTGGGCAACTTCATCAACACCCTGCCGGTGCGCGTCGACCTCACCGGCCGGAACATCCGGGACCTGGTGCTGGACATCGACCGGACCCTGCGTGAGCTGATCCGGCATGAACAGACTCCGCTGGCCGTGGCCCACGGCCAGAGCGACCTGCCGGCCGACGCCCCACTGTTCAACGCGATCCTCAACTACCGGCACCTGGAGACCGGCGTCCGCATCGACGAGACCGAACTCGAGCGCTGCGGCGTCAAGGCTCTCTCGGGCGTGATCGAACGCAGCAACTACCCCGTCGCGGTGTCGGTCGACGACTTGGGCGCGGCGTTCTCGATCGACGCCCAGATCGACCGGTCCCAGGACGCGGAACTGGTGATCTCGTACCTGGAAACCGCCATGGCGGCCATCGTGAACGCCCTGGCCGAGGAAGACTCGGCGCGGCGACCGGCACTGGACCTCTCCCTTCTGCCTGAGGTGGAGCGGCGGCGGGTGTTGGAGGGGTGGAATCGGGTTGAGGAGTCGGTGGGGGATGGTCGGTGTGTGCATGAGTGGTTTGAGGAGGTGGCTGCTGAGCGTGGGGATGCGGTGGCGGTTGTCTTCGAGGGGCGGGAGTTGTCGTATGGGGAGTTGAATGCGGCGGCGAATCGGTTGGCTTGGCATCTGCGTGGTTTGGGTGTGGGGCCTGGTGTGCGGGTGGCGTTGTGTCTGCCGCGTGGTGAGCAGATCGTGGTGGGTGTGCTGGCGGTGTTGAAGGCCGGCGGTGCGTATGTGCCGCTGGATCCGGCCTCGCCGGTGGACCGTCTGGCTTTCCTGCTGGAGGACAGTGCGCCCCAGGTCGTGCTCATTGACGGTGCGGTGCCGGATGGGGTGCGTCTGCCGGATGTTCCGGTGGTGGATGTGCGGGCGGATGCCGGTATGTGGGCGGGTCTGCCGGCGGTTGATGTGCCGGTAGGTGAGTCGGGGGTGTCGTCGGATGATGTGGCGTATGTGATTTATACGTCGGGTTCGACCGGGGTGCCGAAGGGTGTGCTGGTCGAGCACGGGAATGTCACGCGTTTGTTCACGTCGACCGATGAGTGGTTCGGGTTCGGGCGGGATGATGTGTGGACGTTGTTCCATTCGTTCGCTTTTGATTTCTCGGTGTGG
>NZ_JBVHEP010000041.1:0-61547 GCF_055562795.1 Streptomyces sp. NPDC016851
GTGTCGGGGGGTGTCCGCCCGCAGCGGTTGGCGCGTCAACGCGAGTTAGTCGGTGTCCGACCCCATCGCGCCGTTCCGAGGACGGACACCCCCCGACGCGGCCCCGACCCACCACCCGGCGCGTAGGCGCGACGCGCACCCCCACCACACCCGCGCAGGCCGCCGCCAGGCACCCCGCCCAACCGCCGGCGGCACACGCAAAAGCCCCGCCCCTCACACAAGGGGCGGGACTTCACAAGCCTGGGACCGGAACTCAGCCGATCTCGGTCCCGGTCGCCGACAGCGCCTCCGTCACCGGCTGGAAGAAGGTCTCCCCACCGGACGTGCAGTCACCACTGCCACCGGACGTCAGCCCGATCGCGTTGCTGCCCGAGAAGAGCGCGCCACCACTGTCACCGGGCTCCGCGCACACGTCGGTCTGGACCAGACCGTTCACGATGTCGCCGTTGCCGTAGTTCACGGTGGCGTCCAGCCCCGTGACCTTCCCGTCGTGCACCTGGGTCGTCGAACCGCTCCGCGTGACCTCCATGCCGACCGTCGCCTCGGCGGCACCCGTGATCTTCTGCGTCGAGCCGTTGTAGAGGTTCACCTCACTCGGGTGATCCACCTCCGCGGTGTACTTGACCAGCCCGTAGTCGTTGTCCGGGAAGCTGGAGTCCGCGTTGGTGCCGATCTCCTTGCCGCTGGAGTCCGACCACGTCGAGATGCCCTCGGTGCAGTGCCCGGCGGTCAGGAAGAACGGCTCGCCGCCCTTGACCACGTTGAAGCCGAGCGAGCAGCGGCCGCTGCCGCCGGTGATCGCGTCGCCACCGGCGATGAAGGGCTTGTACTCGCCCTTCGTCCGCTTGAGTTCGGCCTTCGCCCCGAGCCCGTCGACGACCTTTGTCAGCTTCGTCCACTCGGCCTTGGACACCGTACGGTCGGCGGTGACGACGACCTTGTTGCTCGTCGGGTCGGTCACCCAGGAGGTGCCCGGGATGGTCGCGTCCTGCTTCAGCGCGCCGCGGGCGCTCTTCAGTTCGGCGAGAGAGTTCGCCACGACTCTCGCCTTGGCTCCCGCCTTCTCGACGGCCTTGGCCGCGGCCTCGTCGAGCACGTTCACCACGAGCTTCTTGCTCTTCGTGTCGTAGTACGTGCCCGCCGCGTCGGCGCCGAGGTCCTCGGCCAGCGTCGAGGCGAGCTTTCCGGCCGCCGTGACCGACAGGGTCCGGGGCGCGGAGGCCTCCGGGGTCTCGCTCGCGTTCGCAGTCTGGAAGGTGACTCCCGCGGCGACCAGTGCGGCGATGCCCGCACCTGCCACGGCTGCACGCCGCTTGGGTATGCGTCGGTGCTTCAACTCACGTCCTCCTGTGGGGGGTCGGCCCGAGAGGTTGTGGGGACCTCGCGAACCGGAAGGCTTTGTTGACGAGCGCCCACTATTCCGAGGACAACGGGGAGCACACAAGGGTGAGTTCGAGACGCGCGTAGACAGCGCTTCGCACGCCCCCTCATTTTGACCGTCCACGGTCAAATCGGACCCAACTCCCCTGTGTTCACAGTGCAAACATTACGCGTGAGTAATGTGCGGGCACTCTGCGGGGTTCACGCGTGGCCGAATTTCGCCCCTCCGTCAGCGGGTTCGGAGAGGCGCCCGCGCACCACACGAAAGCCCCCGCACGCGATGCGTGCGGGGGCTTCGAAGTGCCGAACTGCCGCCGGGAGCCTGCCGGGTCCCACCTGGACCCACCGGGACCTACCGAGAGCTGCCGGAGGCCGCCAGGGACTGCCGGGAACCTGCCGAGAGGGCTTAGTACACGCTGACCCCGTAGGCGCTCAGGGCCTCCGTGACGGGCTGGAAGAACGTCGTACCACCGGAGGAGCAGTTACCGCTGCCGCCGGAGGTCAGGCCGTAGGCGACACCGTTGCTGCCGTAGAGCGAACCGCCGGAGTCACCGGGCTCCGCGCAGACGGTGGTCTGGATCAGGCCGGAGACGATGTCCCCGCCGCCGTAGTTGACGGTGGCGTTGAGGGCGGTGACACGGCCGCTGCGCGTACCGGTCGTGGAGCCGTCGCGGATGACGGTGGTGCCCACGCTCGGGGTGGCCGCGCGCGTGATGTCCACGCCGTTCGCGGTGCCGGGACGGCTGACGGAGCCGCTGTAGCGGACGAGGCCGTAGTCGTTGCCCGGGAAGCTGGAGCCGGCGGTCGAGCCGATGACCGTGGTGCGGCCGGAGTTGGAGTACCAGGTGCCCGCGCCGTCGGTGCAGTGACCGGCGGTCAGGAAGTATTCGGTGCCGTTGCTGGCACGGACGTTGAAGCCGAGGGAGCAGCGCCAGCTACTCGCATAGATGGCGTCGCCGCCCTGGATCAGCTTGTTGAACTTGCCGGGGGTGCGCTTGATCGTGAGCGCGTCGGCGTTGGCGCCGGCCTGCTGCTTGATCTTCGCTATCTCCGCCTGGCTGACCGTGCTGTCGACGGTCAGGAGCACGCGGTTGGTCTTGCTGTCGACGGCCCAGGCGGTGCCCGGGACGTCGGCCTTCAGCAGCGAGCTGCTGGCGCTCTTGAGCTCGGTGGCGCTGAAGGTGGCGGGGGTGTCGGACGCGTTCGCGCTGGGGATCGCGATCGCTGCGGCGGCGACGAGGCCGGTGGAAACGGCGATCAGCCGGGTCCGTCTCGAAATGCCGCTGCGGGGGGTGGTGCGCTTGATCCTCACTTTTCGTTCCTCCACAAAGGAAGTCGGGGGCCCTCGTGGGGTTTCGGGCCCGTGAGGCGCAGTCCGGGGCGAGGCAGGCCGGATTCCGAATCCGCCGTGCCCCTGACAAGCGCTGTTGGGGAGTATTCGGCCGAACGGCCGGTAGGCGCAAGAGGGCCTTTCGGCCGTGCCCTTCTGAACCACCGGCCACGGCGGGGTCAGCGATCTCAGGGGCAGCAGCAGTCGCATCCGTCGCAGTCGCAATCGCGGCAGCAGCCCTCGCGCTTCTTGCGGGACCACGGCCCCTCGTACTCCTTGGCACAGCACAGCTTGCAGGTGCAGCACAGCAGCCAGAACATCCCGCAGCCGGCCCAGAACCCGCGCCGTCCCTGGGGCGGCTGGGGCACCGGCGCACCACCGCCGAGCCCACCACCGCCGTACCCTCCCCCACCTGCGAACGGGTTCCCGCCACCACCCGCGTACGGGTTCCGTCCAGAGCCATGCGACCCGTACGGCCCGTGCGCCCCCTGGCCGTGCGGCCCCTGAGGCGGCTGCTGCCCGTACGGCCCGCCCTGGTGTGACGCGCACGCCGGCACCGTGCCGAACGCCCGGTCCACCGAGCGCCGCAGTTCGTGCACGAACAGCAGATGCACGAGCTTCGCGTCGGCGAACTCGGCGTCGCGCAGCGCGAGCCGCACCCCGTGCACCGCGTCGTCGGCGAGCCGCCGGGCCTCCGTGAGGGAGGTGCCGGTCGCGGCGATCGGGTTCCAGGCACCTGACGCAGCGTCAGCGTGCAGGTCCTCCACGGCGTCCAGGAGGTGGGCCAGCCGCCCGAAGAGCCGTCCTGCCTCGGCGAGCGGCCCGGCGTTGTGCGGCCGGCCGGCGAGGACCGCCGTGTGCGCGAAGGCGGCGGCGGTCGCGGTCTCGGTCGGTTCGGTGACCGTCAGGATCGGCGTACCGGGCCCGGCGAGCGTCTCGATGCCGCTCTGCCGGTCCACGGCGTCGACCAGGACGGCCGTGTCGAACCCGACGGCGGAGCCGGTGCGCGCCCCGGCGCGGTCCCAGCCCGCGGCGATCCGGCGCGCGGCGCGCGCGACCGGCGCGCGGGCCAGCAGCCCGTCGCCGTCGGCGACGTGGTCGCGCACCTTGGCGGAGGCGAGCACCAGCGACACGGCCGCCGCGAGCCGCGCTCCCTCACCGTGCGCGACGGACGCGGTACGCATCCCGCGCAGCGGACACGGCCCCGCCGTACGTCGGCCCACACCGTTCGTCGCGCCGCCCGACCTGCCGCTCGCCGGGCCCGCCTGAGCCTCCGTCAACACGGAGACGAGCAGCCCGTCGTAATTCGTCACGATGCGCGCGAGCTGCCCGTGGTCCCGGCGCAGCGCGAGACACAGCCCACACAAATGCGCCATCCACTGGGCCGTGAGGCTCTCCCCGAGCCGGTGCCGACAGGGCCTGACCATTCCGAACATCGTTGTCCCCCCGTGTTCCGTACGACGTTTGGCGCCGCATGGTATCGGCCATCACGTTCACCCGTACGCACCGCTCATCACCCGTACGCCGTGAAGAATCATATTTCACTCACAGTCAGCAGTCGTTTACGACAAGGCCCTTGGGAAACACGGACTCTCGACGGATTCGCTGTGCACCAGTACCGTCACAAACCCCCCGTGCGGCGTCTATCCACTTGGCGCGCCATCCGCATCATGGACGACCATAGGGATGCGGAAAGCAGAAAGACCGCTGTGAGAGGAGGCGTCCATGGGATCGGTACGCAAGGCAAGTGCCTGGCTTGGCCTCGTCGACGACAACGAAGACGAGCGTTACTACGACGACGACTACTCCGACGGGACCGAGCCCGGGGAGGCCTGGGTCACCGATCCGCGCGTCAAGGTGGCCTCGGACGTCGCCGAGGAGAAGGGGCGCCGCATCGGCACCGTGACCCCGGACAGCTTCCGGGACGCGCGCGCCATCGGCGAGCTGTTCCGCGAGGGCGTGCCGGTCATCATGAACCTCACGGCCATGGACGCCGGCGACGCCAAGCGCGTGGTCGACTTCGCGGCCGGGCTGATCTTCGGCCTGCGCGGTTCGATCGAGCGGGTGTCGACCCGTGTGTTCCTGCTGACCCCCGCCAACACGGAGATCGTGAACGGCGACCCGGCCGCGCACCGCACGGACGGCTTCTTCAACCAGAGCTGAGGCAGGGCCGCTCACCGGCCCTGCCCCCGCGCGGGGTTCACCGGAAGGCGTCGAGTCCGGTGAGCGCCTTGCCCAGCACGAGCTGGTGCATCTCGACGGTGCCCTCGTAGGTGAGCACCGACTCGAGGTTGGTCGCGTGCCGCATGACGGGGTATTCGAGCGAGATCCCGTTGGCGCCGAGAATGGTGCGGGCCGTGCGGCAGATCTCGATCGCTTCTCGTACGTTGTTGAGCTTGCCGAAGCTGACCTGCTCGGGACGCAGGCGGCCGGCGTCCATACGCCGTCCCAGGTGATGGGCGAGCAGAATTCCCTTGTGCAGTTCGACCGCCATGTCGGCGAGTTTGGCCTGGGTGAGCTGGAAGCCGCCGATGGGCCGTCCGAACTGCTCCCGCGACTTCGCGTAGTCGACCGCGGCCTCGAAGCAACTGCGGGCCGCACCCATGGCGCCCCAGACGATTCCGTACCGCGCGTGCGACAGACAGCTGAGCGGTCCGCGCAGGCCGGCGCCTTCCGGCAGTACGGCGTCGGCGGGCAGCCGTACGTCGTCGAGGACGAGTTCACTGGTGACGGAGGCCCTGAGGGACCACTTGTGCTTGATCTCGGGGGCGGAGAACCCGGCGCTGTCCGTCGGCACGACGAACCCGCGGATCCCGTCGTCGGTCTGCGCCCACACGACGGCGACGCCGGCGACCGAACCGTTGGTGATCCACATCTTGCGACCGTTGAGGACCCAGTCGGTACCGTCGCGCTTGGCGTACGTCCGCATGGAGGCCGGGTCGGATCCGTGGTCGGGCTCGGTCAGTCCGAAGCAGCCGATGACCTCGCCGGAGGCCATGCGGGGCAGCCACTGCTGCTTCTGCGCCTCGCTGCCGAAGCGGTGGACGGCGTACATGGCGAGGGAGCCCTGCACGGAGACGAGGCTCCGGATCCCGGAGTCGGCGGCCTCCAGCTCCAGGCAGGCGAGCCCGTACTGCACGGCGGACGCGCCGGCGCACCCGTACCCCTCCAGGGACATCCCCAGGGCACCGAGCTCTCCCAGCTCGCGGGCGAGTTCCCGGATCCCCGGCAGCTCCCCCTTCTCGTACCAGTCGGCGACATACGGCAGCACCCGGTCCGCGGCCCAGGCCCGCACGGTGTCCCTGATCCCGAGATCCTCCGGCGCCAGGAGTTCGTCCAGCCCGAGGGGGTCGGCTGGGTCGAAGGGAGGAAGCTTGGACGACTCGGACATGCGAACACCCTCCGAAACTCTTTAACTAGCACTGCTAGCCAAGACGCTACGACCCCCGCCCACCCACGCACCACCCGAAGCCGCCAACTGAAAAGGTGGAGGTCGCCAGTGGTGGTGCGGCGCCGTCGGCGGCCGTGGCGTCATCCGGCAGTTTCTACCCGGCCGCCCAGCCATCCCCTCACCACAGGCGCCCCCTGCCACCGCAAGCCGCCGACGGCGCCGGACCCCCACAGGCGACCTCCACCCTCCGGCCGACAGCTACGGGTGGCGCGTGGGTGGGCAAAAAAGACGTCACACCGAGACGCGCGACTCCGCAGCGTCCCTCGGCGCGGGCAACTCCACCGCACCGTCACCCTCCCCCTCACACTGCATGACCCGCGGCAACCGCAACGCCATCCCCGCCCCCAGCAGCAACAGCCCCGCGCTCACCAGCAACGTCACATGCAGCCCGTGCACAAACGCGTCCCGGGCGGCATGGCGCAGGGCCACCCCGGCAACCCCGCCCAGCTGCGCAGCAACCTCGTACGCCTCCCCCAGCGAATGCCCCGCCGAGGAGGACGCCGACTCCGGCACCCCCGGCACACCCGACAACCCGGGCGCGTACGCCGCGTTCATCACCGTGCCGAGCAGGGCGATCCCGATCCCCGCCCCCAGCTGGTACGACGTCTCGCCGATCGCCGCCGCCCCACCGGCCTGGTCCTGCGGCGCCTCGCTCAGCATCGACTCGTACGCCCCGAACAGCGTCGTCTCCAGCCCGAAGCCGAGCAGCACGAAACCGGTCAGCATCAGCGCGCAGTCGTCCGTCCGTCCCAGCGCCGTCAGCAGCACCACCGCGAAGGCCGTCAGACAGAACCCGAAGCACACCATCCGCCGCGGCCCGAACCGCCGCAGCATCCGCGCCCCGGCCAGCCCGGCCGCCATCGCGGCGAACGTCAGCGGCAGCAGCCGCAGCCCCGTCTCCAGCGGCGACAGCCCGAGCACCAGCTGCAGGTACTGCGCCGCGATCAGTTCGAGTCCGACCAGCGCGAGCATCGCCAGCACGATGCACCCGACGGCCGTGCTGAACGCCGGCCGCGCGAACATCCCGAGGTCGACCAGGGGATGCTTCCGCCGCCGCTGCCGCCGTACGAACGCGACCAGCAGCGCCGCGCCCACCACCAGCGGCAGCACGGTGAGCAGGCTCCCCACCGACTCACCGCCGCCGAGCCGCTTGACGCCCAGCACCATCCCGAACAGCCCGATCGCCGCCATCAGCGCGCCGACCACGTCCCAGGGTCCTTCGCCGTCGCCCTTGGACTCGGGCAGCAGCAGTCGTCCCACCGGGAGGCTGACCAGCATCAACGGGATGTTGACGAGGAAGACCGAGCCCCACCAGAAGTGCTCCAGCAGGAAGCCGCCGAGCAGCGGCCCGACCGCCGCGCCCACCGCGGCCACGGCGCTCCAGATGCCGATCGCGAGCGCCCGCTCGCGCCGGTCCGGGAAGACCTGCCGCAGGATCGACAGGGTCGCGGGCATGATCATCGCGCCGCCCACGCCGAGCAGCGCCCGCGCCACGATCAGTACCTGGGCGTTGTCCGCCAGGGCCGCCATGCCGGAGGCGACGCCGAACAGCGCGTACCCGAGGAGCAGGACCCTTCGTCGGCCGACGCGGTCGCCCAGCGTGCCGAAGAGGATCAGCAGCGAGGCGCAGACGAGCGGATAGACGTCGACGATCCAGAGCAGCTCGATCCCGCCGGGCTTCAGGTCCTCGGTGACGGCGGGGACCGCCACGTGCAGCACGGTGGCGTCGACGGCGACCAGCAGCAGGCTGACGCAGAGGACGACCAGAACCACCCAGCGGTTGGCACCGGCCCCGGCCGCCCGACGGCGCAGCGCAGCGGCCGTGGTCGTCCCGGACATGTACGTACCTCCCAGATGTTCCTCGCGATCGGCGGGCTCACGGGGTGGGGGACGCCCCCGCGACTCGGCCGGAGAGGAGCGGTGGTCTCCGGCCCGCGCAAACGAAAAGCGAGTGACACGTCAGAGTACGCGAGTCCGCGCGGGAGCCGAGTGGCGGACCTCTCACACGTCCGGCGGAAAGATGTGGCGTACGCCACTCCCCTCGCCACTCCCCTCGCCACCCCCCTCTGTGCCGACCACGCCCCCGGGCGGCCGGCCGGTTCCGGCGCGGGTCGATAATCGGGCCCGTGACCGATCTTGAGACGCGCGCGGCCCCGTCCCGCGCCGGGGCGCTGCGCCGGGCGGCCCCGGCGCTGCTCGGGTACGCGGCCGTCCGTGCCCTGGGCCTCGTCGCCCTGGCCCTGTGGAGCGCGGCGCGCGACAAGAGCGCGTACACGCTGCTGACCGCTCGCTGGGACGCGCTCTGGTACACCAGGGTCGCCGAACTCGGCTACGGCTACGAGGTACGTCTGGCGAACGGGGACGTGCACTCGAACCTCGCGTTCTTCCCTCTGCTGCCCTGGCTGGAGCGGCTGGTGGCGGCGGTGTCCCCGCTGTCGTACGCGGACGGCGGTTTCCTGGTCGGCCTGGTCACCTCGGTCGCCGCGGCCTGGGGGATCTTCGCGGTCGCGGACCATGTGTACGGCCGCCGGGCCGGGGTGTGCGCGGTGCTGCTGTGGGCCGTGCTCCCGGTCGGGATCGTGCAGTCGATGGCGTACAGCGAGTCGCTGTTCACGGCGCTCGCCGCGTGGTCGCTGTACGCGGTCCTGACGGGCCGCTGGGTGACCGCTGGCACGCTGGCCCTGCTGGCGGGACTGACCCGCCCGGTCGGGTTGGCCGTGGTGGCCGCGGTGTGGGTGGCGGCGATCGCCTCCTTCGCCCGGGAGCGGCGGGCCGGCGACGCCCCCGAACCCGGCCCTCGTGCCCGCCGCGTCCTCGGCATGCTGCTCGCTCCCCTCGGCACCGCCGGATACGTGCTGTGGGTCGGCCACCGCACCGGCAAGGGTCCGCTCGGCTACCTCGACGTGCAGGCGGGATGGCGCAACGGCTTCGACGGGGGTTACGCCTTCGCCCGGTTCGTCGCCGAAAAGTTCACGTCGTTTCCCTCGGCCCTGGCCGGTGCCGGACTGATCGCCGGGGTCGCGTCAGTCGTCTGGCTGTATGTGGCCGGAGTACGTGGGCGCCAGCCACTGCCGCTGCTGGTCTACACCGGGGTGGTCACCGCGCTCGCCCTGTGCGCGTCGAGCTACTTCGGCTCGAAACCGCGCCTGCTGATGCCCGCCTTCCCGCTGCTGCTGCCCCTCGCGCTCGCCCTGGCCCGGCTGCGTATCCGCAGGTCAGCGCTGGTGCTCGGGTCGGTGGCGGTCGCCTCGGCGGTGTACGGGGCGTTCTGGCTGAACGGCTCCGGTCCTCCCTGACCCGCTGTGAGCGTCCGGAGAATTGCACGCCATGCCCCGGTGAACGAATTCAAAAGCTCAATAAAACGCGCTTCCGGAATGATCAAAGGAATTGAAGGCCGCAGGGCCCGGCGATTACGGATTCGCTGGAAATAAACCTCCTCCTGAGAGGAATCCCACATCACATCGTCATCACAAAGCCGTTGATTCGACGGGGATCCGAGCTCACTCGCTGTAACGTCGATTGGGTGCGTACCGAACCGAAGCTCACCCGTCTGGACCGGGTGTTCGCCCGCCTGGACCGTGAGCCGGAACGACCGGCCCACATCGATGTGCCGAAGATGAGCAGGCACCGCATCGTGCTCTTTGCGGCGACCCTGGCCTTCTACGGCGCGATCGTGTGGGCCGTGATCATCACGTCCTGGCTGGTGCGGCTCGACTGGCAGGTCATGTTCTTCCGGCCGTACCAGCAGTGGTCGGAGATCCACTGGTTCGTCGACTACTACGTGGTGCTCGGCCAGCGCGGCCCGACCGCCGTGATGGTCGCGGCCTGGCTGGGCTGGCGCTCCTGGCGGCAGCACACCCTGCGCCCGCTCCTCGCCCTCGGCGTCTCACTGCTCCTGCTGAACATCACGGTCGGCGCCGCCAAGTACGGCATGGGCCGCCTGGGACCGCACTACGCGACCGTGATCGGCTCGAACGAGATGTGGCGCGGCGGCGATATATTTCCGAGCGGTCACACCGCCAACGCCGTGGTGACCTGGGGAATCCTGGCCTACCTGGCCTCCACCGCGAGAGCGCAGCGCTGGCTGTCCGCCGTGTCCGCGGTGACCTCGCTCGGCGTCGGGATGGCCACCGTCTACCTCGGTACGCACTGGCTGAGCGATGTGCTGCTGGGCTGGGTCGCGGGGCTGCTGATCCTGCTCGGCCTGCCGTGGTTCGAGCCGCTGATCGCCCGTTCCGAGGACAGGATCTTCGACCTGCGCGACCGCTGGCGGGCCCGCCGGAAGCGTGCGGCGACGGCCGCCGCCCCGGTCAGCGCGCCGCACGTGGTGGTCACGCCGCTGCCCTCCGACCGGGACGACGTCACGGCCCGCTCGCCCCGGGCCCCGGTCTATCTGGCGCCGGGCCCGCACACGACCCGCGCGGAGCGCACTCCGACCACCCCCGCCGGCAGCCGCCGCCCGCCGCACACGGAGCGGCACCCACGCGGCTCGGCCTCCTCCTCGGCCCGCCCCTGACGCGCGGCCGGCCACGACCAGGCCGGGGCGGCGGGCCGGTGCGCACACCCCGTCCGGGCACGGCGAAGGCCCCGGTTCCGCTCCGGAACCGGGGCCTTCGCGGTGTCTCAGGCCTGTGTCTCAGCCCTTCCAGGCCCGCGCCACCCGGCCGCCCCTCACCTCGAAGTTCAGCCGGCCCACGCGGTACTCCATCGTGATGATCGCCCCCGGCGGCAGCGTGCGCACCGTCGGCCAGCCGCGCTCACGCGCGAGGTGCTCGGCCCGGTCGGCGTCCAGGCCGACATAGGTGTCCGGGCTGTCGTCGGGTTCCGCGGAAGGTGTCGGAATCGGTGCCATGCCGCCACGCTATGCCGTGCCCGGCGACCGCGGAAGTCCGGGCCTGTGCCCCCGGTCCCCGTCCCTCCCCTGTCACACTTCTGTCACAAGATCACGACAGCTGTTTCGGGAGCTGTCCGTCACACGGACGAGCGGTTTCCTAGGCCTTCCGCAGGTATTCGATCGCAATTTCCGCGTGTCACATGAGCCCATGGAAAAGCCCGGCGGAAAGTTCCGGGAGAAGTGATCTCGGGGCCCCATTCCATTCCGGCGCCGCACCCGGCCGGCTCAGCCGCCGCCGCACAGGAAATGCATGGCTTCGGCACGCAAAGGCCGGTACGCCCCCTGTCGGAGCGCTCGGTGACGCGAGCATCATGGCGTGAGCTCGCGGGCACGTGTGGCGCGGGCTTCGGCGGGCCCGGTACGCGATGAGCGAAGGGGCGAGCGAGCGATGGGGACGCAGACCGTACAGGCGACGGTTCGGCCCGTGCCGAGGAAGAAGCACGGGCGGGTGGTGGTGGACTGGCTGACCACGACGGACCACAAGAAGATCGGTCACCTCTACCTGATCACGTCGTTCGTGTTCTTCCTGATCGCCGGAGTGATGGCGCTGCTGATGCGCGCCGAGCTGGCCCGCCCCGGACTGCAGATCATCACCAACGAGCAGTTCAACCAGGCGTTCACGCTGCACGGCACGATCATGCTGCTGCTGTTCGCGACGCCGACCTTCGCGGGCTTCGCGAACGAGCTGATGCCGTTGCAGATCGGCGCACCCGACGTGGCCTTCCCACGGCTGAACATGCTCTCGTACTGGCTGTTCCTGTTCGGCGGGCTGATCGTGCTCGGCTCACTGCTGGTACCCACCGGACCGGCCGACTTCGGCTGGTTCGCCTACGCCCCGCTCAACAGCGCGGAGCGCACGCCCGGCATCGGGGCCGACCTGTGGATCATGGGGCTGGCACTGTCCGGCTTCGGCACGATCCTCGGCGCGGTCAACTTCATCACCACCATCATCGGGATGCGCGCCCCCGGCATGACGATGTTCCGGATGCCGCTCTTCACCTGGAACACGCTGTTCACGTCGATCCTGATCCTGATGGCGTTCCCGGTGCTCGCGGCGGCGCTGCTGGTGCTGGAGGCGGACCGGCGGTTCGGCTCGCAGGTCTTCGACGCGACCAACGGCGGGGCCATCCTGTGGCAGCACCTGTTCTGGTTCTTCGGCCATCCCGAGGTGTACATCATCGCGCTGCCGTTCTTCGGGATCATCTCGGAGATCATCCCGGTCTTCAGCCGCAAGCCGCTGTTCGGCTACCTGACGCTGGTCGGCGCGACGATGGCGATCACCGGCCTGTCGATGGTGGTGTGGGCGCACCACATGTTCGCCACGGGCGCGGTGCTGCTGCCGTTCTTCTCCTTCATGAGCTTCCTGATCGCGGTGCCGACGGGCGTGAAGTTCTTCAACTGGACCGGCACGATGATCAAGGGCTCGCTGTCCTTCGAGACGCCGATGCTGTGGGCGACGGGCTTCCTGGTGACGTTCCTGTTCGGCGGGCTGACCGGGGTGATCCTGGCATCGCCGCCGCTGGACTTCCATGTGACGGACACGTACTTCGTGGTGGCGCACTTCCACTACGTGGTCTTCGGCACCGTCGTCTTCGCGATCTTCGCCGGCTTCTTCTTCTGGTGGCCGAAGTTCACCGGGAAGATGCTCGACGAGCGGCTCGGCAAGATCCAGTTCTGGGCGCTCTTCGTCGGCTTCCACACCACGTTCCTGGTGCAGCACTGGCTGGGCGCCGAGGGCATGCCCCGCCGGTACGCCGACTACCTCGCCGCGGACGGGTTCACCGCGCTCAACACCGTCTCGACCATCGGCGCGTTCCTGCTCGGCATGTCGACGCTGCCGTTCCTCTACAACGTGTGGAAGACCACCAAGTACGGCGAGAAGGTCGAGGTCGACGACCCCTGGGGCTACGGCCGTTCCCTGGAGTGGGCGACGTCCTGCCCGCCGCCCCGGCACAACTTCACGGTGCTGCCCCGGATCCGCTCGGAGTCGCCGGCGTTCGACCTGCACCATCCGCGGTACGCGGCGGTGACTGCGCAGCCCGAGCCAAAGCCCCATCAAGCCGGTCGCGAACCTTCCTGATCGCCTCGATCAGCCCGTCGGGTTCGAGCACCTCGAACTCGAAGCCCAGCATCATCACGTGGATCACCATCACGTCGAGGCTCCCGGCGCCGCAGCGCAGCAGGCAGGTGTCCGGGCCCTCCGCCTCCAGCACCCCGGCGCTGGGCGAGATGTGCGCCGCGGCCTCCTCCAGGGGCGCCAGGAGCCGTACGACGGCGTGGGTGGCGTACGCGCGGGTGGAGACGCCCTGGGAGACGTAGGCGGCGAGATCCTCGGCCGGCGCCTCGCGCGGCTCGAAGCGCGGGCCGTGCGGCGGCCTGGGCGTGATGCGGTCCGCGCGGAACGTGCGCCAGTCCTCCCGGTCGAGGTCCCAGGCGACGAGGTACCAGCGGCGCTCGGTGCACACCAGGCGGTGCGGTTCGACACTGCGGCGGGTGGTGGTGCCGTCGTGGCCGCGGTACTCGAAGCGCAGGCGCTCGGCGTCCCGGCACAGGTGGGCGAGCTCCGTCAGCACGGCCGGGTCGACGGCGTCGGGCAGGGGGCCGCGCAGCATCGGCACGGTGAAGGCGTTGAGGGCGCCCACGCGGCGGCGAAGCCGGTTCGGCAGCACCTGTTCCAGTTTGGCGAGGGCCCGTACGGAGGTCTCGCCGATGCCCTCGATGCCCTGCCCGGCCGCCGTGCGCAGTCCGATCGCCACGGCGACGGCCTCGTCGTCGTCCAGGAGCAGCGGCGGCAGCTCGGCGCCCGCGCCCAGCTGGTAGCCGCCGCCCGTGCCGGGGCTGGCGTTGACCGGGTAGCCGAGTTCGCGCAGCCGGTCCACGTCCCGGCGCAGGGTGCGGGCGCTGACGCCGAGCCGCCCGGCCAGGTCGGGGCCGGACCACTCGCGGTGGGCCTGGAGCAGGGACAGCAGACGCAGCAGGCGGGCCGAGGTCTCCAACATGGGGACGAGTCTGCCAGCCCTTGCGGACAGCCACTGTCCTCAAGGCTCGTACGCCAGCTGGGGGACGTCGAAGCAGGTGCGGTTCATGTCCCCCTGGCCGACCCAGCCCCTGCCGTCCTGCCAGCGGGCCACCGACAGGCAGGTCCGGCTGGTCCTGGGCGGCTCGGGGCGCCGCTCGAACCGGACGGGCAGGAGCAGTCCGCCCGCGGTGTATCCCTGGCTGCGGTTCATGGAGGCGTCGACGCACGCGCGCGTGATGCCCGTCTTCACGCAGGACCGCGCGGCGTCCGTGAACCAGCGTGCGGCCGCCCAGCCCTCCAGCTGCCACTGCGAGTGCGTCTTCAGGCCCTTCGTCGCCTCGCGGAACTCCCGTACGGCCGGGTGGCCGGTGTCGTCGAAGTTGCGGCTGGAGCCGGTCGCCCAGAGGGCGTTGCGGCAGCGCGGGGCGTCCTTGTAGGCCTCGGCGACGGTGGACGTCCAGTTCTGCACGTTGGTCACCTTGGCGGTGACACGGGCGCCGACCTCGTCCATGGCCTGGCACAGCCGGGCGTTGCCGTGGCTGTCGATGGCGTCGAAGACGAGGTCGGCGCCCTGTTCCTTCAGGTCGGCCGCGACGGCGCGGAAGTTGGGCAGGGCGAAGTCGACCTGCTCGGTGACGACCTTGTAGCCCTCGGCGCGCAGGCCCCGTTCGACGAGCCGGGCGTAGGCGGCGGACGCGGACTGGTTGTAGGAGACGACGGCGGCGGTCCGGGCGCCGTGCTCGCGCTTGAAGTAGCGGTAGACCTCGGTGCCGCCGTACAGCTTGCCGTCCCAGCCGGTGGTGCCGTTGCGCGGCGCGAGGCTGCCGTAGATGCCGTAGAGGTGCGGGTAGGTGTCGTAGGCGCTGCCGAGGGGCTGGCCGCCGATGTCGGGCACGCGCGCGCGGGAGACGCGGGAGGCGCCCGCGTAGTCCAGGGCGGTGGTGGCGACCAGGGCGACGACCTCGTCCTCCTCGACCAGCCGGTGCACGCACTCGTTGTTGCCGACGCCGCTGCCGCCGTCGTCGCACAGGCGCACCTCCACGCGGCGGCCGCCGACGCCCCCGCGCGCGTTGAGCCGGTCGAACCAGGCCTTGGCCCCGTCGCGCGGGCCGGTGAAGGCGGCGCCGCCGACGGGGCTGGTGGCGCTGGTGATGATGCCGACCCGCAGGGGCGCGGCGTCGCGCGGCGCGGGGGTGCGGTCGTCGTGCTCGAAGTCGCTCTCGGGGAGCCGGCTGCCGCAGGCCGCGCTCAGGGCGAGCAGCAGCGCCGCGGCGAGGGCCTCAGCAGCCCGGGACCGGCGACGCATTGCCGCTCAGTTGCACCAGCGCGCACAGCGTCTTGGCGGACAGCTTCCAGGTGCCGTTCTCCTCGACGGCCGTCCCGGAGGCGTCCGGCAGGACGGTCGCGCCCCTCAGGGTGAGTGTGTACGTCACGTCCGCCTCGGTCGCCGAGGTGAACTCGATCTTGGTGACCTTCGCCTGGACCTGTCCGCCGCGCTCGTCACCGCTGAAGGCCTCGAGGACGGGGCGCATCCGGTCGCCGTTCTCCAGGAGGGCCTGCTTGTCCTCGGTCGGGGTCTTCGGGTCGAAGAACTTCTCCCAGTTCTGCCTGATCTCCGTCTCGGCCGCGGCCCGGTCCGCCGGCGCGCTGGCCGGAGCGCTCGTGGTCCGCTCCGCGGTCGGTGTGGGCGGCGTGTTCCCGCTGCCGCCGCCGTTGTCGTCTGTGCATGCCGCGAGGGCCGGGGCGAGAGCCAGGATCAGGGCGGCCGTGATCGCCGTACCCCGTCCCGCGGCTCGTGGGCCCCGTGTCTCGTTCCCCCGCCTGAGGTCGCTGCCGAGAACCATCTGGCTCACCACCGGGTGTCGGTCCGGGCCATGTGCGCCCGGTGCTTTCAGGGTCAGCTTCCAAGGGGCATAGTGCAAGCGAGCGGCGGACTTGAACAGGCGGCCAGGCGCGTGCCCGGACAACCGACGTGTGGGAGCCAGCGATGCGGACAAGCCGACTGCGGACCGTGCATCCCGTCCTCTGGGCCGGCTGGGCGGCGTTGGCCGCCGGGGCGGTGCTGTGCGTCGTCGGCTGGTACGGCGTCTCCGGGGAGCGCTTCGCCGAACGGCAGCTGCCCTACCTCGCTTCCTGCACGGTCCCCGGCGCGGCGCTGATCGTCTCCGGGGCGGTGCTGCTGGCCCACGGCCGGGACTCGATCGCCGCCGCGCGCGTGGAGGAGCTGTACGGCCTGCTGGTGGCGGCCGAGCCGGACGAGGTGGACGCGACCGGGCAGGCCGCGCTCGCGCCCCTCGCGGTCAGCGGCGAGCTGCTGATGGTGCCGGGCGGCACGCTGTGGCACCGCGCGGACTGCCCGCTGGTGGCGGGGAAGGCGGAGGCGGTTCCGGTGGACGCCAAGCTGGTGGCGAGCGGCGAGCTGGGCCCGTGCCCGATCTGCGAGCCCGCCGAAGAGACCGACTGAGACCGGGCGATGTCCTCGCTGACGTACGACCTCACCCTGGCCGGCCTGGCGGTGGGCAGCGCGGCGGCGCTGACCGGGATCGGCCTGATCGTGACGTACCGCGCGACCGGCGTGCTGAACTTCGCGCACGGCGCGATCGCGATGGTGTGCGCCTACGTGCTGCGGCAGTGCGTGGTCGAGTGGGGCTGGCCGCTGTGGCTCGCGGCCGCGGTGACGCTGCTGGTGCTGGCGCCGGGGCTGGGGGTCGTGCTGGAACGGTTCGTCTTCCGGCCCCTGGCGGTTCTCGGCGGTGACCCGGCGCAGACGCTGGTGGCGTCCATCGGGGTGTTCGTGCTGCTGGTGGGCGGGGCGGCGCTGCTGTGGGGGCAGGGGGCGCGGGACGACGCGCCGGAGCTGGTGGCGGACGAGCCGTGGGGGCAGCTGGCGGTGGTGCTGGTGCTGGCCGCGGGGGTCGCGGCGGTGGTCCGCTGGACACGGTTCGGACGGGAGCTGCGGGCCGTGGTCGACGACCGGCAGCTCGCCGTGCTGGGCGGCATCGACGCGGACCGGGTGGCAGCGGCGGGCTGGGCGTTCGGCTCCTTCACGGCGGGCCTGACCGGCGTGCTGCTGGCGCCGTACGTGCGTCTCGACCCGTACGGGCTGTCGCTGCTCGTGATGGAGGTCGTGGCGGTCGCGGTCGCCGCACGGATGCGGAGCCTGCCGGTGGCGGTGGTGGTGGCGCTGGGCGTCGGGGTGGCGCAGAGCCAGCTCACGCGGCTGCACCCGTCCGGGTGGGAGGCGCCGCTGCTCCAGGCCGCCGGCACGAACCTGTTCGTCGTCGCCCTGCTGGTCGCGGCCCTGGTCCTGCCGGGCGTGGGCACGCGTGACGCGCTGCCGCGCACGGCCACCGCCCGGGTTCCGACTCCGCCCGGCGCGTGGATCGTGGCGGCCGTGCTGTTCCTGCTGCCGCTGGGCCTGGCCGGCCGGGATCTGCACACGTCGATCCAGGTGCCGGCGCTGGCCGTCGTCCTGTTGTCCCTGGTGGTGGTCACCGGCCGCGGCGGTCAGATCTCGCTGGGGCAGGCGGCGTACGCGGGTCTGGGCGCCCTGTTCACCGCGCTGCTGGCGGCGGGCCGCTTCCCGGGCCTGCCGGCCGTGCCGGAGCTGGTGGCCCTCGCGGTGGCGGTCGTCCTGGTGGCACCGCTCGGCCTGCTCACGGGCTGGCCGGCGATCGGCCGCCGGGGCCTGGCGCTGGCGCTGGCGACGTTCGCCGTCGGCGTGGGCGTGAGCCGCTTCGTCTTCGACCAGCCGTACGCCACGGCGGGCCTGTCGCTGGGCCGCCCGGCGGGTTTCGAGGAGGACCGCGCGTACTACCTCCTGGAGCTGCTCCTGCTGGTGCTCGCGCTGCTGGCGGCGCACGCGCTGCGCCGGGGGCGGACCGGCCGGGCCCTCGCGGCCATGCGGGACCACGAGGCGGGGGCGCAGGCGGCGGGCGTGCGGGTGCCGTCCCTCAAGCTGCTCGCCTTCGTCGCGGGCGCCGCGCTCGCCGCGCTGGGCGGCGGCATGCTCGGCATGGGCCTGCGCGCCTTCGACCCCGCCGCCTACGACCCCGTGCGCGGTCTGCTGTGGTTCGCTGCGGTCGTGGTGCTGGGCGCCGACAGCACTCTCGGTGCCCTCGGCGCCGCGGCCCTCCTGGTCGGCCTGGACGCGGGCACGCGCGGCGGTGTGGCGGCGGCCCTGATCGGCGTCCTGGCGGTCCTCGTGGGCCGCTTCCCGGGCGGCCCGTACGAGGCCCTGCGCACAGCGGCGGAACGCCTGCGCCTACGCCGCGTCCCGGCCCTCACACCGGCGGGAGCCCGGGCGCGCGGGCGGCTGCGCCCGCTGGAGCGGCGGGCGGCCCGGACGGCGCCGGTGCCGGCGGGCGCGACAGCGACAGCGACAGCGCCAGCGCCAGCGACAGCGCCAGCGACAACAGGGGCGACGGCACGTCCGGCACACGACCGGAGCAGCCGGCCACCGGCCTCCCGGGGCACCTCGACACCGTCGGCTCCCGCCTCCCCCCTCCTCACCGCCCGCCGTCTCCACGCCCACTACGGCGGCTTCACCGCGCTCGACGGGGTCGACCTGGACGTCTTCCCCGGGCGGATCACCGCGGTCGTGGGCCCCAACGGGGCCGGAAAGAGCACCCTGTTCCACTGTCTGGCCGGGACGCTGCGGCCCGCGCGCGGCGAGGTACGGCTGGGCGGGCGGGACATCACCGCCCTGCCCTCACACGCCCGCACCCGGCTCGGCGTCGCGCGGACCTTCCAGCAGCTGGCCGTCTTCCCGTCGCTGACCGTGGCCGAGAACGTCCGGGTGGGCGCCGAGCAGGGCCGGGTGAGCGACCCGGGCGCCGTGGAACGGACGCTGAGGCTGCTCGGTCTCGACGGGCCGTTGCGGGCGCTGCCCGCCGCCGGGCTGCCCACGGGGACGCTGCGCCGCGTCGAACTGGCCCGGGCCCTCGCGGGCGCCCCGCGCGTCCTGCTGCTCGACGAGCCCGCCGCCGGCCTCGACACCACCGAAGTGGCCGCCCTCACCCGGGTCCTGAGGGCCCTGGCCGCCGACGGCACGGCCCTGCTCGTCGTCGAGCACGACCTGGACCTGGTCGCCGGCCTCGCCGACGTCGTGCACGTGATGACGGCGGGCCGGATCGTCGCCTCCGGACCGCCCGGGCAGGTCCTGGACGCCCTGGGAACGGCGGCCGGGCGATGACCACCGTCTCCCTGCGCCACGCGCGCGTGCGCTACGGCCCGCTGGAGGCCCTGCACGGCGTCACCCTCGCCGCCCCCGGCCCGGGCCTGACCGTCCTGCTGGGCCGCAACGGCTCCGGCCGCAGCACGGCCCTGCGCGCCCTGGCCGGAGCGGTGCCCCTGTCGGGCGGAGCGGTGGTGTGGGACGGCGCCGACGTGACGCGCGTACCCGCGTACGAGAGGGCCCGGCGCGGGCTGTGCCTGGTCCCGGAGCGGCAGGCCGTGTTCGGCTCGCTCACCGTGCGCGAGAACCTCGACCTCGCCGCCCCCGACCACGACCCGGCCCTCGACGCCTATCCGCAGCTGCGGTCCCTGCTGGAGCGGCGGGCCGGCACCCTCTCCGGCGGGGAGCAGCGCATGCTCGCCCTGTCCAGGGCGCTGCTGGCACGCGCACGTGTGGTGCTCGTCGACGAGCCCGCCCAGGGCATGTCGCCCTCGGTCGCGGCCCGTACCTACGAGCTGCTGAGCGCGCTCGACGCGTGCGTGGTGGTCGCCGAGCAGCGCCTGCCGCCCGCCCTGCGGGAGCGGTCCGCGATCGTCTACGAACTGCGCCGCGGGGCGGTCGTGTTCGCCGGCGAGGCGGGCGAGCTCCCCCACTGACCGCGAGCTCCCCTACTGACCAGCGGGCTCCCCCGCCGACCCGGCGCGCGAAGGCCCCGTCCGGTCGGCCGACCGGACGGGGCCCGTGTCCCGGCGAGGGGGAGCGGCTCAGAGTTCGAGGCGCAGGCCGGGCACGATGATGTCGGGATCACCGCCGATGGCGGCCTTGTTGGCGGCGTAGAGGTGCTGCCAGGTGGTCCCGTGCCGGGCGGCGACGCCGCTCAGGGTGTCGCCCGCGCGGACGGTGTAGTCGCCGCGGGAGGAGCCGCGGTCGGGGTGTGCCGTGGAACGCGCCGGCGTCTTCGAGGGCTTCGCCGGAGCGGGCTTGACGGAGGTGACCGGGTCGGCCGCAGCGGACGCCGCGGGTGCGCTGCCGCTCGCCCCGGCGCGTGCCGAGCAGGTCGGCCAGGCGCCCCATCCCTGCGCGCGCTGGACCTTGGTGGCGACGGCGATCTGCTGGGACTTGCTCGCCCGGTCGGCGGTGGGCGCGTAGGCCGTGCCGCCGTAGGCGCGCCAGGTGGAGGGGGCGAACTGGAGTCCGCCGTAGTAGCCGTTGCCGGTGTTGATGTGCCAGTTGCCGCCGCTCTCACACTGGGCGATGCGGTCCCACACTCCGCTGTCAGCCGCCGCGGCGTTTCCGGTCGCGGCGAGCAGTCCGAGGGGCGCGAGCAGTGCCGCGCCGGCGAGGACCGCCGTCGTACGAACCTGGTTCTTCCGAGCGTTGTCGCGCGTGGTATCGGCACATTCGGACATGTAGTTCCCTCTCGAAACACCCGGGGTCCCCCAAGGCGGAACGCCACTCCCCGCGCCATGGGGCACGTGGGTCGCGCTCGCCCCGTCCGCCGGTGTGGTGCTGCGCGTGGTTCCGGAGAATCACGCGGCCGGCGGACGTACCCGAGCGGTGCTCGCTGCACACGGCCGAGGAATCTAAGGAGTTGACGGGCCGTCATCAACCGGTTGCCCGTCGTGCCAGGCCAGTTCCCCGATACCTCGGGTAACGGCTATTTCCGGACACCCACTTCATTCCCGGATTTCCTGATATGTCGACCCACGCGCCCGACGGACTGTGACCCACTTCACCCTCTCAACCTCCTCTACAAACCGCCGAGTTGACGATGAGTGCGCGATTCCGCGCCGAGCGTGACCCTGCGCGCCGGTTGGTTCGATTCCGTTCGCTCTGGGGCGTGACTCCCGCCACAGATCGCCCGTTGTCATCTTCATGAGCCGGGACCCACCCGGACCACGGGCCGGGAGCCACCCGGTCCTGCCACGCACCGCATCCCCGAGGGAGCCACCCGTGCCGCGCATGCTCGACGTCAGCGACGAGGTACGCGCCGAGATCGGCGACGAAGAAGCCGACCGCCTGCTCGCCGGAGAGACCGCCCCGGGCAGTTACGACTGCACGTCCTGCCGCACTCCGGGCGACTCCGAGCAGGAGCGCACCAGCACCGTCCTGTTCATCGGGGACGAGACCGCCGTCCTCGCCTTCGCCCACGCCGGCTGTCTGCCCTCGCAGGTCGTCCAGGTCACCGAGGAACAGCTCCGGGGCGCCGTGAAGTCCATCACCGGCGACACCGTCGACCTGGAGCCCGACAAGGTGGTGCCCGAGCAGGCGGTGCTCGGCGTGACCAGCGGACTCGTGCTGATCGCCGGGGAGCTGCACCCGGCCCTGGTGGTGGAGCCGACCGCGCCCATCGCCCGACCGGGCACCACGGGCTCCGGCGACGACTTCCTGCCGCTGCTCATCGAGCAGGGCTTCATGCCGCTGACCGAGCTGTCCGCCGTACCGCCGGTGCTGCACGGCTGGTCGGTGCTGCTCGCCGTGGGCCAGCTGCACGCGGTGCTCCAGCCCGGCAGCAACGGCGGCCAGCCGGTGGCCTGGTGGCAGGCGCACCAGCCGCTCCAGGTCACCGAGGGCTGGCGCGCGGCCGCCAACAAGCACCAGCAGGTGCTGATGTTCGCCGCGCCGGTCGGCTCGATCGGCCGGCAGCCGCGCGAGGACCTGCTGCGGGACGCGCTGGACAAGGCGGCGGCGACCGGAAAGCTCGTGGCCGCCGCGCTGCCGCTGGCCGGCACCTGAGCGGCGCGTCACCCGGGCAGACCGCACCCCTGCGAAAGCCGTACCGGGGCCGCATCCCTTGACCCGCGGGGTCGTTTGGACATACGTGCACGCATATGACGTTCCCCGCCGCCAGTCCTACTCGTCGATCCCCTCCGCACGGTCGGCTCAGGACTCCCAGGGCGGCCCATCGGCCACGCCGATCTACGACGCGCTCTACGCCGAGTACGTCAAGTCCTTCCGCGCACTTCCCGGCGACCGCAGCGGCGAGGAGAAACTCGGCTTCACCGCCTTCGGGAACCTCCCGCACAGCACGGGTTCGTACGGCAGTTCCCACAGCAACTCCTACAGCGCCTACAGCGCGGGCGCCCAGAGCGCCCGACATGCCGCCGGACAGCAGCCGCAGTGGCAGCGCGTCGGGACCATCGGCTCGCACGGCACGGGGATGCACCACGTGCCGGCCGCGCTGCCGCCGGGCCGGCGCAGCGGCGTCTGAAGCGAGCACCGCACAGCGGAAGGGCGGTCCCGGCCGGGACCGCCCTTCCGCTTTTCGCCCTTGTCCTGCTACTTCTTCTTGCCGCGCTTCTCGCGGACCCGCACCGAGATGTGGATCGGCGTCCCCTCGAAGGCGAACTCCTCGCGCAGGCGGCGCTCGATGAAGCGCCGGTAGCCCGCCTCGATGAAGCCGGAGGCGAAGAACACGAACCGCGGCGGCTTGGTGCCCGCCTGCGTGCCGAACAGGATGCGCGGCTGCTTGCCGCCCCGGATCGGGTGCGGGTGGGCGGCGACCAGCTCGCCGAGGAACGCGTTCAGCCTGCCGGTCGGGACCCGGGTCTCCCAGCCCGCCAGGGCCGTCTCGATCGCCGGGACCAGCTTCTCCATGTGGCGGCCGGTGCGCGCCGAGACGTTGACGCGCGGGGCCCACGCGACCTGGCCCAGCTCCGTCTCGATCTCCCGCTCCAGGTAGTAGCGGCGCTCCTCGTCGAGGGTGTCCCACTTGTTGAAGGCGAGGACGATCGCACGGCCCGCC
This sequence comes from Streptomyces sp. NPDC016851, assembly GCF_055562795.1. Taxonomy (NCBI): domain Bacteria; kingdom Bacillati; phylum Actinomycetota; class Actinomycetes; order Kitasatosporales; family Streptomycetaceae; genus Streptomyces; species Streptomyces sp. NPDC016851. The sequence goes on from NZ_JBVHEP010000041.1 coordinate 22,996, forward strand.
TCGACGGCCATGGTGACGATCCGCTGGTCCTGCACCGAGATGGACTCGGAGGCGTCGATGAGGATGACCGCGACCTCCGCCTTCTCGACGGCGGCGGCGGTGCGCAGCGAGGCGTAGTAGTCGGCGCCCTGCTGGAGGTGGACGCGCTTGCGGATGCCCGCCGTGTCGACGAACTTCCAGGTGACGCCGCCGAGTTCGATCAGCTCGTCGACCGGGTCCCGGGTGGTGCCGGCGATTTCGTTGACGACGACGCGCTCCTCGCCGGCCACCTTGTTCAGCAGCGAGGACTTGCCCACGTTCGGGCGGCCGATCAGGGCGATGCGGCGCGGCCCGCCGATGCCGCCCCCGCCGAACGTCTCGCGCGGCGCCTCCGGCAGCACTTCCAGGACCTGGTCGAGCATGTCGCCGGTGCCCCGGCCGTGCAGCGCGGAGACCGGGTACGGCTCCCCCAGGCCCAGCGACCACAGGTAGGCCGCGTCGGCCTCGCCGCTCGGGCCGTCCACCTTGTTGGCGCACAGCACGACCGGCTTGCCGGCCTTGCGCAGCAGCCGGACGACGGCCTCGTCGGTGTCGGTGGCGCCGACCTTGGCGTCGACGACGAAGACGACGGCGTCGGCCGCCTCGATGGCGTACTCGGCCTGGGCGGCGACGGAGGCGTCGATGCCGAGGACGTCCTGCTCCCAGCCGCCGGTGTCGACGACCTTGAAGCGGCGGCCCGCCCACTCGGCCTCGTAGGTCACACGGTCGCGGGTGACACCGGGCTTGTCCTCGACGACGGCCTCGCGGCGGCCGATGATGCGGTTCACCAGGGTCGACTTGCCGACATTGGGGCGGCCGACCACGGCGAGGACGGGCAGCGGGCCGTGCCCGGCCTCCTCGATCGCGCCCTCGACGTCCTCGAGGTCGAAGCCCTCCTCCACGGCGAGCTCCATGAACTCCGCGTACTCGGCGTCGCCGAGCGCCCCGTGGTCGTGCTCGGGCGCGCCTTCGTAGGCGTCCGAGCCGTCGGGCTGGGTGTGGTCGTTCATGAAGTCCGTACCTCGTCGTTCATCGTGGTGGTCGGTGGAGTACCCGCTGTCCCGCGGGCTGATCCACTACTCAGTGTTGCCTAGCGCCCGGTGAAGCGCCTGGCGTTTTCCAGGTGGGCGGCGAGCTGCTTCTGGATGCGCCCGGTCGCCTCGTCCAGCGCCGTGCGCGTGCGGCGCCCGCTGCCGTCGCCCGCCTCGAAGGGCTCCCCGAAGACGACGTCGACGCGGGACCGCAGCGGAGGCAGCCCCTTTATCAACCGTCCCCGCCGGTCGGAACTTCCCAGCACGGCGACCGGCACGATCGGGGCACCGCTGCGCACCGCGAAGTACGCGAGCCCGGCGCGCAGCGAGGCGAAGTCGCCCTCGCCCCGGGTGCCCTCCGGGAAGATGCCGAGCACGCCGCCGTTCTCCAGCACGCCCAGCGCCCGGGTGATCGCCGTGCGGTCGGTGGTGTCGCGGTCCACCTTCACCTGGCCGATGCCGGTCAGGAAGGGGTCGAGCGGGCCGATGAACGCTTCCTTCTTGATCAGGAAGTGCGTCGGCCGGGGCGCCACGCCCATGACCATCGGGCCGTCGATGACGTGGGAGTGGTTGACGGCGAGGATCACCGGGCCGGTCGTGGGCACCCGCCAGGAGCCGAGCACGCGCGGCTTCCACAGCCCGTACATCAGGCCGACGCCGATGCGCCGCCCGACGTCGGCGCCCCGCAGGGAAGGCAGCTGGTCGGTCACTTCCCGGCCCGCTTCTCCTCGACGAGGGTGACGACGCACTCGATGACCTGGGCCAGCGTGAGTTCGGTGGTGTCCACCTCGACCGCGTCGTCCGCCTTGGCGAGCGGCGAGGTCTTGCGGCTGGAGTCGGCCGCGTCCCGCTTGATCAGGGCCTCGCGGGTGGAGTGCACGTCGGCGCCCTTCAGCTCGCCGCTGCGGCGGGCGGCACGCGCCTCCGGGGAGGCGGTGAGGAAGATCTTCAGATCGGCGTCCGGCAGCACGGTCGTGCCGATGTCGCGGCCCTCGACCACGACGCCGTTCGCCGCGGAGGCCGCGATCGAACGCTGGAGCTCGGTGATCCGGGCGCGCACCTCGGGCACCGCGCTGACCGCGCTGACCTTGGAGGAGACCTCCTGGGTGCGGATCGGGCCGGCCACGTCGACGCCGTCGACGGTGATGGTGGGGCCCTGCGGGTCGGTGCCGGAGACGATCTCCGGCTTGCCGGCCGCCGCGGCGATGGCGGCGGGGTCGTCGATGTCGATGCCGTTGGTCACCATCCACCAGGTGATCGCCCGGTACTGGGCGCCGGTGTCCAGGTAGCTCAGTCCGAGCTGTGCCGCCACGGCCTTCGAGGTGCTCGACTTGCCCGTGCCGGCGGGGCCGTCGATGGCGACAATCACTGGCGTGGCGCTTTCCACTGTGGGGACCTTCCTGAACCGGGCTGGCGGGGGTGGGGGCGCGAGGGCCCCGCACAAGGTTACTGGGTGCGGGTCACTCGTCCGGCCGCGCGTCGCTCAGCCACATCCAGGATGCACTACTGCCGGATCGCCCAGCCACGGTCCCGCAGCGCGGCACTCAGCACGGGTGCCGCCTTCGGCTCCACCATCAGCTGCACGAGACCGGCCTGCTGCCCGGTCGCGTGCTCGATGCGCACGTCCTCGATGTTGACGCCGGCCCTGCCCGCGTCCGCGAAGATCCGGGCCAGCTGTCCGGGCTGGTCGTCGATGAGCACGGCCACGGTCTCGTAGAGCCGCGGAGCGGATCCGTGCTTGCCGGGCACGCGGACCTGCCCGGCGTTGCCGCGCCGCAGGACGTCCTCGATGCCGGTGGTGCCGTCACGGCGCTTGTCGTCGTCGGAGGACTGGAGGGCACGCAGGGCCCGCACGGTCTCCTCCAGGTCGGCGGCGACGTCCGTCAGCAGGTCGGCGACCGGCCCCGGGTTCGCGGAGAGGATGTCGATCCACATCCCGGGGTCGGAGGCGGCGATCCGCGTCACGTCCCGGATGCCCTGCCCGCACAGCCGTACGGCGGCCTCCTCGGCGTGCTCGAGGCGCGCGGCGACCAGGCTGGAGACCAGGTGGGGCATGTGGGAGACGAGGGCGACGGCACGGTCGTGGGCGTCGGCGTCCATCACGACCGGCACGGCACGGCAGTGCGAGACCAGCTCCAGGGCGAGGTTCAGCACCTCGGTGTCGGTGTCCCGGGTCGGGGTGAGCACCCAGGGGCGGCCCTCGAAGAGGTCGCCGGTGGCGGCGAGCGGGCCGGACTTCTCCCGGCCCGACATGGGGTGCGTGCCCAGGTACGCCGTCAGGTCGAGGCCGCGGGTCTCCAGTTCGCGGCGCGGCCCGCCCTTGACACTGGCGACGTCGAGGTAGCCGCGCGCCACACCGCGGCGCATGGCGTCGGCGAGCACGTCCGCCACGTGGGCGGGCGGGGCGGCGACGATCGCGAGGTCGACGGGTCGGTCCGGCGCCTCGTCCGTGCCGGCGCCGAGCGCTGCGGCCGTACGGGCCTGCTCCGGGTCGTGGTCGGCGAGGTGCACGGTGACGCCCCGCTGGGACAGGGCGAGGGCGGCGGACGTGCCGATGAGCCCGGTGCCGATGACGAGTGCGGTCCTCACTGGGCGATGTCCTTGCGCAGGGCGCCCGCGGCGCCGAGGTAGACGTGCGCGATCTCGGCGCGGGGCTTGTCGGATTCGATGTGCGCGAGGACCCGGACGACACGCGGCATGGCGCCCTCGATGTCCAGTTCCTGGGCGCAGATCAGCGGGACGTCGACGATGCCGAGCTTGCGGGCGGCGGCCGCCGGGAAATCGCTGTGCAGGTCGGGCGTGGCCGTGAACCAGATGCTGATCAGGTCCTCGGCGGTGAGGTCGTTGCGCTCCAGGATGGCCGTGAGCAGGGCTCCGACCTGCTCGTCCATGTGCCCGGCCTCGTCCCGTTCGAGTTGGACGGCGCCCCGGACCGCTCGTACCGCCACGGCGATGCTCCTTGCTGACGTGCGTGTCGCTGTGTGTCGCGCTGTGCGTCAAGCCTAGTCAGCCCGCGCGGCAGGGGTGCGCGGCGCCCATCCGATGAGACACCGGGCTTACCACTCCTTGGGTATTTTCGATGCAAAGATTCATAGAATTCCGAATTACTCCCATTTAGCACCTTCGGAGTGACGACATGACTTACGAGACCACACGTCGCACGGTTCTCCTCGCGACGGGCGCTACGGGCGCGGCGGTGCTCGTCGCGGCCTGCGGCGGGGGCGGCGACGACAACGGCTCCGCGTCGACGAGCTCGCCCACCGGCCGGGAGGCGGCCGGTCAGGAGCTGGCCGCCACGGACGAGATCCCCGTCGGCGGCGGCAAGATCTTCAAGGAAGAAGAAGTCGTGGTGACCCAGCCCGAGCAGGGGCAGTTCAAGGCCTTCTCGGCGATCTGCACCCACCAGCGCTGCACGGTGGCGTCCGTCTCCGACGGCACCATCAACTGCGTCTGTCACGGCAGCAAGTTCCGCATCGCCGACGGCTCGGTGGCGCACGGCCCGGCGACACGGCCGCTGCCCGCCGAGCAGATCACCGTGGAGGGAAACTCGGTTCGCCTGACGTGAGGGGCCGCGTACGCTCCCGGGCATGCAGCCCGAGGCCCTGGTACGCGACCACACGATCTACTCCTGTGTGATGGGTTCGCGCGCTTTCGGGCTGGCGACGGACGACAGCGACACCGACCGCCGTGGCGTGTTCCTGGCTCCCACGCCTCTGTTCTGGCGCTTCGACAAGCCGCCGACGCACGTCGAGGGCCCGGCCGAGGAGCAGTTCAGCTGGGAGCTGGAACGCTTCTGCGAGCTGGCCCTGCGCGCCAACCCCAACATCCTGGAGTGCCTGCACTCCCCGCTCGTGGAGCACGCCGACGACACCGGCCGCGAGCTGCTCGCCCTGCGCGGAGCGTTCCTCTCCCGGCAGGTCCACGACACGTTCGCGCGCTACGCGCAGAGCCAGCGCCGCAAGCTCGAAGCCCACGTCCGCAGCCACGGCGCCCCCCGCTGGAAGCACGCCATGCACCTGCTCCGCCTGCTGACCAGCGCCCGCGACCTGCTGCGCACGGGCATGCTCACGATCGACGTCCGCGACCAGCGGGAGCCCCTCCTCGCGGTGAAGCGCGGCGAGGTCTCCTGGCCGGAGGTCGAGACGCGGATGGCCCGTCTGGAGCGGGAGGCCGAGGAGGCCGTCCGCCGCAGCCCGCTCCCGGCCGCGCCCGACCGGCGACGCGTGGAGGACTTCCTCGCCCGAGCCCGCCGCGCCTCAGTCCTGCAGGCGGACCCGTACGACGAGGTCGTGCAGGGCGTCATGGACGACCGGGGCCGGCGGCAGGGCTGAGGCCTGCTGGGCCTCGTCGAGCGCGCCTCGCAACCGCTCGACGTCCGACCGCACGCGCGCGTGGTCGACCTCGGCCGGCCCGTGTTCCCGCTCGGCCTTCGCCGCGATGAGGTCCGGCACATAGGCAGGGGCGTCGATGTCGCCGAGCAGCGTCGGCAGATGCGCCTGCACCTCGCCGCTGCGCATCAGATGGATACCGGTCAGCAGGACGCGGAAGGTGTAGAGCAGCGGCTTGAGCTCGCCGCTCTTCTCGAACAGCCGCCACTGCGTGGCCCCGAAGCCACGGTAGTGGTGGGCGTGGTGGCTGGTGAGGACGCCCGGGGCGAGGGCGACCAGCTCCTGGTGCGTGCCGGTCGTGTGCACGACGAGCGGCGAGAGCAGCTGCTCCAGCACGTAGCCGTTGCGGCGCAGCATCAGGCGTACGAACTTGCGCAGGTCGTGCGTGACGAGGTCCATCTCGACACCGTCCCGCACCCACATCCGCGACCGGGTCTCCTCCGGCTCGCGCAGACCCACCAGCTCAGCGGCCGGCAGCAGGTGCGCGCCTCGCAGGTCCACGTCCGAGTCGCGGGACGGGAAGCCGTAGAGGTGGGCGCCGGAGACGGTCGCGAACAGCACCGGGTCGGGCTGTTCGGCCACCACGGGCGTCAGGTCTGTGTCCAGGAGGTCGGTCATCCGTCACGCGTCCCAGAGCGCGCCGAGGGTCAGCAGGTCGCTCCGGTACTCGATCCGGTCGGCCCACTCGCCCGGCCAGCACTCCGCGCCCAGGTACGCGCCGGCGAAGGCGCCCGCCAGGCAGGCGATGGAGTCCGAGTCGCCGGCGGTGCAGGCGGCGCGGCGCAGGGCCGTGAGCGGCTCGTCGGGGAAGAGCAGGAAGCACAGCAGCCCGGTCGCCAGGGCCTCCTCGGCGATCCAGCCCTCGCCGGTGGCCAGGCACGGGTCGTCCTCCGGCGAGACGGTGCCCACGGCCTGCTGGAGCCGGTCGAGGATCGCCAGGCACTCGTCCCAGCCGCGCGCGATGAACTGCTCGGGGCTCGGGTCCTGGGCCCGGCTCCACAGGTCGCCGAGCCAGCGCTCGTGGTAGTGGCTGCGGTTGTCCAGGGCGTACGTACGGAGCAGACCGATCAGCCCGGCCGGCTCGGCGCCCTGTGCGAGCAGCCGTACGGCGTGGGCGGTGAGGTCGGAGGCCGCCAGCGCCGTCGGGTGACCGTGGGTCAGCGCGGACTGCAACTGGGCGGCGCCTGCGCGCTGTTCGTCGCTCAGGCCGGGGACCAGCCCGAGGGGCGCGACCCGCATGTTGGCGCCGCAGCCCTTGGAGTGGATCTGACTGGCGTCCTGCCAGGGGCGGGATTCGTCCTTCAGCAGCGAGCAGGCCTTCAGGCAGGTGCGCCCCGGAGCCCGGTTGTTCTCCGGCGACTGGTACCAGTCCACGAACTCCTCACGCAGAGGACGGGCCAGTCGCAACGGCGTGAGCAGACCCCGGTCCATCGCCGTCCGCACCGCCCGTCCGAGTGCCAGCGTCATCTGCGTGTCGTCGGAGACAAGAGCCCTCTTCGGCAAGGCCAGCTCGCGCCACGGTCCGTGCTTGGCGACGATCGACGGCACATCGCTGAACTCGGTCGGATACCCCAGCGCGTCCCCCAGGGCGAGGCCGGTGAGCGCTCCGGTGGCGGCTTGCTTGTAGACGAGCGTGGCCATGTCAGAAGTCCTTCCGTCCCCGCGCCCTGAAAGGCACGGGGAACTCGCGGCACCCGGGCTGTCCGCGTAAGCCTAGAGATCGACTTCCTGCATCAGCATGCCGACCTCCGTGTTGGACAGCCGCCGCAGCCAGCCGGACTTCTGGTCGCCGAGGGTGATCGGCCCGAAGGCGGTGCGCACCAGCTTGTCGACCGGGAAACCGGCCTCCGCGAGCATCCGGCGCACGATGTGCTTGCGGCCCTCGTGCAGGGTGACCTCGACGAGGTAGTTCTTGCCGGTCTGCTGGACGACCCGGAAGTGGTCCGCGCGCGCGTAGCCGTCCTCCAGCTGGATGCCGTCCTTGAGCTGCTTGCCCAGGTCGCGCGGGATCGGGCCCACGATGTGCGCGAGGTAGGTCTTCTTCACGCCGTACCTGGGGTGGGTCAGCCGGTGCGCCAGCTCGCCGTGGTTGGTGAGCAGGATGACACCCTCGGTCTCGGTGTCGAGCCGCCCGACGTGGAAGAGCCGGGTCTCGCGGTTGGTGACGTAGTCACCAAGGCACTGCCGCCCCTCCGGGTCCTCCATGGTGGAGACGACCCCGGCGGGCTTGTTCAGCGCGAAGAACTGGTAGCTCTGCGTGGCGACGGTCAGGCCGTCGACCTTGATCTCGTCCTTCTCCGGGTCGACCCGCCGTCCCTGCTCCAGCACGATCTCGCCGTTGACCTCGACGCGGGCCTCGTCGATCAGCTCCTCGCAGGCGCGCCGGGAGCCGAAGCCCGCGCGGGCGAGGACCTTCTGGATGCGCTCGCCCTCCTGCTCGGCACCCGGGAAGGTCTTCGGGAGCTTGACGTCCTTCTTCTCGGCGTACCGGTCGCGGTTGCGCTCCTCGATCTTCGCCTCGTACTCGCGGGGGCGCGCCGGGGCCGTACGACCGCCCTTCTGGGGCTGCTTGGGCCCGCCCTTGGCTCCGCCGCGCGCGGCGCCGCCGCGTCCGGCCTTGGGGCCGTCCTTGGTCGCTCCGGGGCCCACGTCGTAGCGGCGCTCCTCGGGGCGGGGCTTGCGGGGGCGGCCCTGCCCCTGCTTCTGGTCCCTGTTGTTACCGGCGCCGCGGTGGTTACCGCGTCCGCCGCTCTTGCCGCTGCCGCTGCTTCGCATCAAATTTCCGTCTGGTCGTCTTCGTCGTCGGTACCCGGGGTGACCGGGCGGCCCGGCACGTCGTCATCAGGCGCGTCCGGGTCGAACGACGGTACGCCTTCCTGGGTCTCGGCCTCGATCGCCTCCGCCTCCGGGAGGAAGGGCGCGAGTTCCGGGAGCTCGTCCAGACCGCGCAGGCCCATCCGCTCCAGAAAGTAGTTCGTCGTCGTGTACAGGATCGCACCTGTTTCGGGTTCCGTGCCCGCCTCCTCGATCAGACCCCGCTGGAGGAGGGTGCGCATGACGCCGTCGCAGTTGACTCCGCGTACGGCGGAGACCCGGCTGCGGCTGACCGGCTGCCGGTAGGCGACGACGGCCAGGGTCTCCAGGGCGGCCTGGGTGAGGCGGGCCTGCTGGCCGTCCAGCACGAAACGCTCGACGGCCGGGGCGTACTCGGCGCGGGTGTAGAACCGCCAGCCGCCCGCCACGAACCGCAGTTCGAAGCCGCGCCGTTGGACGGTGTACTCGTCGGCCAACTCCCGCAGGGCGTCCGCGATCTGGCGCTTGGGCCGCTCCAGTATCTTCGCGAGGTGCTCCTCGGTCGCGGGCTCGTCCACGACCATCAGGACGGCCTCCAGAGCGGGCTTGAGATCGAGGCCGGCGACGGCACCCAGCCCCGCCGGGGCCTCGGTGGCTTCCTGGCTCATGCCTTCTTCTCCTCCTTCGGCGGCTCGGGCGGCCGGTCGAACTCGTCGGTGACGGTCGGTGTCTCGTCCCCGTCCCCGCCGGTCCACCGCACGAGGAGCTCGCCGAGCGCGGTCTCCTGCTCCAGCTCGACGGCTTTCTCCCGGTACAGCTCCAGCAGCGCCAGGAACCGGGCCACGACGGTCAGGGTGTCGTCGGTGTCCGCCACGAGTTCCCGGAAGCGGGCCTCGCCGAGCTCCTTGAGCCGGGCGACGACGATCCCCGCCTGCTCCTGCACGCTGACCAGCGGGGCGTGGATGTGGTCGACGTACACCTGCGGCTTGGGCTTGGGCTGCATCGCCTTCACGGCGAGCTTGGCGAACCCTTCCGCGCCGATGTTGATGACCACCTCGGGCAGCAGCTCGGCATGGTGGGGTTCGAGCCCGACGGTACGCGGATAGCGCCGGGCCTCGTCGTCGAGCCGCCCGCTGAAGATGTCGGCGATCTGCTTGTACGCGCGGTACTGCAGCAGCCGGGCGAACAGCAGGTCCCGGGCCTCGAGCAGCGCGAGGTCGGCCTCGTCCTCGACCTCGGCGGCGGGCAGCAGCCGTGCCGCCTTCAGATCGAGCAGCGTGGCCGCGACGACGAGGAACTCGGTCGTCTCGTCCAGGTCCCAGTCCGGCCCCATCGCCCGGATGTACGCCATGAACTCGTCGGTCACCTTCGACAGCGCGACCTCGGTGACGTCCAGCTTGTGCCGGGAGATCAACTGCAGCAGCAGGTCGAAGGGCCCCTCGAAGTTGGCGAGCCGGACTTTGAAGACCCCGTCGTCGCTGCCGGAACCGTCGGTCGAGGGCTGGGAGGTGCCCCCCGACGCGCTCCGCCCCTGCGGGGCCTGCGCTCCGGGGGCCGCCCCTGCCTCGGCCAGGGCGTGCGGAGGAACAGCCCCGGCTCCTGGCTCCGGAACGGCGACCTCGGCGTCGGTATCGGCCGCAGGAGCGGACGCGAGCGCTTCGCTCGGGGACCCGGTCTCTCCGGACTCGGCGACCGGGGCCGCGGTCTCGGTCGCAGCCACCGGCCCGGGGGCGGGACGCTCACGGTCCGCCGCCGGATGACCGGCCTCGGGCCCGGACCCCGGCGCGTCGTCCCGTTCCGGGGAAACGCCCTCACGGCCCGCCACGGTGGCAGCGGCAGCCGCGGACTCCGCCGGGGCGGGCCCGGCCGCACGCCCCGGGCGAGTCGTCCCGCCCGCCGTCCACGGCTCGGCAGGGATCTGCCGTTCCACACCGCCGGGCGGCACCTCGGCAAGCAACGCCTGCCCGTCGGCCGCTTCCTCCTCGACCCGGACGTCCGAACCGGTCTCGATCTCCTCGCGAGTCCCGTCGGACCCGGCACCCTCCGTGTCCCCGGAGGTCACGCCGGACTCGCCGGCACCCGCAGCCAACTCACCGGGCTCGGCCACGTCCACCGGCTCGACCGGCGGAGCCACCGGCCCCCGTCCCAGCGCACGCCGGCGCCCGGACGGGCCGCCGGGGGGTGGTGGGGAGGCGTTCGAGGTCATGGCCCCCGCAGGCTACCGCTAGCGCCCGCGCAGCCGTCGTACGAGGATGCTGGCGTCCCCGCGGGTCTCCAGGTCGGCGAGGACCACGGCGACCGCCTCGCGGACGATACGGCCGCGGTCGACGGCCAGGCCGTGCTCGCCGCGGAGCACGAGACGGGCGTGCTCCAGGTCCATGAGCTCCTCGGCCGACACGTAGACCGTGATCTTCTCGTCGTGCCGCTCACGGCCGCTGGGACGGCGTGCGGCGGCCCGCCCGCGCTTGCGTGGTGCCGCGGCGGCGGCACCGGCCGCACCCGCGGCAGAACCTTCCTGCGCCGCCTGCCGACGGGCGGAGCCGGAGCGGCTGCGGGACTCCCCGGCCTCGGCCGACTCCGCGTCCGCCGCGACATGCTCCGCGCCCTCGCCGTCACCGCCCTGCGCGGGCACCGACTGCGGCACGTCCTCCGCGGCCGTGGCCGCTGCCGCCACCGCGTCGCCCTCCCCCGCCGGAGCGGGCACCCGGGCGTCGCCGTTGGCCTGGCGCCTGGGCTGGGACGACTGAAGCGCCATCCCCCCTGTCGTACGGAAGAGTTCGTCGGCCCCCGGCAGACTCACTCGGCGTGACACCGGGCGAGCACCTCCCTGGCGAGCTGGCGGTAGGCGGCGGCACCGACGGAGTTGGAGGCGTACGTGGTGATCGGCTCACCGGCGACCGTGGTCTCCGGGAACCGGACCGTGCGCCCGATGACCGTGTGGTAGACGTGATCGTCGAAGGCCTCGACGACCCGCGCGAGCACCTCACGGCTGTGCACCGTGCGCGAGTCGTACATCGTGGCGAGGATCCCGTCGAGCTCCAGGTCGGGGTTGAGCCGCTCCTGGACCTTCTCGATGGTCTCGGTCAGCAGGGCCACACCACGGAGGGCGAAGAACTCGCACTCCAGCGGCACGATCACCTTGTGCGCGGCCGTCAGGGCGTTGACCGTGAGCAGGCCGAGCGAGGGCTGGCAGTCGATGACGATGAAGTCGTAGTCGTCCAGCAGCGGCTTCAGCGCGCGCTGCAGGGTGGACTCGCGGGCGACCTCGGAGACGAGCTGGACCTCGGCCGCCGACAGGTCGATGTTGCTGGGCAGCAGGTCCATGTTGGGGACCGCCGTCTTCAGCAGCACCTCGTCGGCCGCCATCCCCCGCTCCATGAGCAGGTTGTAGACGGTGAGGTCGAGTTCCATCGGGTTGACGCCGAGTCCGACCGACAGCGCGCCCTGCGGGTCGAAGTCCACGAGCAGGACCCGGCGTCCGTACTCCGCGAGCGCGGCACCCAGGTTGATGGTCGACGTGGTCTTGCCGACGCCGCCCTTCTGGTTGCACATCGCGATGATCTTCGCGGGTCCGTGGTCGGTCAGCGGGCCCGGGATCGGGAAGTACGGCAACGGGCGTCCGGTCGGGCCGATGCGCTCCCGGCGCTGTCTGGCCGCGTCGGGCGCGAGAGTGGCCGCGTACTCCGGATCGGGCTCGTACTCCGCGTCGGGGTCGTAGAAGTGCCCCTCGGGCAGTTCGTCGTAGTCGGCGAAGTGGTTGTGGGGCGCGCCACTTCCGTCGCCGGCCATGGCGTTCACGTGATGGCCATCCATCTTCTGGTGTGCAGTGTGAGTCGCCTGCTGACTCTGGTGGGCTGCGAAGGTGCGCACAGCGACGGAGCCGACAGCAGCGAACCCCGCGGGACCCTGGCCCCGTGCAGGCATTCCTGGTTGACCACCCCCGGGAGTAAATGTCGACTCATTCACAAGTCGTCTTACCTCCTTGGTGACCAGGAAACTTCTAGACAGGTCAGCGTGGCACCATGCCGACGGTTGGCGACTCTATGGCGTGTCGGGCGTCCGCAGCAACACAATCCGCCGGACCCGGCCCGATGTGTCGGCAATGAAACATCCCGCTGTCAAGGGCGTACGGCCGTCGCACGGCAGGTTTCACCGGTGTGCGAATCGGTTGAAGGGTTACGTTCGAGGCGAGTTGCTCGAGAATCGCGAAGTGACCATACACACATCCGGCCGGACCTTGTCGGGCAAGGTCCGGCCGGGTGCGCGGCGTTGACGACCTGTGTTGACGTATCGCCTTTACGTGTTGGTGACTTGGTCGACTCGGCGGCCCGCGCGGGGCTCAGCCGAGCAGCGAGGACAACTCGACGTGCTCGACGTCGTGCGCCTCGGCGACCTCCTTGTAAACGACCTTGCCGTCGTGGGTGTTGAGGCCCTTGGCCAGTGCCGGGTCGCGGCGCAGCGCGTCCGCCCAGCCGTGGTCGGCGAGTTCCACGATGTAGGGCAGCGTGGCGTTGGTCAGCGCGTAGGTGGAGGTGTTCGGCACCGCGCCGGGCATGTTGGCGACGCAGTAGAAGACCGAGTTGTGGACCCGGAAGGTCGGCTCGGCGTGGGTGGTCGGACGGGAGTCCTCGAAGCAGCCGCCCTGGTCGATCGCGATGTCGACAAGGACACTTCCGGGCTTCATCCGCGAGACGAGCTCGTTGGTGACCAGCTTCGGGGCCTTGGCGCCGGGGACCAGCACCGCGCCGATGACGAGGTCGGCCTCCAGGCAGGCCTTCTCCAGCTCCAGGGCGTTGGAGACGACGGTCTGGATCTTCGTGCCGAAGATCTTGTCCGCCTCGCGGAGCTTGTTCACGTCCTTGTCGAGCAGGGTCACGTGGAAGCCCAGGCCGATGGCGATCTGCGCCGCCTGCCAGCCGGAGACGCCGCCGCCGATGACGACGGCCCGGCCGGCCGGCACACCCGGGACGCCGCCGGGCAGCACGCCGCGGCCGCCGTTGGCGCGCATCAGGTGATAGGCGCCGACCTGCGGGGCCAGCCGGCCCGCGACCTCGGACATCGGGGCGAGCAGCGGCAGCGCGCGGCTGGGCAGCTCGACGGTCTCGTAGGCGATCGCGGTGGTGCCGGACTCCAGCAGGGCGTCCGTGCACTCCTTGGAGGCGGCCAGGTGCAGGTAGGTGAAGAGCGTCTGGTCCTTGCGGAGGCGGTGGTACTCCTCGGCGATGGGCTCCTTGACCTTCAGCAGCAGGTCGGCGGCGGCCCAGACCTCGTCGGCGGTGTCCAGGATCCGCGCACCGGCGGCGACGTACTCCTCGTCCGTGATCGAGGAGCCGACGCCGGCGCCGCGCTCGATGACGACCTGGTGGCCATGACGCACCAGCTCGTGCACGCCGGCGGGGGTGATGGCCACCCGGAACTCGTTGTTCTTGACCTCGCGGGGGATGCCGACCTTCACGTCGATCACGGTCCTTGGCTCAGAGGGTATGGGCGTATTACTAGACATACCCGGGCGCGCACGGGCACACCGGGAGAGACCGCAGGAGAACGTGCGGCAGAGCCAGTCTAATGAAGGTGTTCCCGCTGTCTAGCCTTTCATTGCATCAATCTTCGGTCGATGTGCCACGGATTTCGCAGGTGTCAGGCTCCGGTTTCCGCTGTGAGTCGCCATCGGAGGCGGTCACGGGCCCCTCCTGGTCCTCCTGGTCCTCGCCGAGGATCCGCTCCGCGGCGCCCCGGTGCAGCCGGGCCGACGCGGGGTCGCCGAGGTGTTCGAGGGTGTCGGCGACCCTCAGGTGCAGCGCGGCCTGCAGCCGCGTGTCCTCGGCCCGCCGCGCCCATTCCACGGCCTCCCGGCAGGTACGCAGCGACTCCTCGGGCCGGCCCGCATACTCCTGGACCCGCGCCAACTCGCTCAGCGCCCGCGCCTGGGCGGCCACGTCACCGTTTTTGCGGTGCCCGGCGATCGCCGCGCGCCAGTTCCGCAGGGCCTCGCCGTAGCGGCCGGCGAAGGTGTGGGCGGCGGCGATCCGCCCATACAGCCGGGCGGCCTCGGCGCGCTCGTCCCGGGCGAGCCGCTCGACCAGGGCCCGGCCGAACCAGTCGGCGGCCCGGTCGAAGTCACCGAGCTCCAGATGCGCACCGCCTACGGATTCCATCGCGCGGCCGGTCGCATACGGATCGTTCACCTCGCGTCCGGCGTCCAGCGCGGCCCGGTAGCGGGCCAGCGCGTCGGCCGTGCGGCCGGTCCGGGCGTCGAGGTCGCCGAGGTTGAGCAGGGCGGCGGCCCGCTCCCTCGGCAGGTTCCGGCGCTCGGCCACGTCGAGGACCAGGCTGTGGATGTCGTACAGGTCGGGCGCCGCCGCCTGCGTGCCGACATGCGCCACCATGGCCCGCACCAGCTGGGACATCAGCCGCCGGGCCAGGGTGTCCAGCTGCCCGTCGGCGACCGCGAGCCGGGCCGAGGCCAGCAGGGCGGGCCGGGTCACGCGCAGCCAGTCGGCCGCCGCCCGGGGCGTGGGAAAGCGCAGGGCACGCGGCAGGTCGAGGAGCTTCTGGCGGGCCTGGGGGCTGTCGGTCTCGGTGATCGCCCGGCAGGCCTGGAGCCGCCGTACCGTCCGCTCCAGCATGCGGGCGCGGGCCAGCTGGAGCTCGGCCGGGCGCTCGTGGTGCTCGGCGAGGACGCGGAGCCGGTCGTGCAGGCAGCCCGGCACCTCGTACTGCGGCAGCGGTGAGTCCACCGCGTGCAGGAAACCGAGGGCGACGAAGTCGTCGAGGGTGGTGCGGGCGCTGTCGACCGAGCAGCCGACGAGCGCGGAGGCGGTCTGCGGATCGACCAGTCCGGCCGGGGCGAGGGCGAGCAGGCGCAGCATCCGGGCGGCCGTTGCGGGCAGGGCGGCGTGAGCGAGGCGGAAGACCCGGTTCAGCGCGGTGCCCTCGCCGTCCTCGGCGCGCAGCTGCTTGGCGAGGTCGGAGACGGCCGCCTTCGGGCGGGCGGCGAGCCAGCCGCCCGCCAGCATGAGCGCGGCCGGCTGCCCCTGGCACTCCTCGGCGAGGCCCTCGGCGGCCCGGGGGTCGACGGTGATGCGGACCGAGCCGGTGTGCCGGGACAGCAGCTCCACCCCGGACTTGGCGTCCAGGCCGCCCAGGGTGCAGGGGCGGACGTCCGAGATGCCGGTCAGCGGGCCCTCGGAGACCGCGACGACCAGGCACTCCGGGGTGTCGGGCAGCAGGGCGTCGACCTGCTCGGCGTCGGCCGCGTCGTCCAGCAGCAGCAGCGCCCGGCGGTCGGCCAGGGCGGTGCGCAGGGCCTCCGTGAGGTCGTCCTCGCAGGCGCCGGCCGGGGCCTCCTGGTCGAGGGCGGCGAGCAGGTCCCGGGCGGTGCGCCCGACCGGTACGGGGGTGCCGTCGGGCTCGCTCAGGCGGGCGCGCAGTACCCCGTCGGGGTAACGGTCCGCGATCTGCCGGACGAGTTCCTCGGCGAGGGCGGTGCGCCCCGAGCCGGGCCGGCCGGCGATGAGCAGCACGCGCGCGCGTGGGGGCTTGCGGCCGGCGAGGGTGTCGAGTCCGGCGCGCTCGATGTCGGCGCGCAGTTCCTTCAACTCCCGTGTGCGGCCCAGGAATCGGCTCTCGCCGCACACGTGTCCGGTCAGCCGCACGTCGCCTGTCTCCACGACCTGATCCGTCACGGGCCACACTCCCGTCCCACCACACGCACAAGCCCGCCGGGACTCCGGTCCGGGCGTGAACAGAGCCTAGTTCACGCTCTGCAACGCCCCGGCCGGAGCACGACGGGCACGGCGGGCACATCCCCCGATCGGATCAGCCGATCTTCACACCGCACGGGATGCAGGGCGGGGTGCGGGCCTCCTTCAGGCCTCGAAGGGACGCGCCGGCCACGGTGCCTGGGCCGGGCGCAGGGCGTCCAGACCGTCGCCGGCGCGCGCGGCCACCATGGAGAGGACGCCCACGACGAGGCAGTTGTTGTGCAGCTCCCCGGCCAGCACGCCCCGGACGAGGTCGTCGACCGGCACCCGGTCGAGCTCCATGTCGGCCTCTTCCTCCTCGACGGCGAAACGCTCGCCCTCCGCCTCGGACAGACCGCGCGCGAGGAAGATCCGGACGGCCTCGTCGCAGCCGCCGGGGGTGGTGTAGACGTCGGTCAGCACCCGCCAGTCCTCGGCCTTGACGTGCGCCTCCTCGTACAGCTCGCGCTGCGCGGCGTGCAGCGGGTTCTCGCCGGGTACGTCGAGCAGACCGGCCGGGATCTCCCACAGCTTGTGGCGCACGGGGTGGCGGTACTGGCGCAGGACCAGGACGCGGTCGGCCTCGTCGAGGGCGAGGACGGCCACGGAACCGGGGTGGACCTGGTAGTCGCGGCCGACCACGGTGCCGTCGGGCATGACCACGTCGTCGGTGCGGACGGAGGTCTTGTTGCCCACGAAGGGGGTGTCCGTCGCCCGGATCTCCCATTCCTCCGGGGTGTCCTTGATCGTCATGCCTGTCCTTCCACGTACCCCACACGACCTGCTGAAAAGAAACCGGGGTGCACACCCTTTGAAGGGATGCACCCCGGCCACCGTACAACTGGTGTGTTACTGAGAAGTCTTCCGCTCGACCGCGGCCTTGACGAGCCCGGCGAACAGCGGGTGCGGGCGCGTCGGGCGCGAGCGCAGCTCCGGGTGGGCCTGGGTGGCGACCAGGTACGGGTGGACCTCGCGCGGGTACTCGACGTACTCGACGAGCTTGCCGTCCGGGGACGTGCCGGAGAACAGGATGCCCGCCCGCTTCTCCAGCTCGGCGCGGTAGGCGTTGTTCACCTCGTAGCGGTGCCGGTGGCGCTCCTCGACGTACTCCTTGCCGTCGTACACCTCGCGCACGATCGAGCCCTCGGCCAGCTTCGCCGGGTACATGCCGAGCCGCATGGTGCCGCCCATGTCACCCTCACCGGCGACGATGTCGAGCTGCTCGGCCATCGTGGAGATGACCGGGTGGGAGGTGGCAGGGTCGAACTCGGTGGAGTTGGCGTCGCCGATGTCGGCCAGGCTGCGCGCGGCCTCGATCACGATGCACTGCAGGCCGAGGCAGAGGCCGAGCAGCGGGATCTTGTTCTCGCGGGCGTACTTGATCGCGCCAACCTTGCCGAGCACACCGCGGTCGCCGAAGCCGCCGGGGATGCAGATGCCGTCGACGTCGCCGAGCTGCGCCGCGGCGCCCGCCGGGGTCTTGCAGTCGTCGGAGGTGACCCACTTGATCTTGACGCGGGCGCGGTTGGCGAAGCCGCCGGCACGCAGCGCCTCGGTGACCGACAGGTAGGCGTCGGGCAGGTCGATGTACTTGCCGACCAGCGCGAGGGTGATCTCGTGGTCGGGGTTGTGGACGCGGTCGAGCAGGTCGTCCCAGGTCGTCCAGTCGACGTCGCGGAACGGCAGGTCGAGCTTGCGGACGACGTAGGCGTCCAGGCCCTCGCCGTGCACGGTCTTCGGGATGTCGTAGATCGAGCGGGCGTCGGGGCAGGCGACCACGGCGGCCTCGTCGACGTCGCACATCAGCGAGATCTTCCGCTTGATCGCGGTCGGGACCTCGCGGTCGCAGCGCAGCACGATCGCGTCCGGCTGGATACCGATGTTGCGCAGGGCCGCAACCGAGTGCTGGGTGGGCTTCGTCTTCAGCTCACCCGAGGGGCCGATGTACGGCAGGAGCGAGATATGCACCACGAACACGTTGTCGCGGCCGACCTCGTGACGGACCTGGCGGACGGTCTCCAGGAACGGCAGCGACTCGATGTCGCCGACCGTGCCGCCGACCTCGGTGATCACGACGTCGACCTCGTCCGTCGCCATGCGGCGGATGCGGTGCTTGATCTCGTTGGTGATGTGCGGGATGACCTGCACCGTGTCGCCGAGGTACTCTCCGCGCCGCTCCTTGGCGATCACGGTCGAGTACACCTGGCCGGTGGTGACGTTCGCGGAACCGTCCAGGTCGCGGTCGAGGAAGCGCTCGTAGTGGCCGATGTCCAGGTCGGTCTCGGCGCCGTCGTTGGTGACGAACACCTCACCGTGCTGGAAGGGGTTCATCGTGCCCGGGTCGACGTTGAGGTACGGGTCGAGCTTCTGCATCACGACGCGCAGACCGCGGGCCTTGAGCAGCATGCCGAGGCTGGAGGCCGTCAGGCCCTTGCCGAGCGAGGAGGCGACACCCCCGGTGACGAAGATGTGCTTGGTCGTCGAATTACGAAATGCGGCGGGCGGCATGGCCAAGACGGGGCTCCCGTGGTCGCGGTCTGGGGGTGCGGTACGGCTGCCTGCCGGAGATTTCCGGGGGGTCGCCGTCGCTGCGGTTCGGGGGTTTGCTGCCCACCGGTCCACGGGCTACCAGCGTATCAGCGCCGCGGGGCGATGGCTTCCGGCCACGCTCCGCACACATCTCGACACGGAGACGGTCACCCTCACCGGTCTCTCACCCCTTGCTCACTCGTTCGGCGTACTCGCCTTGCCTGGACGGGCACCCGGAACATCGGCGTGCGTCGTATCCTGCTCGGACACTCGCTGCCGAGCCCGCCGGCCCAACGGCACCACCCCCCGCCCGTAAGAACCGGAACAACGTGAGCTCGTCAGTTCGTTGAGCAACAATTGGCGCTTTGCATCACGGCAAGCGACCTGTTTTGCTTCATCGCTCAACGATGCATTGCAAGACTTGCTGAAAATCCCCCTTGACCGCACTAGCGACAGCCCCCTTGCGGGGTGACGTGGCCGTTCGACTGGAGTTGCACGTGGCCGGGCGCATCGAAGACTACGCACTCATCGGAGACATGCAGACCGCTGCCCTGGTCTGCCGGGACGGCACGGTGGACTGGCTGTGCCTGCCCCGCTTCGACTCGCACGCCATCTTCGCCGGCCTGCTGGGCACCGAGGAGCACGGCTTCTGGCGGCTCGGACCGGCGTACGCCTCCGACCAGCAGCCGCCCACCGCGGCCCGGCGCAGCTACCGCGGTGACTCGCTGATCCTGGAATCCGAGTGGGACACCCAGCGGGGCACGGTCCGGGTGACCGATTTCATGCCGCCGCGTGACGGCGCCCCGCAGCTGATCCGGATCGTGGAGGGCGTCTCGGGCCGCGTGCCGATGCGCTCGGCGCTGCGGATGCGGTTCTCCTACGGGCGGGTGGTGCCGTGGGTGCACAAGCACGACGGGCGCACGGTGGCCGTGGCGGGCCCCGACTCCGTGTGGTTCGACACATCCGCCGAGACGTACGGCAAGTCGCTGACGACGTACGCGGATTTCACGGTCGCCCCGGGTGACCGGATCGCGTTCACGATCTCCTGGCAGCCCTCGCACAAGGAGCCACCGCCGCTGCCCGAGCCGGAGCAGTCGCTGGAGGCGACGGAGGACTTCTGGCGCGAGTGGGTCGACCACTGCACGTACCACGGCCCCTACCGGGAGGCCGTGGTCCGCTCGCTGATCACGCTGAAAGCCCTGACGTACGCCCCGACCGGCGGCATCGTCGCCGCGCCGACCACCTCCCTGCCGGAGGACATCGGCGGTGTCCGCAACTGGGACTACCGCTACACGTGGCTGCGCGACGCGGCGATCACGCTGTCCTCGCTGCTGCGCACCGGCTACCGCGAGGAGGCCCGTGCCTGGCGCGAGTGGCTGCTGCGGGCCGTGGCCGGCGACCCGGAGAACCTCCAGATCATGTACGGCATCGCCGGTGAGCGCGAGCTCGGCGAGGCGGAGCTGGACTGGCTGCCGGGCTTCGAGAACTCCACCCCGGTCCGGGTCGGCAACGGCGCCGCGCACCAGCTCCAGCTGGACGTCTACGGCGAGGTCACCGAGGCCCTGCACCTGGCCCACATGACGGGCCTGGCGCGCAACGACTACGCCTCGCTGCTCCAGCTGAAGCTGATCCGCTACCTGGAGGACCACTGGCAGGACCCGGACGAGGGCATCTGGGAGGTGCGCGGCCCGCGCCGCCACTTCGTGCACTCCAAGGTGATGGCCTGGGTCGCCGTCGACCGCACGATCAAGCTGATCGAGTCCGGTGACGCGGACGGCCCGCTGGAGCGGTGGAAGGAACTGCGCGACGACATCCACCGTGATGTCTGCGAGAAGGGCTACGACAAGGAACGCAACACGTTCACGCAGTCGTACGGCTCGAAGGAGCTGGACGCGTCGCTGCTGCTGATCCCGCAGATGGGCTTCCTGCCGCCGGACGACAAGCGCGTCATCGGCACCATCGAGGCGATCCAGCGGGAGCTGTCCACGCCCGACGGCTTCATCCTGCGCTACCCGACGCAGGGCGACAACGAGGGCGTCGACGGCCTGCCCGGCGACGAGGGCGCGTTCCTCGCCTGCTCGTTCTGGATGGCCGACGACCTGGCGATGATCGGCCGCGTGGACGAGGCGCGCAAGCTGTTCGAGAAGCTGCTGTCGCTGCGCAACGACCTCGGCCTGCTGGCGGAGGAGTGGGACCCGCACCTCCAGCGCCAGGTGGGCAACTTCCCGCAGGCGTTCAGCCACGTGCCGCTGATCGACACGGCACTGCGCCTGACGGCTTCGGGGGCGTACGGGGGCTGAGCGGGCCCGGCCGGGGGCTGAGCGGGCCCGGCCGGCCGTGGCCGCCTAGTCTGGAAGCGGACGATTGCCCCTTCTCGGAAGGGGGCGGCCATGGCTTCCCTCTCGAAGGCGGACGCGGCCCTCACCGCGCTTCGCGACGATCTGACCGGCGAGGTGTTCGCCCCGGAGGACCCGGGCTACGACGAGGCCCGGGCCGTCTTCAACGCCATGATCGACCGGCGGCCCGCCGTGCTCGCGCAGTGCGCCGACGAGGACGACGTCGTGCGGGCCGTGCGGTTCGCCAGGGAGCTGGATCTGCCGGTCGCGGTCCGCGGCGGCGGCCACAGCGTGGCGGGCATGGCCGTGGGCGACGGCGGCGTGGTGGTGGATCTGCGCCGGATGCACGAGGTGACCGTGGATCCGGCCGCGCAGGCCGTCCGGGTCGCGGGCGGGGCCACGATGAGCCACCTGGACCGGGCCACCGAGCCGTACGGACTGGCGACGACCGGCGGCCGAGCCTCCACGACGGGCGTCGGCGGTTTCGTGCTGGGCGGCGGCACCGGCTGGCTCGACCGCTGGTGCGGGCTCGCCGTCGACAACCTGCTCGGTGTCGAACTCGTCACCGCCGACGGCACCCGGGTCCGCGCGAGCGCCGACGAGAACCCGGACCTGTTCTGGGCCCTGCACGGCGGCGGCGGGAACTTCGGCGTCGCCACGGCGATGACGCTGCGGCTGCACGAACTGCCCGAGTTCTCCATCGCGCTGGTGCTGTTCCTGCCCGAGCACGGGCCGGAGGTCGTGCGCACCTTCCGCGAGGTGATCGCGCACGGGCCCGCCGAGGCGGGCGGCGGCGTCCTCTACTTCACCGGTCCGCCGGAGGAGTTCGTACCCGAGCACCTCGTGGGCAGGCTCGTGTGCGGTGTGCTGCTGACGTACGCCGGCGGCGAGGACGACATGCGCAAGGTCGCCCAGCCCCTGCTGGCCCTGCCGCACGAGGCAGAGATCGTCGGCGCGATGCCGTACGCCGACGTCCAGTGCATGATCGACGACCCGCCGGGGATGCGGAACTACTGGTCGGCCGAGTACCTGGCGAGCGCGCCGGACGACTTCGTGGACGTCTTCTGCGCCCGGGCCGATTCCATGCCGGTGCCGACCGGCACCCAGCACGTGCTGTTCCCCCAGGGCGGGGCCATCGCCGACGGCCCGGGCGAGTATCCGGTGCCCTACCGGGACGCGCCGTGGGCGGTGCATCCGTTCGGCATCTGGGAGGACCCGGCGGACGACGAGCGGTGCGTGCGGTGGGTGCGGGACGTGCGCGCCGACGTGCGGCCGTGGAGCACCGGCGCCGTCTACCTGAACTTCATCGGCGACGAGGGCACCGACCGGGTCGTCGCGGGGCTGGGCGCCGAGAACGCCCGGCGGCTGGCGGAGCTGAAGCGGCGTTACGACCCGGACAACGTGTTCCGCTTCAACCACAACATCACGCCGGCCTGAGGGCCGTGAGCGTCCGCTCCCCCGCCGGATCGCCCGCCGTGGCCGGGACGAGGGCGATCTCGTCGAGGCCGGCCTCGGCGTAGGCGTCCATGCGGGCGCGGACGGTGCCGGCGTCGCCGACGAGGGCGACCGTGTCCGCTGCCTGGGGCGGCAGGGCCCGCAGCAGGGTGTCCGGGTCGGCTCCCTTGGCGGCCAGTTCGACGACCTCGGCGAACCCCGCCTCGACGAACATGTCGCTGTAGCCCGGCACGGCGAGGTAGCCGACGGCACTGCGCAGGACCTGCGTGAGCGTCTCCGGCTCCGGGTCCACGGCGGCGGGCAGCCAGGCGGCCAGCCTCGGCGGCGTACGCCCGGCCCGTTCGGCGGCGGCGAGCATCCGGGCCCGCAGCATGCGGACCTGCTCGGGGGAGACGAGGTCGAGCAGCATCCGGTCGGCGTGCTCGACGGCCGCCGCGACCGCGCGCTCCCCGAACGCCGCGACGGTGAGCAGGCCTCCGGGCTGCGGCAGCCGGCGCGGGAAGCCGCTGCCGGGCACGATCGGCTCGCCCGGCCGGCCGTCCATCAGCGCACGCACGGCCGCCGCCGACTCCGCCAGCGCGGCGGCGGGCCGGGTCCGCGGCCGGCCGTGCACGCCCTCGACGACCCGCTTGCTGGACGTGCCCAGAGCCACGCCGACGGGCCGGCCGGTGACGGACGCGGCGGACGCGGCGCCCCGCACGATGGTGAGCGGGTCGCGCACCGACACCGGCACGGGACCGGCCGTCAGCGCGGCCTGCTCGGTGGCCGCGCCGATCGCCGTCGCCAGGACGAACGAGTCCCACGTCGGTCCCTCGCCCGCCCACACCTCCCGGTACCCGAGCCGGTCGGCGAGCACCGCCACCCGCAGCGGCTCCTCGACCGGACTGTCGTCCTCCCGCCCCACGGCGACCACGCTGATGTCCATGACCGCGCCCGTACCCGGTCGCCTCCAGCATAATCCGGGCTCGGTCGTCCCTGAGATGTCCGACAGGCACCGGCGCGGGTAGCGTCCGGCTCATGGACAGGGCGACGGACAGCGGCTACGGCACCCAGGGCGCCGGGATCACCGTGCAGCGGGCACTGGAGCTGCCGGGTCTGCGCAGCGGGCTGCCCGAGGTGCTGGCGGGCGCCGACCGGCTGGGGCGGACCGTGCGCTGGGTGCACGCCGGTGAGGTGCCGCACATCGCCTCGCTGCTCAAGGGCGGCGAGCTGCTGCTGACCACGGGCTACGGCCTCGGCACCCGCCCGGCCGAACAGCGGGCGTTCGTGCGCACGCTGGCCGAGCGCGGCATCACCGCTCTGGTCGTGGAGCTCGGCCCGCGCTTCACGCGGCTGCCCGCCGCCCTCGTCGACACGGCCCGTTCGGCCGGGCTGCCGCTCGTCCAGCTGCACCGCGAGGTGCCGTTCGTCACGGTCACGGAGGAGATCCACACCGAGATCGTCAACGGCCACTACGCGCTGCTCCAGCGGGCCGAGGAGGTGCACCGGCGGTGCACGGAGGCCCTGCTGGGCGGCGGTGGGGTACCTCAAGTCCTCGGCATCCTGGCCGACTTCGGCGGCAATCCCGTCTTCCTGGAGACGGCGGACGGGCAGTTGCTGTACGCCGCCGGGGCGGGGCCCGAGGGCGCGGACCCGCTCCAGGTGTGGGAGGGGCTGCGCGGCCAGCACAAGGACGAGCCGCCGCTCGCGGGCTCGGTCCTGGTGGACGTGCCGGGCGGCGGGCCCGGCAGCGGGGGCGTCCGCGCGCGGCTCGTGCTGCTGCCCGTACGGGCTCCCCTGGCGCCGGTGCACCGGATGGCGGCGGAGCGGGCCGCGGGCATCCTGGCCGTGGTGCTGATGCAGGCGCGGCAGGAGGAGGAGCTGGCGGCACGCGGGCGCGGCGACTTCCTCACGGACCTCGCCGAGGGCCGGGTCACGGCGCAGGACGCCCCGGCACAGGCCCGCGTGCTGGGCTTCCGGCCGGGCGACGGCCCGCTGCTGCCGGTCGTCATGCGGCTCGGGGACACCCTGTCCCCGGGGGGAGGCTGGGCCGTGCTGGCCCGGGCGGTGTCCGAGGAACTGTCCTCGGTGGGCGTGCCGGTGCTGCTCGGGGTGCGGCCGGTGGAGGGCCGGGTGCTGGTGCTGCTGGGGCTGCGCGCGGAGCCGGAGCGGGCGACGGTCGCGGAACGGGTCGCGGCGGCGCTGCGGGCCGGGGCCGGCCGGGCCGGGATGCTGCGGCCGGGCGGGCAGCCGCCGGTGGTGGTCGTGGGAGTGCCGGGCGGCTGGACGGCCGCGGCATCGGGCCTGCGGCACGCGGCCGAGACGGCCACGGCGGCCCAGGGCCTGCCGGACCGCCCCTGGTACGACGCCCGCCGGCTGGACATCGACCTGCTGCTGTGGCGGCTGCGCGACCATCCGGACCTGGCCGCCTTCGTCGACCGGGCCCTCGGTCCGCTCCTGGAGCACGACCGGCGCTCCCGGCCGCCGCTGCTGCCCACCCTGTCGACCTACCTCGCCCACGCGGGACGCAAGGCGGAGACGGCCCGGGAGCTCCACCTCAACCGGCAGACGCTCTACAACCGCCTGGCGCGCATCGGGGAGTTGCTGGGCACGGACCTCGACGACCCGCAGACGGTGCTGGCACTGAGCCTGGCCCTGCGGGCCCGCAGGCACGTTCCCTGAGACCCCTGAGACCCCTGAGACCCTGCGCGCCCTAGGCGAGGGGCCGGGGCTGGGTCAACTCGTCGTACACGCTGAGCACTTGGGCGACCGTCTCGTCCTCGCTGGGCCAGGTCGCCGCCTGCCGCGTGCCCTTGGCCTGCAGCAGCTCCCGGCGCTCGGGGTCACCGAGCAGGCGTACGACGGTGCCGGCGAGCGCCTCCGCGTCGCCGCGCGGCACGAGTTCGGCCGCGTCGCCGACGAGTTCCGGGATGCCGCCGACGTCGGTCGCGACGAGCGGCACGCGCGCGTGGAGGGCCTCCTGGGCGAGGACGGAGCGTGCCTCCTCCCACCGGCTCGGCAGCAGGGCGAGGTCGGCGGCGGCGAGCAGGTCGGTGATGTCCTCGCGCCGCCCGATGAGCCGGACGGGCAGCCCCTCGCCCTCGATCCGCTCCTGGAGTTCACCGCGCAGCGGGCCCTCGCCCGCGATCACGACCAGGGGAACGGGATCGAGCCGGCGCCAGGCGCGCGCGGCGTCCAGCAGCACGTCGTATCCCCGGTGCCGCTCCAGGGAGCCGACGGCGATCAGCAACGGCCGTCCGATGGCGCCGAGTTCGGCGCGCACCTTGGGCCGCAGCCGGTCGGGGTCGTCGGGCTCCACGGGCCTGCGGGGGCCGGGCAGCGCGACGGCCGCGAGCCGCGCGTCCCGCGCGCCGGTGAGCCGCGCCCGGTCCACGAGGGCCGAGGTCGTCCCCAGCACCACGGTGGCGGCCTTCACGACCCGCCGTTCCAGGACCCGCAGCAGATGGGCGCGGGCCCCGTCGGCATGCGCCCGGTCGTGCCACGTCACGACGAGCGGAGTGCGCACCCGCCGCCCGCTGAGGGCGAGCACGGTACGGAACGAGGCGTGCAGCCCGTGCGCGTGCACCAGATCGGCGTCGGCGCAGGCCGCCCGCAGGGCCGCCACCGACACCGGGTCACTGCTGCGCGGCACATGCACATGGTCGGCCCCGACACCGCTGAAGTCATAGGCGCGGTCCGCCTCA
This sequence comes from Streptomyces sp. NPDC016851, assembly GCF_055562795.1. Classification (NCBI taxonomy): domain Bacteria; kingdom Bacillati; phylum Actinomycetota; class Actinomycetes; order Kitasatosporales; family Streptomycetaceae; genus Streptomyces; species Streptomyces sp. NPDC016851. The sequence goes on from NZ_JBVHEP010000041.1 coordinate 48,971, forward strand.
TAGGGGGCGCACACCGTGACCTTCACGCCCCGCGCGACGAGCCCGGCGGCCAGGGAGCGCACATGCGCACTGCTGGCCGCGTTGCCTCCGCCCAGCACCTGCACGGTGCGCAACGGCGACTGGCCATGCGGTGAGTGGCTGCTCACGGGGGTCACGTGGCCGGGCTCCTGGTTCGGGTCGGGGGTCACCGCGCAGGATTCCCACGCGTACTCCGCCAAGGATGCCAGGACATATGCGGGTTCCGGGAACGCCCGGAGCCCAGCGGCGTGACAGTGGGGCGCGGCATCGGGGAGACGCGCCGGGCCGGGTCACCCACACGAGTGAAGATCGGCGCATCTCCCGTCAACTGGGCGACCTTTCCTCCACTCCTCCACTACAGATCCGCTCTTTCCCTACAGATCCGCCCCGCTACAGATCCGCCCGAGCCGTCGCCAGCAGCTCCTCCGCATGCGCGCGTGCCGTCTCCGAGTCCTCCTGGCCGGCGAGCATCCGGGACAGCTCCCGGACCCGCTCCTCCCCTTCCAGCACCTTCACACCGGAACGGGTGACCGACCCGTCGTTCGTCTTCTCAACCAGCAACTGCCGGTCCGCGAAGGCGGCGACCTGCGGGAGATGGGTCACGACCACGACCTGCGCGGTCTTCGCCAGGCGCGCGAGCCGCCGGCCGATCTCGACCGCCGCCTTGCCGCCGACACCGGCGTCGACCTCGTCGAAGAGGTACGTCGGCACCGGATCCGTCCCCGCGAACACGACCTCCACGGCCAGCATCACGCGGGACAGCTCACCGCCGGACGCGCCCTTGGCGATCGGCCGGGCCGGAGCACCCGGGTGCGGAGCCAGCAGCAATTCGACCTCGTCGGCACCCGCGGGCCCGTAGGCGACCGGACGGCCCCCGACCTCGACACCCTCCGGGTCCTCGGCCTGCCGGATGTCGAAGGACACGCGCGCGTGCGGCATGGCCAGCGAGGCCAGCTCGGCGGTCACGGCCGCGGCGAACCGCTCGGCGGCCTCCGTCCGCGCGTCCGTCAACGCCTGTGCGAGCCCGCCCAGTTCCTCCCGCAGCGCGTCCCGCTCAGCGGTCAGTTCCCCGATCCGCTCGTCGTCGCCGTCGAGTTCGGTCAGCCTGGCGGCACTGCGCTCGGCCCAGGCCAGCACGGCGGCGATGTCCTCGCCGTACTTCCGCGTCAGCCCGGTCAGCGCGGCCCGCCGCTCCTCGACGGCCGCCAGCCGCAGCGGATCGGCGTCCAGGTCGTCGGCGTACCCGGCCAGGTCCCCGGCCGCGTCGCGCAGCAGGATCCCGATCTCCCCGATGCGGTCGGCGAGCGCGGCCAGCGCCGGGTCGTGCGACCGTACGGCGTCCAGGGCCCGCTGCGCGCCCGCGACGAGCGTCCCGGCGTCGACGCCCTCCGGGTCCTCCGGATTGCCCGCGAGCCCGGCGTGCGCGACCGCCGCGGCGGACGCCAGCGCCTCGGCGTGCCCGAGCCGCTCGGCCTCCTCGGCCAGCTCCACGTCCTCGCCGGCCCGGGGCTCGACGGCGGCGATCTCGTCGAGCCCGTAGCGCAGCATGTCGGCCTCCTGGGCCCGTTCCCGCGCGCGCGTGGTGATCTCGTCGAGCTCGGTGGAGACGGCTCTCAGCCGCTTGTACGCCTCGCCGTACTTGGCCAGCGGCACGGCGACCGCGTCACCGGCGTACCGGTCGAGCGCCTGCCGCTGCCGGGACAGCTTGAGCAGCCCCTGCTGGTCGGTCTGCCCGTGCACGGCCACCAGCTCGTCGGCGAGCTCGGCCAGCACCCCCACGGGCACGCTGCGCCCGCCCAGGTGCGCCCGCGAGCGCCCCTCGGCGGAAACGGTACGGCTGATCAGCAGCGCCCCGTCGTCGAGCTCGGCCCCGGCCTCCTCGGCGCGTACGGCGGCCGTGGCGTCGTCCGGGACGGTGATCCGCCCCTCCACGACGGCCTTCCCGGCCCCGATCCGCACGAGCGCCGGATCCGCGCGCCCGCCCAGCAGCAACCCGAGGCTGGTGACCACCATGGTCTTACCCGCACCCGTCTCACCGGTGACCGCGGTGAACCCCGGCGACAGCTCGACGACAGCGTCGTCGATCACACCGAGCGACCGTATCCGCATCTCCTCCAACACGGACACGACCTTACGAGGTCCGAGCCAAGGATTGCGACTGGCCCGGTCCTGTCACCCACGAGAGTGGCACAGACCGTCTTTTCAGGGGCGCGGGGAACTGCGCGACCAGCCACAGACGCCCCGCACCCGCCGACGACGCGCAACCACGCTAATGAGGAGCCCCCCGCCACCCGGAGACAGGCAGCGCAAACTTGGCCACCAGCCGGTCGGTGAACGACGCATGATGCAGCCGAGCCAACCGCACCGGCACAGCCCCCCGCCGCACCTCCACCCTCGCCCCGGGCGGCAACTCCACCGTCCGCCGCCCGTCACACCACAGAACCCCCGGAGGAATGTGTGGCAGAACCTCCACAGCCAACACAGAATCCGGCGATGTCACCAACGGCTTCGCGAACAACGCATGGGCCGAGATCGGCACCATCAACAGCGCCTCGACCTCCGGCCACACCACCGGCCCGCCCGCGGAGAACGCGTACGCCGTCGACCCCGTGGGCGTCGCGCACACGATCCCGTCACAGCCGAACCCCGTCACCGGCCGCCCGTCGATCTCCAGGACGACCTCCAGCATCCGCTCGGCGGACACCTTCTGCACGGCCGCCTCGTTCAGCGCCCAGTCCGTGTGCACGATGTCCCCGTTGCGGTGCACCACGACGTCGACGGTCATCCGCTCCTCGACCTCGTACGCCTTGCTCACCACCCGGTCGACGACCTTGTCGAGGTCGTCCCGCTCGGCCTCCGCGAGGAACCCGACCCGGCCGAGGTTGACGCCGAGCATCGGCACGCCCGACGCCCGCGCGAACTCCGCACCGCGCAGCAGCGTGCCGTCACCGCCCAGCACGATGAGCAGCTCACACCCGTCGAGGCACTGCGGAGTGGCCTCCTTGACCAGCTCCACCTCGTCCGGCAGCGGCAGGTCGCAGGCCTCGGCCTCCAGGACGCGCACGCCGAGACCGGAGCGCAGCAGCCCCTTCACGACGAGCTCGGCACTGCGCACGGCGGCGGGCCGCCCCGTGTGGGCGAGCAGGAAAACTGTACGAGCTAGGTTCTCGGTCAACGCGGCCCCTCCGCCACTGCACGGTCGACATCGGCCGGGTCCAGTTCCGGTGCCCCGGCCCGCAGCCACAGAAAGTATTCGACATTCCCCGACGGCCCGGGCAGCGGACTGGCCGTCACGCCCTTCACCCCGAGCCCCAGCCCCCAGGCCTTCTGGGCCACCCCCGTCACCGCTTCGGCCCGCAGCTGGGGGCTGCGGACGACTCCGCCGCTGCCCAGCCGCTCCTTCCCCACCTCGAACTGCGGCTTGACCATCATCACCAGGTCCGCGTCCGGCTTCACGCACCGCACCAGGGCTGGCAGGACCAGCCCGAGCGGGATGAAGGACAGATCCCCCACGACAAGATCCACAGGCTCCCCATCGATCTCTTCAAGTGTCAATTCGCGAACGTTCGTACGGTCCTTGACGGTGACGCGTTCATCGTTCTGAAGAGACCAGGCGAGTTGTCCGTATCCGACGTCCACGGCGACGACGTGGGCGGCGCCCGCCCGCAGCAGGACATCGGTGAAACCGCCGGTGGACGCGCCGGCGTCGAGCGCCCTGCGTCCCTCGACGACCAGGCCCTGCGGCAGGAACGCCGTCAGCGCGCCGGCGAGCTTGTGACCGCCGCGGGACACGTAGTCGGGATCGTTCGCGTCGGCCGTGACGACGATCGCGGCCGCGGTCTCCACCTGCGTGGCGGCTTTGGTCGCGACGGTCTTGCCGACGGAGACCCGCCCGGCGGCGATCAGCTGGCCGGCGTGCTCGCGCGAGCGCGCGAGCTTCCGGCGGACCAGCTCCGCGTCGAGACGGCGGCGTGCGACTCCTGCCACGTTCGGTTCAGCTCCCCTGTCGGTGCGTCGATGGGGGCACCGGAGGTCCCGGGCGGGCGTCGAGCGCGGTGAGCGCGTCGCGCAGCCCCCGGTGTACATCCTCGTACACCTCGAGGTGTCCGTCCGTGGCGAGGTGGTCGGCGTCGCCGAGCCGGTCCAGGACCGCGTCCACGCCGACGTCGCCCGTGGGGGTGCGGGGCACGTTCAGCGGGGCCGGGGAAGCGGGGTCGTACCCGGGATCGGGAGCGGGCTCGTCCTGCGCCACCGCCGGGGTCTCGGGAACTGCGTCGTTCATGCCCCGACGCTACCGCGAACCGCTGCGGTACCGTCGACCGCGATGGCCACGATCGAGGAGTGCCGCAGCGCACTCGACAAGCTCTCCGACAACATGCAGCGCGCCGAAGGGGACGTCCGCGACGCCGCGGCCCTGGACCGTTCGGTGAGCTGTCACATCACGGACCTGGACGTCACCTTCGTCGGCCGTATGCAGGGCGGGCGGATCGTCGTGCGCGACACGGTCCAGGGGCCGCCGCCCGACAGGGCCGAGATCAGGCTGGCCATGACCGGTGACGACCTGGTCGCCCTGGTCGACGGCGAGCTGAGCTTCGCCAAGGCCTGGGGCTCGGGCCGGGTGAAGCTGTCCGCGGGCGTGCGGGACCTGCTCCAGCTCAGGAAGCTTCTGTAGCGACCGTCTTCCCGGCCCCGGTCCCCGCCCCGGCCGCCGCCCCGACGCGTGCCTTCCGCGCCGCCGGCACGACCAGCGGCGTGCCCGTCTCCGGGTCGTCGATGACCTGGCAGCGCAGTCCGAAGACCTCCTCCACCAGGCCGGCCGTGACGATGTCCTTCGGCGCGCCCTCGGCGATGATCCGGCCCTCGCGCAGGGCGATGAGGTGCGTGGCGTAGCGGGCGGCGTGGTTCAGGTCGTGGAGCACGGCGACGAGGGTGCGCCCCTGCTCCTCGTGCAGCTCCGCGCACAGGTCCAGGACGTCGATCTGGTGCTGGATGTCCAGGAACGTCGTCGGCTCGTCGAGCAGCAGCAGCGGTGTCTGCTGGGCGAGCGCCATGGCGATCCACACGCGCTGGCGCTGACCGCCCGACAGTTCGTCGACGTACCGCTCGGCGAGCTCGGCGACGCCGGTCTGCCGCATCGACTCCTGGACGACCCGCTCGTCCTCGGTCGACCACTGGCGCAGGATGCCCTGGTGCGGGTAGCGGCCGCGGCCCACCAGGTCGCCGACGGTGATGCCGTCGGGCGCGATGGACGACTGGGGCAGCAGACCGAGCGTGCGCGCGACCTTCTTCGCGGGCATCGACTGGATGACCTGCCCGTCGAGCAGCACCCGGCCGTCACTGGGCTTGAGCATCCGCGACAGCGCCCGCAGGAGCGTCGACTTGCCGCACGCGTTGGGGCCGACGATCACGGTGAAGGAGTTGTCGGGTATCTCCACCGACAGTTGCTCGGCGATCACCCGCTGGTCGTAGGCGAGGGTGACGTTCTCGGCGGACAGACGGTTCACGGTGCTCCTTCGGTTCTTGCTCATATCCGGCCCGCCTTGCGTTCGGTGACCAGCAGCCACAGCAGGTAGACACCGCCGAGCACGCCGGTGACCACGCCCACGGGCAACTGCTCGGCGCCGAACGCCCGCTGCGAGAGCCAGTCGGCGACGACCAGCAGGGCGGCGCCCATGCACAGGGAGGCCAGCAGGTTCGGGCCGGGCGCGCGGGTCAGGCGCCGGGCCAGCTGCGGCGCGGTGAGCGCGACGAAGCTGACGGGGCCGGCGGCGGCGGTCGCGGACGCGGTCAGCAGCACGGCCGCCACCATCAGCAGCAGCCGTACACGCTCGACCCGCACCCCGAGGGCGTACGACACGTCGTCGCCCATCTCCATCATCCGCAGCCCGCGCGCGTTGCACAGGACGAGCGGCACGAGCACGGCGCACAGCCCGAGCAGCGGCCAGACCTGGGCCCAGTCACGGCCGTCGAGGGATCCGGTCATCCACACGACCGCGCGGGCCGCGTCCACGATGTCGGACTTGGTGAGCAGATAGCCGTTGACCGCCGTGACGATCGCGGAGACACCGATGCCGACCAGCACCAGCCGGTATCCGTGCACGCCCCGCTTCCAGGCGAGCACGTAGATGGCGAGGCCGGTCACCAGGCCGCCCACCAGCGCGCCGGCGGCGACCTGGTTCGCGCTCCCGGAGAACAGCACGATCACGGTGAGCGCGCCGGCCGTCGCCCCCTGCCCGAGGCCCAGCACGTCCGGACTGCCCAGCGGATTGCGGGAGATGGACTGGAACAGCGCGCCGCCGAGCCCGAGCGAGGCGCCGACCAGCAGCCCGACCAGGACCCGCGGCAGCCGCAGTTCGTTGACGATGAACTCCTGGCCCGCGTTGCCCTCGCCGAACAGCGTCCGCAGCACGTCGGCGGCCGGGATCGGGAAGTCGCCGGTGCCGATGAGCACGACACTCGCCGTGAGCGCCGCGACCAGCAGCAGGAACACGACGGTGAGGGCCCGCACGTCCAGGCGTACGGACAGCCCGCCCGGGGTCCGCACGGCACGGTTGGTGGTCTTCACAGCTGAGCCGTCCTCCGCCGTCGTACGAGGTAGATGAACACCGGACCGCCGAGGATCGCGGTGACGATGCCCACCTGGAGTTCCGCGGGCCGGGCCACCATCCGGCCGATGACGTCGGCGCCGAGCAGCAGCACGGGCGACAGGATCGCCGCGTACGGCAGGATCCAGCGCAGGTCGGGCCCGGTGAAGGAACGCACGACGTGCGGCACCATCAGCCCTACGAACACGATCGGCCCGCAGGCCGCGGTCGCCGCCCCGCACAGCACGGTCGCGGCCAGCATGGACAGCGCGCGCGTCCGGTTCAGGTTGGCGCCGAGCGCCTTGGCGGTGTCGTCGCCCATGGCCATGGCGTTGAGCGGCCGGGACAACGCCAGCGCCAGGACCACGCCGGCCAGCAGGAACGGCAGGACCTGCCGGATGGTCGACTCGCTCGCCGAGGACAGCGAACCGACCGTCCAGAACCGCATCTTGCCGAGCGCCGCGTCGTCCATGATCATCACGGCCTGGAGGTAGCCGTAGAGCGCGGCACTGATCGCCGTACCGGCGAGCGCGAGCCGCACCGGCGTCGCGCCCCGGCTGCCCCCGAGGAACCACACCAGCGCCCCGACCGCGGCCGCGCCGAAGAACGCGAACCAGACGTAGCCGCTGAGCGAGGTGACCCCGAGGAACGTGACGGCCGTGACGACCGCGGCGGACGCGCCCGCGTTGATGCCGAGCAGGCCGGGGTCGGCCAGCGGGTTGCGCGTGAGCGCCTGGAGAACCGCTCCGGCCAGACCGAGGGCGGCGCCGGCGAGCAGCCCGAGCAGCGTCCGCGACAGCCGCTCCGCGACGACGACGTCGCCGTACGTCCCCGAGTCCTCGAACAAGCCGTGCCAGACCTGCCCGAGGGACAGCTCTTTCGCTCCGATCGCGATACTCGCCAGCGCGACGAGCACCAGGATCGCGACGGCCAGGAGGAGCCCGAAGGCCCGTATCGCCCGTCGGGTCGGGGGCGCGGGGGCGGTCTCCGCGCGCGGTTCGGGGGGACTGTCGACCAACACGCAGGTTAGGTTAGCCTACCCTGCCATCCGAGATCGATCCGGCGCCCGGCCGCCGCCACGGACACCCGCCCGGAGCGTGCCCGCGCACCGCGGATCCAACCCGTACTCGGAACCACGGATCCAACGGGCGCTCAAAGACCCAGCCTCGCCAGCGACTTCCCCCCGTCCAGCTCGCACACCCCGTCACCGGCGACCGTCCACGCCGCGGCGCACAACGCGCGCAACCCGTCCAGCGCCTCGCCGTCACCGTCGAGCTCCAGCCGGTCCGTACCGGCCGTCGCCGTCCAGCCACCGCACCGGAACCCGCCGTCCCCCGCCTCCGCGACATCCGGCTGGCCGCTGAGCATCCCGCGCAGATCGGCGTCCACATACGTCGGCCGGTGCTGCGGCGGCGCGGCCAGCAGCTGCGCGCCGTCCGTCACCCCGGTCAGGACGAGCAGCGAGTCGACCTCCCCGTTGAACGCGCCCTCGATGTCCGTGTCCAGCCGGTCCCCCACCACCAGCGGCCGCTCGGCCCCCGTCCGCAGGATGGTCTCCCGGTGCATCGGCGGCAGCGGCTTGCCCGCGACCTGCGGCTCGGCACCCGTGGCGATCCGCACGACCTCCACCGCCGCGCCGTTGCCCGGCGCGATGCCGCGCCCGCTCGGAATCGTCAGGTCGGTGTTCGAGGCGAACCAGGGCACACCGCGCGCGACCGCGTAACTGGCCTCCGCGAAGCGGCCCCACGGCAGCTCGGGACCGCCGTAGCCCTGCACCACAGCCGCCGGATCGTCGTCCGCCGACTCCACCGGTACGAGCCCGCGCTCGCGCAGCGCCACCCGCAGCCCGTCACCGCCGACCACCAGCACGCGGGCGCCCTGCGGCACCTGCTCGCTGATCAGCCGGGCGACCGCCTGCGCCGAGGTGATGACATCGTCCGCGCCCGTCGGTATGCCCAGCTCGGTCAGATGCCCGGCCACCGTGTCCGGCGTCCGCAGCGCGTTGTTGGTGACGTACGCCAGACGCATCCCGCCCGCCCGGGCCGTGGCCAGCGACTCGACCGCGTACGCGATCGCGCTCCCGCCCGCGTACACGACACCGTCCAGGTCGAGCAGCGCCGTGTCGTACGCCTCGCTCAGGGCCTGCCCACTGCCCTCGGGCCTCGTCCTGACGCTCCGGCTCATCCCGCATCGCTCCTCGTTCGACGGCTTTCCCCCGATCATCCCCCATGCCACTGACACCCGTACGATGCCGGGATGAACACAGCAGGTCACTCGGAAGCAACGGAGCGCCGAGGCCTGGAACTCACCCCGTTCCGAGGCCTTCGCTACGACCCCGACCGGGTCGGCAGCCTGGCCGCAGTGACGTCCCCGCCGTACGACGTCGTGGTCCGTCCCGACGGAGTGCTCCACCTCGAGTCCGCCGACCCGTACAACATCGTCCGTCTGATCCTCCCCCAGGCCGACACTCCCGGCGCCCGCAACGACCAGGCCGCGCAGACCCTGCGCCGCTGGCTGTCCGACGGCGTCCTGGCCACCGACCCGGAACCCTGCCTCTACGTCTACGAGCAGCGGGACGGCAGCGGCATGCTGCAACGCGGCGTCATCGGCACCCTCCGCGTGACGGACCCGGCCGAGCAGGTGGTGCTGCCGCACGAGGACGTCATGCCGCACGTCGTCGCCGACCGCGCGGCCCTGATGCGGGCCACCTCCGCGAACCTCGAACCCCTCCTGCTGACCTACCGCGGCGACGACTCGACGACCGCCACGGCGGACCTGATCGAGCGGACCGCCGAGCAGCCACCGCTCCTCGCGACCACCACGGAGGACGGCTTCAGCCACCGCCTGTGGTCGGTCACCGCCCCCGCCGACCTGACGACGATCCAGACCGACCTGGCCCGTCACCAGGCCCTCATCGCCGACGGCCACCACCGCTGGGCGACCTACCGCCGCCTGCGCACGGAGCACCCGTCCCCCAGCCCGTGGGACCACGGCCTGGTCCTCCTGGTCGACACGGCCCGCTACCCCCTCCGCGTCCGCGCCATCCACCGCCTCCTGCACGACCTGCCCGTCGTCGAGGCCGTGGCCGCCCTGGACGGCCATTTCCGCGTACGCCGCCTCGAAGTCCCGCTCCCCGAGGCCCTGGAGGCACTGGCGGACGCGGCCTGCGCGGGCAACGCGTTCCTACTGGCCGGCGACGGTGCCTACCACCTCATCGACCGCCCCGACCCGGACCTCCTGGCCCGCACGATCCCCGCCGACCGCCCCACCGCCTGGCGCACTCTCGACGCGACGGTCCTGCACGCCACGCTCCTCGACCACGTCTGGCACATCCCCGAGGACTCCCCCGCGCACATCGCCTACATCCACGACGCGGCCGCCACGGTCGCGAAGGCGGAAAGCGACGGCGGTACGGCCGTCCTGATGCACCCGGTACGCGAGGAGGTCGTCCGCGACCTGGCCCGGCAGGGCGTCACCATGCCGCGCAAGTCGACCTCGTTCGGCCCGAAGCCGGCCTCGGGCCTGGTGCTGCGCGCGCTGGACCTCTGACGTCTGACCCACAAAGGCGAAAGGGGCGGATCCCGAACGGAATCCGCCCCTTCTGCGCGAGGTCAGTCCTTCTTCTCCTCGGCGACGTCGCCGTCCTCGCCCTCGCCGACGGCCTCGTCCTCACCCTCGTCCTCGGCCAGGGCGTCCATGAACTCCACCCCGTCCAGCTCGGCGAGCCGGTCCGAGGCGTCGGTGCTGCCGTCCCGGTCGGCCTCCACGGCCTTCGCGAACCACTCCCGCGCCTCGGGCTCCCGCCCGGCCGCCAGCAGCGCGTCGGCGTAGGCGTACCGCAGCCGCGCGGTCCACGGCTGCACGGAGTTGGAGGCCAGCTCCGGGCTCTGCAGCGTCACGATGGCCGCGTCCAGCTGCCCCATGTCCCGCCGCGCACCGGCCGCGACGAGTCGCATCTCGACCTGCCCCGCCTTGTCGAGCTTGTGCACCTCGGGTGCCCCGGCCATGTCCAGCGCCTTCTCCGGCCGCCCGAGCCCGCGCTCGCAGTCGGCCATGACAGGCCACAGGTCGATGTTCCCGGTCATCCGCTTGGCGGCACGGAACTCGGCCAGCGCCTCGCCGTACTTCTGGGTGGCATACGCGGCGAACCCGGCGGCCTCCCGCACGGCGGCGACCCGCGACGCCAGCCGCAACGCCACCCTGGAGTAGCCGTACGCGCCCTCGGGGTCCTCGTCGAGGAGCCGCGCGACCATCACCAGGTTCTTCGCGACATCTTCCGCGAGGGTCTTCGGCAGGCTCTGGAGCTCCTGCCGTACGTCCTTGTCGATCTCTTCGCCCGTGACGTCCTCGGGAATCGGCAGCCGCTTGATCGGCTCCCTGTCGCGCTCCCGCTCCTCACGGAACCGGCCGCCACCGCGCCGGTCGTCACGGCGGTCGTCGCGCCGGTCGTCACGGCCCCGGAAGCCCCCGGGCCGCCCACCACGATCGTCGCGCCGCGGGCCACGCCCACGGTCGTCACGCCCGCGGTCGTCCCGTCCACGGAATCCGCCACGGTCGCCACGGGTGTCGCGGCTGTCGTCCCGCCGGAACTCGCCACGCTCGCTTCGAGGTGCGTCGTCCCGACGGAATCCACCACGCCCGCCCCGAGGTGCGTCGTCGCGCCGGAAACCGCCACGCTCACCGCGGTCGTCCCCGCGCCGGTCGTCACGACGATCGTCGCGCCGGTCGTCACGGCCGCGGAAACCACCGCGGTCGTCACGCCGGAAGCCACGGTCGCGGTCATCACCGCGAGGCCCACGGTCACGGTCGTCACGCCGGAAACCGCGGTCGCGGTCACGGTCGTCCCCACGGAAGCCACGGTCCCGGTCATCACGCCGGAAACCACGGTCGCGGTCGTCGCCACGGGGCCCGCGATCCCGGTCGCCCCCACGGAAGTTACGGTCCCGGTTGTCGCGGCGCTCGGGGGCACGGTCGTCACGCCGGGGGAACCCTCCGCGGTTGTCATCGCGCCTGTCGTCCCGGCGGTCATCCCGCCTGTCGTCCCGCCGGTCATCACGCCGGAAACCACCGCGCTGCCCGCGGTCATCGCCCCGCCGGTCATCACGCCGGCTGTCGTCACGGCGGCCGTAGCCACCGCCGCGGTTGTCATCGCGACGGTCGTCGCGGCGGTTGTCGTCGCGGCGGAAGCCACCACGGTCCCGGTCGTCCCGACGCTCCCCGCGGTCGTCCCGCCGGAAGGAGGGACGGTCACCGCGGTCGTCCCGCCGGAACCCGCCACGGTCGCCCTGGGCCCGGTCGTCCCTGCGCGGCCCTCGGTCACGGTCATCACGCCGGCCGTAGCCGCCACCACGGTTGTCGTCGCGCCGGAAGCCACCACGCTCGCCGCGGTCGCTCCGCTCACCGCGGTCGTTTCGGTCGCCCCGGTCGCTTCGCTCGCTTCGGCGGAAGCCGCCACGGTCCCCACGGTCCCCGCGCTGACCCCCGCGGTCGCTCCGGTCCCCCTCCCGTCGCTGCTGGTCGCGCTCCGGTCGGTCGTCGGGAGAGTTGGTGGACATGGTGACTCCTGTCTTCGGTACCGCAAGTCATTCTCGCGCAGCCGGGTGCCCAGCGCGCAGTGCAAAAACAAAAAGGACCCCTGGTCCCAGCTGTACGCTGGTGACCAGGGGTCCTTCCAAAGATTGTTCGGCGGCGTCCTACTCTCCCACAGGGTCCCCCCTGCAGTACCATCGGCGCTGTAAGGCTTAGCTTCCGGGTTCGAAATGTAACCGGGCGTTTCCCCTACGCTATAACCACCGAAACCCTAATGGTTTCGAGCGAACAAGCACACTCTTCAATTGTGTGTTCTGCTCAAAGCCGACAACTGTTCGTTGTCTCAGAACTAACACAGTGGACGCGAGCAACTGAGGACAAGCCCTCGGCCTATTAGTACCGGTCAACTCCACACGTTACCGTGCTTCCATATCCGGCCTATCAAC
>NZ_JBVHEP010000042.1:0-49325 GCF_055562795.1 Streptomyces sp. NPDC016851
CCGCGTGACGCCATGGCGTCGGCCGGCAAGACCCTGGTCGAGCTGTTCGGTCTGGCCCGCGAGCTCAACATCGACGCCGAGGGCATCGACATGGGCCCGTCCCCGACGGACGCCGCCCTCGCCGCCGACCTGGTCCTGCCGATCGAGGACCTCGACCTCACCGTCCGCTCCTACAACTGCCTCAAGCGCGAGGGCGTCCACTCCGTGGGTGAACTCGTCGCCCGCTCCGAGGCCGACCTGCTGGACATCCGCAACTTCGGCGCGAAGTCCATCGACGAGGTCAAGGAGAAGCTCGCCGGTATGGGCCTGCACCTCAAGGACAGCCCGCCCGGATTCGACCCGACCGCCGCCGACGTCCTCGGCGCGCACAACGACGGGGACCCGGGGTTCGTGGAGACCGAGCAGTACTGACCGCTGCGCCGCGCCGGCCGGGGAGAAGACTGTGGCTGGCGCGCCGGGGCGCGCGCCACCGCAAGCGCTCCGGTCCCGTGCAGGCGCGGGCGCAGTCCTCGGAGGCCGAGCAGGGCGGGTCCGGGACGGCGCTCGCGCTCGGCGCCGCCTCGTCTCCTCGCCCTCTCTCACGCCTGACCGCTGTGCCTTCACGGCTGGGTCAGCGCAGCAGTCGGAGGGCGAGGCGGGGAGCACGGCCGACCAAGGCGGCTGCGGTCACACCGACCGCCGCGCCGACGGCGACGTCGGACGGGTAGTGCGCTCCCGTGTGCACGCGTTCGGCGGCCACCGCGACGGCGGGCACCGCACACACCGCGCCCGCCCAGGGCCACACCGACGCCACCGCGACGCTGAAGGCCACCCCCGCGGCGGTGTGCCCGGAGGGGAAGGACGGCGAGTCGGGGCGGTCGTCGACCTCCTCGTGCGAGATCCATTCCTTCGGCGGCCGACGCCGATTCCACACACGCTTGAGGACACAGTTCGAGGCCAGTTCCGCCACGGCCATGCTCGAAAGGCCGGCGATCGCGGCCCTGCGTCCCCGCCACCCGGTGGCGGACAGAGCCACGGCCGCGCCCCACCACAGCTTGGTGTGCTCGGCGGTCTCCTCCACGGCCGGCAGGACCCGCCGGGCACAGTCCGACCGCCACGACGCCACCCACCGTGTCAGCCGGTGATCACCCTCATGAAGATCCGTCAGCACTCCCATGACCTGCGACTTCCCGGTCTGAACGGCACCTAACTCCCTGCGGGGCGGAGCGGGTCGCCTTCGCCGGTGGGTGTGAACGACCGGCCGGGCCGGACGTGTCCGGGTCCCGAGCCTGGGCACCCAGTGGCCATGGACGGATGGAGTTCACCCCTGATCGATCGTTCTCTGCCGGCTCTCGTGCAGGGTTACTCCTGGTTGCCCGGCCTGCTGAGCGAGCGCCCTGACGGCGTGGCGCGCACCCGTGTGATGGGCAAGCCCGCGCTCGCCGTGCGGGGACCGGACGCGGTGCGGTTCTTCTACGACGAGCACAACGTGCGCCGCGGCGGCGCCCTCCCGGGTCCCGTGCTGAGCACCCTGTTCGGCCACGACGCGGTCCACACGCTCGACGGCGGCGCCCACCGTGCCCGCAAGGAGTTCTTCCTGCCGTTGCTGCAGGCCGACCGGATCGCCGGTCTCGTCGAACACGTCCTCCCCGCGTGGGACGACGCTGTGCGGGAGTGGAGCGGGGCCGATCAGGTCGTGCTGTTCGACGCGGCGAGTGTGGTGCTGACCCGTGGCGTGTGCCGCTGGGCGGGCGTCCCGCTCGACGAGGGCACCGGGGACGCGGAGGGTCTCGCCCGCGACCTGGTCGCCATGGTGGACGGCTTCGCCACCGCCGGGCCCCGGCACTGGCGGGCCCGGCGCGCCCGCAACCGGCTGGAGGAGCGCTTCACCCGGCTGGTCGAGGAGGTCCGCTCGGGCGCCGCCGCCCCCGACGGATCGGTGCTCGCGGCTGTGTGCCGGCACCGCGAGGCCACCGGCGAGCTGCTGCACCCGCGCACGGCGGCCGTCGAACTGCTGAACGTCATCCGGCCCACCGTCGCCGTCTGCTGGTTCGTCGCCTATACGGCGCACGCGCTGCATCTGCATCTGCGGCCGGACCAGCGCGAACGCCTGCGCGGCGGAGACACCGCCTACACGGCCGCGTTCGTGCACGAGGTACGGCGCTTCTACCCGTTCGCGCCCTTCCTCGGCGGCCTCGCCACGCGGGACCTGTCCTGGCGGGACGTCTCGGTCCCGGCCGGCGCGATGGTGCTGCTCGACGTCTTCGGGCAGAACCACGACGAGGAGCTGTGGGGCGACCCGTACGCCTTCCGCCCCGAGCGGTTCCTCGAGCGTGCGGTCGAGCGGGATGAAGTCGAGCGGGATGAACTCGTCCCGCAGGGCGGTGCCGAACCGGGCACCGGCCACCGCTGCCCCGGCGAGGGCCTCACCATCGGGCTGCTCGAAGCCCTCGCGCTCCGCCTGGCCGGCCTCGAGTACACCGTCCCCGACCAGGACCTGCGCATCTCGCTGCGGCGCATCCCGGCGCGGGTGCACAGCGGCTTCGCCGTACGCGACGTACGGGTGCCGAGCGGCTCGCCCTCGGCCGAGGCGGCCTCCGGCACCGGTGTCTCCGCGCGACGGCCCCTGGCCGACGTGACCGAGAAGGGGTCGTAGGCCCTCTCACTCTCCTCTCACTCTCCTCCGGACGGGTCTCCGTCGCGGAGCATGCGCAGCACCGCCCGTTCGACGGGTCCGTGCGTGGCGGGGATGCCGTACGGGCCCTCGTCGCCGAGATGAGACAGCGCGGGGGCGACCGTCACGCCCTCCTCGTACAACTCGATCACCCGTGGGTTGATGTAGGAGGCGCGGCAGACCGCGGGCGTGTTGCCGAGGTACCCGGCGACCTCGCGCGCCGCCCGGGCGATGGCCCGGCGCCGGGCGGTCTCGCTGCGAGCCACGGGTTGTGAGACGGCCAGTGCCACGGCCGCCATGACGGTGGCGTGCCAGGTACGGAAGTCCTTGGCGGTGATCTCCAGGCCGGCGAGTTCCCTGAGGTACGCGTTGACGTCATCGCCGGTCACGTCGTGCCAGGCGCGTCCCTCCCAGTAGGCCAGGAGCCGGTCACCGCCGCCCCGGCGCCGCAGCAACGCGGTGAGGCTGCGGCAGGCGGGAGGGTCCGCGATGGTCTGGATGATCTCCTTGCCGTGCTTGCCGGTGTAGGTGAACAGGACCGCACCGGCGTGGCAGCGGGAGTGCTCGCGCAGCAGCGTGGTGAGGCCGTAGCTGTTGTTCTGTTCGGTGTAGCGGTCGCTGCCGATGCGGAAGAAGCCGAGGTCGAGCAGGCGCACGGCCGTGGCCAGGACCCGCTGCCGGGTCAGGCCGCGGTCGCTCAGGTGCCCTTCGACGGCCTCGCGCACCGCGGGCAGGGTCTCGGCGACGTCGAGCACGTGGTCGTGCTTGGCCTGCTCCTGTTCGGCGCGGAACTGCGGGTGGTACAGGTACTGGCGGCGGCCGGCGGCGTCGGTGCCGACGGCCTGCAGATGCCCGTTGGCCCGGGTGCAGATCCACACGTCCCGCCAGGCGGGCGGTATGACCAGTTCCCGGATCCGGGCCAGCGCCTCGGGATCGCGCAGCGGTTCCCCGCGGGGGTCCACGTAGCGGAAGCCGCGTCCGTGGCGCAGGCGGCGGTACCCGGGGTCGGTGGGGCGGCTGTGGAAAAGACGCATCCCGACCTCCAGCCATTCAAGCTCTGTCGTGTCGGTACCCGCCCACCTCCCCCGCACACCGGGCTCGCCGCCTCCGCGCCGACGGCCAGGGGGTTCGTCCCCGCTGTCCGGCGTCCAGGGCCCGCTCGAAGCGCGTCACTTGGGCGGTGACGGCGTCGCGCCGCTCCGACGGCGTTCCGCAGGCGCCGGTCAGGCCGAGGAAGTGCGGCCCCGGGCCCTGTCCGTCCGAGCCGCTTCTGTCAGTCCTGCTTTCCGCGTCCGGTGAGCATGTCGCGCAGGCGGTCGACCATGCCGGCACCGGGCGCGAGGAGTTTGTTCGCGGGCGGGGTGTCCGGAGCGGACGGGTGCGGACGGGTCGGGGCGTGCTCCTTGGCCAACCGGACCTTCCCGCCGAGTTCCTCCAGGGCATCGGCGGAGCAGACGTCGGCCAGCATCGGGAAGAGCCGGTTCTCCTCGTCGCTGACGTGTGCCGTGACGGAGTTCTTCAGCCGCAGGATCAGCGTGTCGAAACGCCCGTCCCCGGGTTGGCAGTCCTCGAGCTCCTTGAGCATGCGCTCGACTTCGGCGTGGTCGGCGATCTCCTTGTCGGCGAGGTCGTCTCCCCCGTCGACGTACCGGCGCACCGCCGGGTACAGGTGCTCCTCCTCGGCCACCGAGTGCCGGATCAGCTCCATGGTGAGCCGGTCCGCCAGTTCGCGCCGCTGCTCGTCGGCCCCGGGCAGTGCTTCGATCCGCGCGAAGAGGTCGTCCACCTCCCGGTGATCCGCCGTCAGTTCCTGGATGACGTTTCCGCCGTGTCCCATGGGTTCTCCAGTCCTTTGTCGTTCTGAGCCGGGTGTCCACCGGCTCGCCGCCCAGCACGGATACCTGCCACGCCCCCGCGCCCGGGACCTCACGCTGTTTCAGCAGTTCACTCCGGTGGCCGAAAGGATCGGGCCGCGGCTCCTCGCATCGCGGCGCGTGACCGGCGTGCAGGGCCGTGTGACAGACAAGGCTTATGGCGGCTTTCGACGGGAACACGGAGTCGTGCCCGAAAAGGGCAACGAACGGAAGGAGTTGTCGTGTCGTTCCTGTGGGCGATCATCGCTGGGCTCATCATCGGCCTGCTGGCCAAGCTCGTTGTTCCCGGACGTCAGCCCATCCCCCTGTGGCTGACGGTCCTCATGGGTATCGTCGGCGCCGTCGCCGGCAACGCGCTCGCCACCGCGTTCGGGGTGCGCGACACCGGCGGTATCGACTGGATCCGCCACGTCTTCCAAGTCGGCATCGCGGCGGTCCTCATCGCATTCGTCACCCCGCTGTGGGCCCGGCGACGCGCCTGACGGCTCAGTTCATGGAGCGGACTACCGCGGGCGCCCGGGGTCTCTGGTGACGGGCGCCCGCGACCGCACGGGCCGGGCGGACGCGGACGGGGACGGGCACGACCGGACGGGGGTTGGGTGCGGCTTGGTCCCGGCCGGCTGATCGTTTTACGTGCGGGTCCCCCGGGTGACCTGTCGCGGAGCGGACCGCACCGGCTCAGAGGTCGCTCGGTAGGCCCAGGCCCGTCAGGGCGCCGACCGGGTCCAGGTCGGGGGTGCCCCGGGGCCACCAGTCCTCCTGGCCCGGCTCGGACTCGTAGGCGTACCACAGGCCGTCGCGGCCCAGGCGGAGCTGGACGTGGCCGTGCGGGTGGGTGAGGTGGTTGCGCCAGGGGCGGAAGGCGGGCAGGTCGGCGGCGAGGAGCAGCGGGCGGGCCCGGTCGAACCGGCCGGCCGGCGGATCCCACGGCTCCTCCAGCACGGCGAGGCCCTCCGGTCCGCCCTGGCGCCAGGCGGCGACCGCGCGGGCCAGCTCGGACGGGGTGCGGCCCGCCGCGGCGGCGAGGGAGGAGTAGAGCGCCCGGGTGCCCGCGGTGAGCCCCGAGCCGGGGCGGGCCGCGGCCAGGCGGACCGCGTCCTCCCAGAGCGTCAGTTGCCCGACCGGGTCACGGCCCGTGGTGAGCAGCGCGTGGGCCCGCGCGGCGGCGTCCGTGGCCAACTGGTCCAGTGCGAACGGGTCCGGGCCGCCCGGGGCCGCCGGGTAGGCCGGGGGCTGCTCGGGGTGCGGGGGCGGGGGCAGCGGCACCGGCAGGGGCGGGAGGGCGCGCGGCGCGACGACGTCACCGGCTCGCACTCCGGGGAGCGGCGCCGGGCCCTTGTCCTGGGCGGCGCGAGCGGCACGGGTGGCACTCAGCCGGGACAGCGCGTCCAGCAGCTCGCGTTCGCCCCGGCCGCGCAGCAGGAGCAGGACGAAGGGGTCGGCGTCGAGCAGCCGTGCGGTCTGGTAGCAGAGGGCGGCGGCATGCTTGCAGGGGTGGCCCCGGTCGGGGCAGCTGCACCGCGGTTCCAGATCGCCCGGGCCCGGCAGCAGGGGCACGCCGCAGTCCGCGAGGGACTGGGGCATCTCCTTGTCGAGGAGCGCCGCGATGTGACCGGGCCGGTCGGCGGCGGCGTCCAGGAACCGCTCCCAGTCGGAGTCGTCGAGCGTGCGCAGCCGCACCTGCACGCGGTACGGGCGCGGACGGCTGCCCCGCACGTACGCCAGCGCCAGGCCCGGCGTCACGGTGATGGCGTCGACATGGCCCTGCCCGGCGTAACCCCGCCCGCGCTCCAGCCGCTTGGCATCCAGCGCGCCCTGTTCCAGCGCGGCGACCCACGCGTTCCCCCACCAGCTCTCGGCGAAGCCCTTGCCGTCCGGGTCGCGGGGCGGGAAGGCGGGGAAGGTCCGGCGGAGTTCGTTGTCGCGGCCGGGAGCGGCCATGGAGTGGGGGGCCAGGGGGCTGTGGAGGTTGCCAGGGGTCCGGGAGGCCGGGGGCGGGGTGGCGGAGCGGGTGGGGACATGGGGCGGCGCGGTGCTCGCGGCGGCGTCGGGGATGCCGGGGCCGGGTGAGGGCGAGTCCTCGGGGCCGGTCTCGTCCGGGGCCTCGGGCGTCCCGCCGGGGTCCGTCGCGGGCATCCGGAAGGCGTCGGACAGCACCTGCCGTACGTCACGCGCTTCCCCGCCGACGGCGTCTCCGCGCGCCCGCCGGAGTGCCGCCGCCCGCTCGTCCACACGGCTCTGCCGGGTCCCGCGCCTGCGCCGGGCCCCTTCGCTCTCCGTCTCCTCCCGTGCCCGCCGCGCGTCCTCCCGAGCGGCGCGCAGCGCCTCGCGTGCGATGTCCGCCGCGCGGCGGGACGGCTGGTCGGTGCCGTCCGAGGGAGCGGTCACCGTGCTCTCGGGTGGGGCGGCGGGCTGGTCCTCCTCGCCGGCGGGAGTGCCGGCCGAGTCCGTCGGGGTGGAGGCCTCCCCGGTCTGGCCCCGGTGGTCGGAGCCGTCCGGCTCCGTGGGTCCCGGCGTGTCTCGCGGGGTGTCACCCGGCTGATCGGCGAGTACCTCGGCATCTGCGTCCCGCAGCGCGCCCATGTCCCTCGCCGGGCCTGCGCCGCCCCGGTGTTCGGACACCGCCCTTCGCAGTGCCTCGCGGGCGACGTCCGCCGGTTGGGGGGCCTCCTGCCCTGCGGGTGCCGGGGCCGGAGCGGGCGCGGGACGGGAAGCCGGTGCCGGGTGCGGATCGGACGCCGCCCGCTCCCTTGCCTCCCGGAGGGCCCGGCGGGCCTCGTCGGCCGGGCTGGGCGTCATGGTGTCCTCCGCAGGGAGACCAGGTCGGACAGCTCACGGTCCGTCAGTTCCGTGAGGGCCGACTCGCCGGAGCCGAGGATCGCGTCGGCGAGGGCGCGCTTGGCCTGGAGCATCTCGGCGATGCGGTCCTCGATCGTGCCCTCGGTGATCAGGCGGTGGACCTGGACGGGCTGGGTCTGGCCGATGCGGTAGGCGCGGTCGGTGGCCTGTTCCTCGACGGCCGGGTTCCACCAGCGGTCGAAGTGCACGACGTGACCCGCGCGGGTGAGGTTGAGGCCGGTGCCCGCCGCCTTGAGGGACAGCACCAGGACCGGGGTCGAGCCGGCCTGGAAGCGGTCCACCATGCGCTCCCGCTCCGGGACCGGCGTGCCGCCGTGGAGGAGGTCGACCGGGACCGCCCGGGTGGCCAGGTGGGAGGTGATCAGGCGGGCCATTCCCACGTACTGGGTAAAGACCAGCGCGGATCCGTCCTCGGCGAGCAGGGTGTCCAACAGCTCGTCCAGGAGCGCGAGTTTGCCGGAGCGGGCGGCGAGCCGGTCGCCGCCGGTCCGGGGCTCCTCCTTCAGGTAGAGCGCCGGGTGGTTGCAGATCTGCTTCAGCGACGTCAGGAGCTTCAGGACCAGGCCCCGGCGCGCCATGCCCTCGGCGGTCTCGATGGCGAGCATCGACTCGCGGACCACCGCCTCGTACAGCGCGCCCTGTTCGCGGGTGAGCGGCACCGGGTGGTCGGTCTCCGTCTTGGGCGGCAGTTCGGGGACGATGCCCGGGTCGGACTTCTTCCGGCGCAGCAGGAACGGCCGGACCAGGCGGGCCAGGCGCTCCACCGCCTCCTCGTCCTCGCCGTTCTCCACGGCCCGGGCGTGCCGGGCGCGAAAGGACTTCAGCGGGCCGAGGAGGCCCGGGGTGGTCCAGTCGAGCAGCGCCCACAGCTCCGAGAGGTTGTTCTCGACGGGTGTGCCGGTCAGGGCCACGCGCGCGGGCGACGGGATCGTGCGCAGCGCCTTCGCCGTGGCCGAGTAGGGGTTCTTGACGTGCTGCGCCTCGTCGGCGACGACCATGCCCCACGCCTGCCCGGCCAGGGCGGGGGCGGCGGAGCGCATCGTGCCGTAGGTGGTGAGGACGAAGCCGCCGTCCAGGTCGTCGAGGCTGCGGTCCGGGCCGTGGAAGCGGCGGACGGGGACGCCGGGGGCGAAGCGGGTGATCTCCCGCTGCCAGTTGCCCAGTAGCGAGGCCGGGCAGACCACCAGCGTCGGCTCGCGGCGGGCCCGCTTCAGGTGCAGGGCGATGAGAGTGACGGTCTTGCCGAGGCCCATGTCGTCGGCGAGGCAGCCGCCGAGGCCGAGGGAGGTCATCAGGTCGAGCCAGGCCAGGCCCCGCAGTTGGTAGTCGCGGAGGGTGGCGTGCAGGCCGGGCGGCGGTGCGGCGGGGCGTACTCCCGCGGTGAGGCGGTCGCGCAGGGTGGCCAGCGCGCCGGCGGGTACGGCCTCGACCGTCTCGCCGTCCACGTCGGCGGTGCCGGTGAGGGCGACGGACAGCGCGTCGACCGGGTCGAGCAGCCCCAGGTCCCGCTTGCGGGCCTTGCGGACGAGGGCCGGGTCGACCAGCACCCACTGGTCGCGCAGCCGGACGACCGGGCGGTGGGCCTCGGCCAGGGCGTCCATCTCGCTCTCGGTGAGCGGGTCGCCGCCGAGCGCCAACTGCCAGCGGAACTGGAGGAGATCCTCGCTCTCGAAGAAGCCGGTCCCGTCGGTCGCCGAGCCGGGGGCCGGCCGGACCACCGCGGCGGCCGAGAGGTCCTGGGCCAGGTCGCGTGGCCAGTGCACGGCGACGCCGGCCGCGGCGAGCCGGGTGGCCGCGACACCGAGCAGGTCGCTCAGCTCCGCCTCGGTCAGTGCCAGCACGTCGGGCACGTCCTGGTCGCCGAGCCGGTCGAGCGGGGGCCAGACCCGGGCCGCGCGGCGGACGGCGAGGGCCGCGTCCACCCGGGCGCGCGGGCCGAAGGCGTCGTCCGCCTCGCCCGCCCACAGCGCCGCCGCGTCGGCGACGAGGGTGGGGTCGGCGAGGCTGTGCACCTGGACGACCGCGGCGCCGGCACTGCGAGCGCCGCCGTCGAGGGCGTCGTCGAACAGGTCGTACGCCGAGAGGTCCAGCCGGAGCGAGATCCGCACGCCGGCGTCCATGCCGGCGGCGACCTCGGCGGCCCAGTCGTGGGCCTTCGGCAGGTGCTGGGCGTCGCGGGCCGCGAAGGGTCTGCCGGTGGCGTGGGGCGCGGCCGGGGTGCGCGGCAGGGTGTCGGCGACCGCGTCGAGGAAGGTGCGGACCAGCGCTTCCGGTTCGGGCAGGCGGATCGGGCCCGGGCCGGGCAGCGGGACGGCGTGTCCCTCGTAGGGCAGGGCGGCGGCGACCGCGCGCAGGTGCGCGATGTCGTCCGGGTCCAGCGGGCCGGCGCGCCAGGCGTCGTGGCCCGTGGGGGTCAGGCCGGGCAGCAGCCGGCCGCGCGCGGTGAGCCGCAGGGCGTGCAGGGCGGCGGCGCCCCAGCAGGCGGTGGCGGGGTGGGCCGCGGGGTCGTGCCGGGCGCGCACCAGGAGCGGCAGGGCCTCGTCCAGCGGGAGGGACAGCGCCGGGGTGGTCCGCCGGCGGACCGCGGCGCCGTGCCGTCGTACGACCGTGAGCTCGGTGTCCTCGGTGGGCAGGGGCTCACCTTCCGGGTCCCAGAAGGCGATGCGCCCGTGGCGCGGGAGGGTGGCGGGCAGGAAGACGGCCGGGAGCCGGACCGGGACCGTCGCGTCCCCCGCCCGCTCGGCCACCGCAGCCGTGTCACCCATACGTCCTGTCACCTCCCGCCCGCGTGTCGGATCAGTTGTCTCCGACTCTACGGGCGGGGTCTGACAATCGGCCCCGGCGGCCGCGCCGCCCGGGCCGGGCGGTGGGTCAGGGCACGGTCCGGGAGACGACGTACACCCAGGGATACGCGGGGTTGGACAGGTCGACGACCACGTCGTGCGTGGGCGCGGGCTTCTTCTGGCGGTGGACGAAGCCGTACCACGAGTCGCCCGCGCTCTCGGGGAACTTCCAGCCGGTGACCTTGCGGTCGCGGGCGCCGATGGTGATGTGGTCCTTCTGCAGGTCCTTCCGGGTCACGCCCAGGCCCGTCAGATACGCGTCCAGGCCGGCCGCGTTGGTCTCGAACTGGGCGTACAGGCGGCTGGTCTTCCAGTTGTTGGTCTCGTAGTACGCCACGTGCCAGGCCGGGTGCGGGACGGGCACCTGGTAGATCCGGCGCTGGAGCTTGGACGGCCAGCCCGCGGTCAGGCCGGTCGCCGAGTACTTGGCCTCCTTGTCCTTGCCGCTGTCGCGGCTCTGGTTCGCGGAGATCACCAGGTAGCCGGCCGGAACGCCGATGAGCAGCACGATGATCAGCAGGGTGAGCGCCCTGCGGCGGATCATGTGGCGGTGGTCCTCGGCCGGGCGTTCCTCACCGTCCGGCCAGGAGCCCTGGTGCGGCAGGGAGGCGGTCACGGCGTCTCCTGGGTACTGCGGAGGGACTGCGCGTACCGCTCGTAGCGCTCGTAGCGCTCCACGCGGCGGCGCTTGGCGCGCCGGAAGCGGCGGGCGACCAGCCGGGCCAGGTCGGCGGCGCCGACCATGCCGGCCTCGGGGCCGAGCTGGGCCCGGGCGATACGGGCCTCGGGGCGGTAGCCGCGGCCGGTCAGGTGCCTGCGGAACGCGTCCCGCGCGGGGCCGATCAGCAGGTCGTCGGCGGCCGAGACACCGCCGCCGATGACGAAGCAGGAGGGGTCGAGGGCGGCCGCGAGGTTGGCGATGCCGACGCCGAGCCACTGGCCGATGTCCTGGAGCAGCTCGATGCACATGGCGTCGCCCTCACGGGCCAGCTCGGTGATCATCGGGCCGGTGATGTCGCCGATGTTGCCCTTGACGTGCTCGATGATCCCGTACGCCACCGGCGAGTCGGCCGCGGCCAGCTCGCGCGCCTCGCGGACCAGGGCGTTCCCGGAGCTGTACTGCTCCCAGCAGCCGCGGTTGCCGCACGGGCAGCGGTGGCCGCCGGGCACGACCTGCATATGGCCGAACTCGCCGGCCACCCCGTACTTGCCGCGCTTGACCTGCCCGTCCTCCAGGATCGCGCCGCCGATGCCGGTGCCCAGCGTGATCATCACGAGGTGGTCCTCGCCGCGGCCGGCGCCGAAGCGCCACTCGGCCCAGGCGGCGGTGTTGGCGTCGTTGTCCACGAGGACCGGTACGGAGAGCCGGCCCGAGAGGCGGTCGCGGAGCGGTTCGTTGCGCCAGGACAGGTGGGGGGCGAACAGCACGCGGTTGCGGTCGGCGTCGACCCAGCCGGCCGCGCCGATGCCGACGGCGTGCACGTCGTGCCGGTCCGAGAGGTCCAGGACCAGCTCGGCGATGGTGTCCTCGACGACCTTGGGGCTCTTGGACTTGTCCGGCGTCTCCGTGCGGACCTTCTCCAGGATGTTGCCGTCGGCGTCCACGACGCCCGCCATCACCTTCGTACCGCCGATGTCGATGCCGACCGTCGGCACGCGGGGTGCCGTCAGGTGTGAGCGGCGCTCCCGGGTGCCGACGGTGCGGAGCACGGTGGCACGGCGGGAGCCGATGGGGGCGGTGAAGTCGCGGTAGGTGCTCATCGCCGCCGATTCTGCCTCACGGGGAGGCAGGGTGCGGAGCGGGGGAACAACCGACCGTTGCCGTGTGCGGGTGCGTGGGGGCTGATCGCGCAGTTCCCCGCGCCCCCGGAAACCGCGCTCCCCTCAAGTCCTCACAAGGAGCTGGAACTCGAACGAATAGCGCGTCGGGCGATACGTGTGTGTGCCGTATTCCACTGCGCGGCCCGTGTCGTCGAACGTGACGCGTTGCATGGTGAGCAGCGGAGCCCCCGTCTCCTCCGCCAGCCGTTCCGCCTCCACCGTCGTCGCGGCCCTCGCGCCGATCGACTGGCGAGCGCTGTGCAGGGTGATGCCCGCCGCGCGCATCAGTCGGTACAGGCCAGTGGTCTCCAGTTGGGCGGTGTCGAGGTCGATGAGGCCGGGGGGCAGGAAGTTGCAGAGGTAGGCCATGGGCTCGCCGTGGGCGAGGCGGAGGCGTTCCACGCGGTGGACGTCGCTGTCCTCGGCGACGTTCAGTGCGGCGGCGACCTCGGCGGAGGCGGGGACGAGCGTGTTGACGAGGACCTTGGTGGCCGGGCGCTGGCCCGCCGCCTCCAGGTCGTCGTAGAGGCTGCTGAGCTCCAGCGGGCGCTTGACCTGGCTGTGCACGACCTGGGTGCCCACGCCGCGGCGGCGCACCAGGAGACCCTTGTCGACGAGCGACTGGATGGCCTGGCGGACGGTCGGCCGGGACAGGCCGAGCCGGGCGGCGAGTTCGATCTCGTTGCCCAGCAGGCTGCCTGGCGTCAGCGTGCCGTGCTCGATCGCGGCCTCCAGCTGCTGGGACAGCTGGAAGTACAACGGCACGGGAGAGCTGCGGTCCACGCTCAGCTCGAGCTGCACGGTCGGGTCCACTTCTGGTTTCGGCACGGGCCGAGCGTAGCTCCGCGCGTTGTTGACGGGAAGTTGTGTAGTCAGATTGTCCGGACATTCAGATTGACAGGGGCGGGCTGTGCACGCACTTTGTTTCCATGCGCATCGGCGTCATCGGAACGGGCCGCATCGGCACGATCCACGCGAACACGCTCAGCCGGCACCGCGACGTGGGTTCCCTGATCCTCACGGACGCGGACCCCTCGCGGGCCCAGGACCTGGCGCATCGGCTGGGTGAGACGGCGGCGCCGGGCGTGGAGGAGATCTTCCGCTGGGGGGTCGACGCCGTGGTGATCACGACGGCGACGTCGGCCCACGCCGAACTGATCGGTCGGGCAGCACGCTCGGGTCTGCCGGTGTTCTGCGAGAAGCCCATCGCGCTGGATCTGCCGGGGACCCTGAGCGCGATCGCGGAGGTCGAGACGGCCGGGACGGTGCTCCAGATGGGCTTCCAGCGCCGCTTCGACACGGGGTACGCCGGTGCGCGCGAGGCCGTGCGCTCCGGCCGGCTGGGACGGCTGCACACCGTGCGGGCGCTGACCAGCGACCAGGCGCCGCCGCCCGCCGCGTGGCTGCCGGTGTCCGGCGGGCTGTACCGGGACACGCTGATCCACGACTTCGACGTGCTGCGCTGGGTGACGGGCCGGGAGGTGGCGGACGTGTACGCGGCCGGGTCGGACGCCGGGCCCGCGATGTTCCGCGAGGCGGGCGATGTCGACACCGGTGCCGCGCTCCTCACCCTCGACGACGGCACGCTCGCCACGGTCACCGGGTCCCGGCTGAACGGGGCGGGCTACGACGTGCGCATGGAGCTGGCCGGGGAGCAGGACCAGATCGTGGTCGGCCTGGACGACCGTACGCCGATCGCGTCCACCGAGCCGACCGGGCCGCCCGCCGCGGACAAGCCCTGGACCGGCTTCCTGGAGCGCTTCGGCCCCGCCTACGAGGCGGAGCTGAACGCGTTCGTCGAGGTCGTGCGGGGCGAGCGGGCCAACCCCTGCGACGGGCGCGAGGCCCTGCAGGCGCTGCGCGTCGCCGAGGCATGCGAGCTGTCCCGCCGGGAGCGCAGGCCGGTACACCTCGCGGAGATCCCCGGAGGGACTGCGTCGGCCTTCGCGTGACGACGGACCGGCGGGCGGCGTGACGGCGGGCCAGCGGGGCCGGTCAATGGCCCTCCTGTTCCTCCTCCAGGAGTCCTGCGTCGTACGCCAGCAGCGCGATCTGTACGCGGTTGTTGAGGTCGAGCTTGGCCAGGATGCGGGAGACGTGCGTCTTGACCGTGGCGACGCTCATGAAGAGGCCGGTGGCGATCTCCGCGTTGGACAGGCCCCGGCCGACCGCGACGGCGACCTCGCGCTCGCGGTCGTTGAGGGCGGCCATGCGTTCCCGTGCCCGCGTGCGGCGGGTGTCGGCGGCGGTGCCGACCGCGTGCTGCATCAGCTGGCGGGTGACCGTGGGCGACAGGACCGGGTCGCCGGCCGCGACGCGGCGCACCGCCGCGAGGATCTCGGTCGGCGGGGTGTCCTTGAGGACGAATCCGGCGGCGCCCGCGCGCAGCGCCCGCAGGACCTGTTCGTCGGCGTGGAACGTGGTGAGGACCACCACCTGCGGGGCGTCCTTGCGGGCGCGCAGCCGCTCCGTGGCCGTGAGGCCGTCCACCGTCGGCATCCGGATGTCCATGAGCACGACGTCCGGGTGGGTGCGGTCCACGAGCGCCTCCACCTCGCCGCCGTCGGCCGCCTCGCCGACGATCTCGATGTCGTCGGCTCCGCCCAGCATGAAGGACAGCCCGGCCCGCACCAGCGGATCGTCGTCGACGAGGAGCAGTCTGATCGCAGTCATGGGCCTCACGTAATCACGGTCGGGGCGGACGCGGGGGCGCGGACGTGCGGTGGTCCGCGCCAACGCCTTGGAGGGAACGGTGGGTTGACGGGTCGCGGGCTCAGGCGCGCAGCGCCACCCCGTACCGGGTGCGCAGGCGGCTGATCTCCCACCAGACCACCGCCGTCACCGAGGCGGGACCGCCGATGACGGCGAGGGCCTGGATCACCGGCGGCCCGGGCGGCAGGCCGCCCGCGAGCAGGCTGATGGCGGCGAACTCCCACACCAGCGTGCCGGTCAGCAGGGCGGGGAGCGCGGCGTGCACGGCCGCGGTGTTGAAGCCGGTGCGGATGGCCGGGCCGGTGGCGAAGCCCACGAAGAACAGGAGCCAGGCCAGGGGCAGGGCGGCCGCGAGGATCAGCCACGGGGCGGTGCCGGGCGAGGCGGAGGAGGGCGTCCGGTCCTGGCCGAGCAGGACGATCGCCCCGCCGAGCAGGGGCACGGCCGTCACGGCACCGACGTACCAGCCGGCCGACCGCAGGGCCGCCCGTACCCGTACCCGCATGGCCGATCTGGTCTCCGCCGACGCCCACCGGAACAGCACCGCGATCACGACCGGGGCGCTCAGGAGCAGCAGGGGCGGGGTGACCACCAGCCTCATCATGTACTGCTCCTGGGCTTCGGCGACGTCCTCCGGTTTGCCGTACACGGCGAGCAGCAGCAGGGACATGGCGGCGGCGGTCCAGGCCCGCACCTTCTGCAGGCGCGTCACATGCCGGTCGTCGACGGCCCCGTGCGTGCGCGGGAACAGCCGGTGGGCCCGGACACGGGCCGAGCGCGCGAACGAGTAGCACAGCATGAGCGGCAGGACCGCGAACCAGGTGCACGGAGCGAGCAGCACCAGCCACATACAGCCGGAGATCCGCGGCTGCCCTTGCCGCAACAGCGCGCGCACGGACGGCCATTCACCACCCCACCCCGGGCCCCGGGTGCCCGGCTGCGGCTGGGGGACGTACGGGTGCGGGTACGGCTGCGGGGGGTACGGCTGGGGGTGCGGGTAGCCGTACGGTGCCGGGCCCGGCTGAGGCGGCAGGTAATGCGGTGGTACATAGGGGCCGTTGGCGGGAGGCGGCGGGTACGGGCCGCCGTTCGGCGGTCCGGGTGGCTGGTACGGATTGGTGGGTCCCCCGAAACTCACGTGCAGGTTCCTTCCGTTACGCGCGGCGCTGAAGGCCGCACAAACATCAGCCATCACCCCGGCCAAGTCAACTCCGTTCAGAGCAGGGGGTCATGGGGAAGGATCCGCGAGGCCGCGCCTCAGCCCCACGGCAGCCACGCCCGTACCTCGAACCCGCCCTCCGGCGTGTGGCCGTGCTCCAGGCGGCCGCCCGCCAGGGTCGCCCGTTCCGTCAGGCCGATGAGGCCCTGGCCCGAGCCGGGGACCGGTGGTACCTCGCCCTCGGGGGGCGGGTTGTGCACGGAGACGGTGAGCCCGGTGCCCGGTCCGCCGGTGACGGTCACCGTGACCTCCGTGCCGGGCGCGTGCTTGCGGGCGTTGGTCAGGCCCTCCTGGGCGATCCGGTACGCGGTGCGGCCGACGGACGACGGAACGGCGGCGGCGTCGTCGACCCGCTGGTCGAGGGCCACCTTCATGCCGGCCTCACGCGACTCGGCGACCAGCGTGTCCAGCGCCGCCAGCGTCGGCTGCGGCCGCCCCGTGTCGTCCGGCTCCCCCGCCCGCAGGACGCCGATGATCTCGCGCAGGTCCTGGAGGGCCTCGTGCGCGCTCTCCCGGATCACTCCCGCCGCCCGCGCCGTCTCCGCCGGGGGCGCGTCGGGCCGGAACTCCAGGGCGCCCGCGTGCACGCTCAGCAGGGTCAGCCGGTGCGCGAGCACGTCGTGCATCTCCCGCGCGATGTCCTCACGGGCGAGCCGCTGCGCCTGCTCGGCCCGCAGCCGGGCCTCCGTCTCGGCCCGCCGGGCGCGGTCCCTGAGGCTCACCATGAGCTGCCGCTTGGCCCGTACGAACATGCCCCAGCCGACGATCGCCACCGTGAGCAGTACGGCGATGACCACACTCACCGGGTAGGGGACGTCCGCGTCGGGCCGCACCCAGTAGTAGAGCGGGGTGACGGCCGCGTTGATGCCGCCCACCCAGGCCGCGTACCGGAAGGGACGGTGCACGGCGAGCGTGAACAGGGCGATGAGCCCCGCCCCGCCCGCCGTGTCCGAGACGAAGGTGACGACCGTCATCGCCACGGCCAGCCCCAGTGGCCAGCGGCGGCGCAGCCAGACGGCCGCACAGGCCAGCGCCCCGATCAACTGGTCGACGACGGCCAGCCCTTCCGGGACATGGGGGTTGTCGTTGAGCGCCTCTATGGCGGCCGCGCCCACCAGTACGGCCAGCACGAAGCAGGAGAAGTCGACGACCCAGTCGCGGGCGGTACGGCGGGGCCGTCGCCCGGCCCGCGCGGCGTCGGGGTCGAGTTCGTGCAGCAGGGCGGAGGGGATGAACCATCTGCGCCCGGTGAACAGCACAGGTGTCTCGCCCGTCAGCACCGGGGAGGCCTGCCCCGCGTCGTCACCACTCACGGTCGACAAATCTACGCAGGCCCGGGCCCGTTCACCTCGCCCCGGACGGAATCGTCGACCAAAGTCACCGCATCGCAGACTTTCGGCGCGGCCGGCCGGACCGGAAGAGGGACTTCCGTCCGACCGACGCCCGCCCCACGGCCGATGTGCGTGGGGGTCCGCGGGGCGAGGCTGTTTCCATGAAGCAAGTGCTGGAGATTCTCGGCTTCCTCGCCCTCGTGCAGGGCGTGGCGGGCCTGGTGCACGAGTTCACCGACTGGAAGTGGGGCCTCGTACAACGACTGGGGTTCCTCGACGGCTACGAGGTCTACGCGAGCGTCACCCTGCTCGTGCTGGGT
Source organism: Streptomyces sp. NPDC016851 (assembly GCF_055562795.1). Taxonomy (NCBI): domain Bacteria; kingdom Bacillati; phylum Actinomycetota; class Actinomycetes; order Kitasatosporales; family Streptomycetaceae; genus Streptomyces; species Streptomyces sp. NPDC016851. Next base: position 17,633 of record NZ_JBVHEP010000042.1, read on the forward strand.
GTCGCCCTGTTCGCGGCGGCCGGGAGCCGGAAGTCCGCCTGAGCACCCGGGCGGACCTCCGGCCGGCGTGCACGGACGCGGCCGGGCAACGTGGTGACGCTGGGTCGCAAGTTAACTCCGCGCAAACTCATCGGACTTGAGGGCAAATTCTCCAGAGTTGTCATTGACATGCCACTGTCTACGCGCGTCATCATGAGGGCATGAGATTCCCCCCACGAATCACCCGCATCGGCGCCGCAGCCGCCGTCCTGTCCGCCCTCCTCGTCGGCGGCACCGTCACCGCGACCCCGGCCGCCGCCGCGGTCGGCAGCATCTGCTACAGCGACCTGCCCTCCCAGGCGTACGACACCCTCGAGCTGATCGAGCAGGGTGGCCCCTACCCCTACTCGCAGGACGGGACCGTCTTCCAGAACCGGGAAGGCATCCTGCCCGGTCAGTCCTCTGGCTACTATCACGAGTACACCGTGATCACGCCGGGCTCCTCCACGCGCGGCGCGCGCCGCATCGTCACCGGCGAGGAGCACCAGGAGGACTACTACACGGCGGACCACTACGCCTCCTTCGACCTGATCAACTACGGCTGCTGAGCCGGAGTCGAACAAGCCGGCTTCCCCGCCGAGGCGTCGAGGAACAGCGAGACGAAGCCTGAGGCCCGATCCGCGTTCAGTCAGGCACGAGTCCCCAGCGTCAGTCTGTGAAGTACTTCTTCATATCGATACGCTCGCCCCGCAGACCACCCACATCGGCCGCGGGGCGAGCCACACCCGACGGAAACTCCCGCTCTTCGCAGCCCGGCATCCGTCGCGACGGCACAGCACGCGACCAGCGGTGGCGCGCTGGACCGCGCGCTACATGGAGTGTGCTGCTGTCAGGTCGGGAAAACGCAGGTTTCGCCGATCCGTCCATGTGGGCCCGATGCCGATGCACCGCGCAGTCTTGGTGTCCGACGCCTCAGCACGGGCTCGGCTGGGAAGCGACACCTGACTTGATGTCGGAGATGCAGCGAACGGGTTCGGACGAACCCGGCCAAAAAGTCGTGGGCGGCGCCCGTGGATTTCCTCGTGATGCGGGCCGTCGACCGCCACGACACTCGCCTGCTCCGTGCCTCACCCTTCCGCAACCGAATGCGCCTGCCTCGGCCGGCCGGCATCAGGAGCTGAGTGCGGCGCGCAGGGTGGTTGCCATCATGTCGATGGCGGCCTTCCCCGCCGGTACCGGACCGGTGTGGGTGAAGTAGTGATCGACTCCCTCGAAGCAACGGTGGATGACCGGAACGCCGGCGGCCTCCAGAGCCTTGGCGTAGGCGTCGCCCTCATCGCGCAGGCGGTCGTTCTCCGCGGTGATGACGAGGGCGGGAGGGAGTCCCGCGAGATCATCGGCCAGTGCGGGGGAGACAAGGGGATCGGCGCGGTGGGCGGGGTCGGGGACGTAGGCGGCCGTGAAGATGCGCATGAGCTGCGGGCTGAGCAGCGGCTTGGCGATGAGGGACTGCTTGGTGGCCGGGTCGGCGACCTGATCCAGCGGTGCGGAGTCGATGATCTGCAGCCGGGGCGAGAAGGTTCCGCGGCCCCGGGCCATGCGGCAGACCGCGGCCGTCAGGTTGGCCCCGGCACTGTGTCCGCCCACGGCAAGGCGCGAGCCGTCCCAGCCGCCCGCGGGACCGTTCTCGGCGACCCACGCGGTGACGTCGTACGCCTGGGTGACGGCCACCGGAAACCGCCGCTGCGGAGCGACGGCATAGTCCACGTTGATCACGACACAGCCGGCCGTGGCGGCTATGTAACGGCAGATGTGGTCGTCCTGGTCCGGGCGGCCGACCACGAAACCGCCGCCGTGGAAGTTGACGTACACGGGGGCAGGAGTTCCGGTGTCGGCCGGCGGGCGGTAGACCGTGCACGGCACCGGGCCGGAGCCGGTCTCCACCAGGAGAGCTTCCGTGCGCTTCGGGATGTCCGCGAAGCGCAGGTCCTTGTGGACCCGCGACATCATCCGACCGAGCAGCAGCTGGATCCCTCTGGCCTGGATTCTGGGACTCAATGGCATGCCCCGACCCCTTCACTACAACTTTAAAATAACAGGTTTCCTGATAATGAATCCTCGCTCTTCTTCGCGCAATAGGCAGGCGCGACACCGTCCACTGCGGCCTGAGACACGCCACCCCTCAAACCCCGCCTGGCCGACCGGTACGCCGCAAAGCGCTTCGCCGTCACCCTCCTCGCCGAGGGCACCGTGCGCGGCATCGGCGGCATGCGCATCACCGGCGACGACTGCTCCACCCCTGTCCCCGGGCTTTACGCGGCCGGGGGCGGCGACCCATGAGCTGATCTGCGGCGGATTCACCGGCGGCGGCAGCCACAACGCCGCATAGGCCCCGGCACCTGGGCCGGCCAGGGCACGGCCCGCCACGCCCGCTCCCCCGGCGTACGCGCAGCCATGAGGCGCCTGGTGGCTGCGGGCGGAGCAGAGCTGCGGCCCACCGGGGCAGCGGGTCCGGCCGAGGGCTTCCGCGAAGTCGTCACCGCGGTCCAGGCCCAGGTGCTGCCGTACAAGAGGAACTACCTGCGCCACGGCGACGGGCTCACCGCCTCGCTGGAGGTCCTCGACGGTGTCTGGAAGCAGTCACGCGACGCCAGACAATTGCCGTTTACTGGGCAGCCACTTCGACCCCCTGACCCGTATGAGGAGCGACAAGAGGCAGTCAGAGGCTGTACTCGGGGGACAGCCGACGAGGACGCCGGGGCGGCACGGCTACGCGTTCTCCGGCAGCGCGTACTCGCCGTACTCGGGGCGGCCCGCCACCTCGTACGTCGCGATCGAGACGCCCGTGCTGGTGACGCTCCCACCGGCGTGCCGGAAGGCGGTCGGTACGGCGCCCTCCGGGAACAGGCGGAACCCGGTGCCGAGTACGACGGGGAAGGTCAGCAGGTGGAGCGAGTCGACGAGGCCGTGCGTCAGCAGGGACCGGACGAGGGCGCCGCTGCCGTGCACCTGGATCTCGCCGTCGGTGCGCTCCTTCAGCGCCGTCACCTCCTTGGCGAGGTCGCCGGTGAGCACGGTGGTGCCCGCCCACCCGGGGTCCTTGAGCGTCGAGGACGGGACGTACTTCGGCAGTGCGTTGAGTTGTGAGGCGACCGGATCGGCGGGGTCGGTCACCTTCGGCCAGAACGTGCTGAAGATGTCGTACGTCCGGCGCCCGAGCAGGAAGGCACGCGGGCGGGTGAAGACCTCGCTGATGAACCGGCCGAAGTCCTCCTCGGCGTACGGGAAGCTCCAGCCGCCGTGGGTGAAGCCGCCGCGGGTGTCCTCGTGCGGGCCGCCGGGGGCCTGGTAGACGCCGTCGAGGGTGACGAAGAGGGTGGAGACGAGCTTGCCCATGGCGGGTGCCCTTCTTCTGGAACGGTCGGGTCTGTTGTCATCGGTTCAGACCCCGCGGGCCCCCGCAACTCACCGCTCGTCCGTACGGCCCTTTCCGTGCGGGACCAGAGGGAGCCACCTCGACGTCCGTTCACCGCCAGCGTCGGGTCCGTCCCGGCGCTGGGATGGACCCATGACTTCTCAAGGAACTCTCAGCACTTCTCAAGGGGATCTCGGCGGCAAGGTGGCTCTCGTGACCGGGGCGAGCCGTGGCATCGGCGCGGCGACGGCCCTGCGGCTGGCCCGGGAGGGCGCGGACGTGGCGGTCGGCTATGTGAACGGCAAGGAGGCGGCCGAGGAGGTCGTACGGGCCGTGGAGACCCTGGGGCGCCGGGCGGTGGCGGTACGCGCGGACGCGGCGGACGCCGCCGAGGCGGCCGGTGCCGTGACCGCGGCGGCCGAGGCGCTGGGCCGTCTCGACGTCCTGGTGAACAACGCCGGCGTCGGGGTGCTCGGGCCGCTGGAGACCCTGTCGCTGGCGGACGTGGACCGGGTCCTCGCCGTCAACGTGCGCGGGGTCTTCCTGACCTCCCAGGCCGCCGCCGCGCGCATGCCCGAGGGCGGGCGGATCATCACGATCGGCAGTTGCATGGCCCAGCGCGTGCCCGGGCCCGGTGGAACGCTCTACGCGACGAGCAAGGCGGCCCTGGCCGGTCTGACCAAGGCCCTGGCCAGGGAGTTGGGCGGGCGCGGGATCACGGCGAACCTCGTCCATCCCGGGCCGATCGACACCGACATGAACCCGGCGGACGGCCCGTACGCGGCCGGCCAGGCGGCGATGACGGCGCTGGGGCGGTTCGGGACGGCGGACGAGGTGGCGTCGATGGTGGCGTACCTGGCGGGGGCGACCTACGTCACCGGCGCGGAGTTCGCCGTGGACGGCGGACACGCGGCGTAAGCGAGGGGGCGCACCGACGCGGTCGGGCCGGTGCGCCCCCTGGGGCGGGGCCACGGGTGCGGTCGGGCCGGTCCCCCAGGGGCGAGCCCACCGGTGCCGTCGGTCATGCGTGCCCCGGTGCAGAGCCCACCGATGCCGCCGTTCCGACGCGCCCCCAGTGCAAAGCCACCGGCGCTATCGGGCCGGTGCCCCCTGGGGCGGGCCCACCGGTGCCGTCAGGCCGGTCCCCCCCAGGGGCAGGCCCCGGTGCCGCCGGTCCGCGTGCCCCGGTGCCGGGCCAGCTCAGCCGCCCAGCTCCTGGTGTCGTGCCGCGAGGCGCCTCGTGCCGTCGTTCGTCAGGGTGCCGAACAGCCGCAGTCGGGAGATGCCGCCGTCCGGGAAGATGTCCACGCGTGCGTGCGTGCCGACGGCCGGGGCCGGGAGGACGAAGCGGTGGTTGGTGTCGGGCTGGAGGCGCGTGCGGGGCAGGATCTCCCGCCACTCGCCGTCCTCACCGTCGCGCACGGACACCGCGGCCCAGCCGGCGCTGTTGCCCTTGAGGTACGCGGTGTCGATCTCCAGGGCGCGGATCTCGGACTGGGCGGTCAGCCGGTAGCGGATCCAGTCGTGGCCCTGGTCGCGGCGCCGCCGGGTCTCCCAGCCGTCGTCCATCTTGCGGGAGCGGCCCGGCTGGATGGTGTTGGTGGCGGGCGAGTAGAAGCGGTCGGAGGCGTCCTCGACCTGGCCGCCGTTCTCCAGGGCGACGACGTCGAAGGTGCCCAGCACCTCGAGCCACGCGGGGTCCGGGACGACCTCGCCGTGGACGCGCAGGCGTGCGATGCCGCCGTCGGGGTGCTGGTTGACCCGCAGGTGGGTGAAGCGCTGCTCGACGGCGACGGGGAAACCGTTCGCCGCGTGGCCGCCGACCGGGGTGCGCGGGACCAGGGTCGTCCACTTCACGTCGTCCCCGAGGAGTTCCTCGGGCGACGGGGAGCCCGGTACGCACGTGCCCTCGACGGACACGGCCTGCGGATAGTTGCCGCGGAAGTGCGCGGTGTCGACGACGATCCCCCGGACCACGCCCGGGGCGCCGAGGCGGACCAGCGCCCAGTCGTGGTCCTCGGCGGTCGGCCAGGGGTGCTCCCCCGACGCGCCCCGGCGGCGGCGCGTCTCCCAGCCGTCCATGACCTTGCCCTTGTGCCCGAAGTGCTCGGGGTCGAACTCGGCGCGCTCGGGCACCAGCAGGTTCTCGCGCTGGGCGAAGAACTCGTCGTTGGCGGCGATGACACCGGCACCGAGACGCCGGTCGGCGAGGTTGGCGTACTGGGTGAAGGGGAAGTCGGCGGTGCGGTAGTCCGCGTACGGGTCGCCGCCTCCGTAGGGGTTCGCGTCGCCGGTGAAGCTGGGAATCGCCGTCACGGTGATCAGGTCTGCCTTTCGAGTCCGGGATGGGGATCAGTTGGTTCGGGTGAGGAGTCGCCCCTTCGGTTCGGTGAACTCGCCGTCCGCGACGATGCGCTGTCCGCGCAGCCAGGTGGACTTCACGACGCCGTACAGGGTCTTGCCGGCGTAGGCCGTGACGCGGTTGCGGTGCTGCAGGGAGGCCGGGTCGACGGTGAAGGTCTCGTCGGGGGCGAGGACGGCGAAGTCGGCGTCGCGGCCCGCCGCGATGGCACCCTTGCGGTCGTCGAGCCCGACGAGTTCGGACGTCCGCGTGGACATCCAGCGGACGACGTCCTCCAGTCCGTGCCCGCGCCTGCGGGCCTCCGTCCACACCGCCGGCAGGCTCAGCTGGAGTCCGGAGATGCCGCCCCAGGCGGTCGCGAAGTCGTCGGTCTTCAGGTCGGCCGTGGACGGGGAGTGGTCGGTGACGACGCAGTCGATGGTGCCGTCGGCCAGCGCCTGCCACAGCAGGTCCTGGTTGGCGGCCTCGCGGATCGGCGGGCAGCACTTGAACTCGCTGGCCCCGTCGGGGACTTCCTCGGCGGTGAGGGTCAGGTAGTGGGGGCAGGTCTCCACGGTGACGCGGACGCCCTCCGCCCGCGCCTCCGCGATCATCGGCAGGGCGTCGCTGGAGGACAGGTGGAGCACGTGCACGCGCGCGTGGAGGGCCTTCGCCTCGCGGATGAGCTGGGCGATGGCGGTGTCCTCGGCGTCGCGCGGGCGGGAGGCGAGGAAGTCGGCGTACCTGGGGCCGGGCTGCTGCGGGGCGGAGGCGAGGAGGTGGGGGTCTTCGGCGTGCACGATGAGCAGGCCGTCGAAGGCGGCGATCTCGGCCATGGTGCGGGCGAGCGGATCCCGTTCGAGGTGCGGGAACTCGTCGACTCCGGACGGCGACAGGAACGCCTTGAAGCCGAAGACGCCGGCCTCGTGCAGCGGGCGCAGGTCCTTGACGTTGTCCGGCAGGGCGCCGCCCCAGAAGCCGACGTCGATGTGCGCCTTGTCGGCGGCGACCTGCTGCTTGGTCCGCAGGTGCGCGACGGTCGTGGTGGGCGGGAGGGAGTTGAGGGGCATGTCGACGAGGGTCGTGATGCCGCCGGCCGCGGCGGCGCGGGTGGCGGTCCAGAAGCCCTCCCACTCGGTGCGGCCGGGATCGTTGACGTGCACGTGGGTGTCGACCAGGCCGGGCAGCAGGACGTGGTCGCCCAGGTCCTCCAGGCGGGCGGTCTCCGGTACGGGCGCGTCGTACGGGAGGACGGCCGTGATCGTGCCGGCGGCGACCGCGACCGAGGCGGCGCGGGTCCCCTCGGGAGTGATGACACGCGTCGAGCGAAGCACCAGTTCAGCGTCGGACACCCGAACCCCTAACTTCCACTTGCGTCCACTGCATCCGTTTACTTCCGCGTAACGGAATTCAACTTTCTGTTGAAGGAGTCTTCACTCCCTCTCCCGCGCCGTCAAGGGCACACTGGACCACTGCACCCGCCACGCGGCCACCTCTGGACGTTTCCACAAAGCGGAATTACAATTCCAGTACGCAGAACGTAGCTACGTACAAGCGGGGAGTCAACCGACTGCCGGGTAGGCTTCTGCTCTTCCGCCAGTCCCGAAAGGAACGCGCCGTGCCGACGTCCAGCGCCAGCACCACCGACTCCGCCCGGTCCTCCGCCAACGGCGGGGTCCAGTCCCTGGAGCGCGCCTTCGACCTGCTCGAACGGATGGCGGACGCGGGCGGCGAGGTCGGCCTGAGCGAGCTGTCCGCGAGCAGCGGGCTGCCGCTGCCCACGATCCACCGCCTGATGCGCACGCTGGTGGCCTGCGGGTACGTACGGCAGCAGTCCAACCGCCGGTACGCGCTCGGCCCGCGCCTGATCCGTCTCGGCGAGTCCGCATCCCGCCTGCTGGGCACCTGGGCACGGCCCTATCTCGCCCGGCTGGTCGAGGAGACCGGCGAGACGGCGAACATGGCGCTGCTGGACGGGGACGAGATCGTCTACGTGGCGCAGGTGCCGTCGAAGCACTCGATGCGGATGTTCACGGAGGTCGGCCGGCGCGTGCTGCCGCATTCCACGGGCGTGGGCAAGGCCCTGCTCGCCGGTTTCCCGCCGGAGGAGGTGCGCGCCCTGCTGAACCGTACGGGCATGCCCGCCGCGACGGAGAAGACCATCACGACGCCCGACGGGTTCCTCGCGGCGCTGGAGGACGTACGCCGACAGGGCTACGCGATCGACGACAACGAGCAGGAGATCGGCGTCCGCTGCCTGGCGGTCTCGGTGCCCGACTCCCCCACGGCCGCGGCCATCTCCATCTCCGGCCCGGCGGGCCGGGTCACGGAGGCGGCGACGGAGAAGATCGTGCCGGTGCTCCAGCAGGTCGCGGGCGAACTGTCCGAGGCCCTGGCCACCCAGTCCCCCGCGTAGCGCCGACGCCCCTGTCCGGGCACCCGGACGGACACACGTCCAGCGCCGGACCGGACGGAAAACCACCCACCGCCGGAACGAACGGACACCCGTCCACCGCCGAACCGGAGGAACGGAGGCGTCTCACGCCAGGACCGGCGCCCTAGCTGTGCTGTTCGGACAGGTTGGTGACGCGGCTGGCTGGGGTGTGGCCGCCGATGCCGGTGTGGGGTCGGTGGTAGTTGTACCAGTCCAGCCAGTCGGGAAACGCCGCCTGGCGTTCGGCGTCTGAGGTGTAGGGCCGGTGGTAGGCCCATTCGTCGAGCAGGGTGCGGTGGAAGCGTTCGACCTTGCCGTTGGTCTGCGGACGCCAGGGCCGGGTGAAACGGGGGCTGACGCCCAGGTCGCGGCAGGCGTCGCGCCAGGTGTTCTTGGTGTAGGCCCAGGCGTTGTCGGTCAGGACGCGCTCGACGGTGACGCCGTGGGCGGCGAACCAGGCGGTTGCTCGTCGTAAGAAGGCCGCGCAGGTGGCGGCCTTCTCGTCGGGCAGGTCTTCGGTGTAGGCCAGGCGGGAGTGGTCGTCCAGGGCGGTATGCAGGTAGGCGTATCCGGTGCCGTTGCGGCGGTCCTGGTTGGCCCGGCCGGCCGCCCGGCCGAGGACCTTGTGGCCGCCGCCGTCGGGGATGCGGCCGAGCTTCTTGACGTCGATGTGGAGCAGTTCGCCGGGCCGGGAGCGCTCAAAGCGGCGGACGGGTTCACCGGTGGCCCGGTCGGTGGCGGCCAGAGCGGGCAGGTAGTGACGGCGCAGAATGCGGTGGGCGGTGGAGGCCGCGATGCCGCATCGGGCGGCCAGCCGTACCGGTCCGATGCGATGCTCGCGGAGCAGGCGCACGACCCGTTCCTCCAGGGTGTTTGGGGTGCGGCGGGGCTGGTGGTGTGGGCGGCTTGAGCGGTCCTGCATTCCGGCGGGCCCGTGCTTGCGGTATCGGGCTGCCCAGCGGGCTGCGGTGGTGTGGCTGACCTGGAAGCGTTCCGCGGCCCGCCGTAGCGGCCATCCGTCGTTGACGACACACCGGGCCAGACGCAGCCTGCCGGTCGCGGTCAGCGGGGCATTACGGTGGAACAACGAGGGCCTCCTGGGCGTCGGTGCAGACTTCGCAATCCACACCGAACCCAGAGGCCCTCGCCCCGTTCAAGGACCACTCACAGCGTGTCGCCTGTCACCAACGTCCCCGGACAACACACCTAGCCCCAGCCCTCCTAGCCCTGCCCCCGCACCGGCCCTCCGAAGAGGTCGACGGCGTGGCGGACCTCCGTCAGTTCCGGGGCGAGCGCGCTCACCGAGCCGATCGCGCCCGCGATCAGCAGGAGGGAGCGGCGCAGCCGCGGGATCTCCGGGGCGCCGTCGGCCGCCATCGCGTCCAGGGCGGCCAGTTCCTCCTCGGCGATGGTCCGGTCCGCGAACTCGCCGGGATGCGCGGCGAGCCGGCGGCGCAGCCGGGCGACGGCGGAGCGCAGCTCCGTCACGCGCGGATCCTCGCCGCCGCCGGTCACAGACCCCTGCCGCTTCTGCTCAACGCTCCGCAACACAGTCCTCCCCCTCGCACTCCGTCGTGCGCGTGCCCTTCCGACGCGAAGTCCCCCACACCGGGCGCCGGTCGGCCGCCCGGCCGGTCGGTGCGGGCGACAGTAAACGACGCGGGCCACCAGGCGCCAGTCCATTGCGTCATCGACTTGTTTCGCTGCGTGACTTTCCGGCCCGAGGTCGTGCGGTATGCAGGATCCATGACGACATGGGAGACGCGGAATAGGACGGGTGCGGTTGCCGGGGTGCTGCTGGCCGCCGGGGGCGGGCGGCGGCTCGGCGGACGCCCCAAGGCGCTGCTCACCCATCGGGGACGCCCCCTCGTGGAGCACGCGGTACGGGTGTTGCGCGAGGGCGGCTGCGAGCGGGTCCACGTCGTACTGGGCGCACGGGAGGACGAGGTCCGGGCCCGGGCCGTACTGCCGGGTTGCGTACTGGTCGCCAACCCGGACTGGGAACAGGGCATGGGGACGTCCCTGCGGGCCGGGCTGGACTCGCTCGCGGGCACGGGCGCGACGGCCGCCCTGGTCTCGCTCGTCGACCAGCCCGGCATCGGCCCGGAGGCGGTGACCCGGGTGCTCACCGCATTCGAGGACGAGAAGTCACTGGTGTCGGCCGCCTACGACGGGGTGCGCGGCCATCCGGTGCTGTTCGGCGCCGCCCACTGGACCGGTGTCGCGGCGACTGCGACCGGGGACCGGGGGGCACGCGCCTATCTGAAGGAGCGCGAGCCGGCGATCACGCTCGTCGAGTGCGGGGACGTGGCCCGGCCCTTCGACATCGACACCGAGGCCGACCTGGCCCACCTTGAGTGAGCGGGGTGGCACGGAGCGCCACCTTTCCTCGACCCGGAGAATCTCGACATCAACAGATGATTGAACTTCCACTATGAGGAAACTAGTATCCACTGTTCAGAAGCGCCCGAGGCCCCCGCGGGCGTTCGAACGCCGTATCCGGGAAGACTGGCACCCGGTGCCGAACCGCCGGCTCGTCTTCACAGCTCGCTGAAGGAAGTGACCGTTCATGTCCGCACCAGCGCCGTCCCCGCTGGCCATCGTCGACGCCGAACCCCTGCCCCGGCAGGAGGAGGTCCTCACCGAAGCGGCGCTCGCCTTCGTGGCCGAGCTGCACCGGCGGTTCACGCCCCGGCGTGACGAACTCCTCGCCCGCCGCGCCGAGCGCCGCGCCGAGATCGCCCGCACCTCAACCCTCGACTTCCTCCCGGAGACCGCCGCGATCCGCGCCGACGACTCCTGGAAGGTCGCCCCGTCCCCCGACGCCCTGAACGACCGGCGGGTGGAGATCACCGGCCCGACCGACCGCAAGATGACCATCAACGCCCTCAACTCGGGCGCGAAGGTGTGGCTCGCGGACTTCGAGGACGCTTCCGCGCCCACCTGGGAGAACGTGGTCCTCGGCCAGCTCAACCTGATCGACGCCTACACGCGGAACATCGACTTCACGGACCCGAAGTCGGGCAAGTCGTACGCCCTGAAGGCGAACGAGGAACTCGCCACGGTCGTCATGCGCCCGCGCGGCTGGCACCTGAACGAGCGTCACCTCGTCGACGCGGACGGCACCCCCGTGCCCGGCGCGCTCGTCGACTTCGGCCTGTACTTCTTCCACAACGCCAAGCGCCTGCTGGGCCTGGGCAAGGGCCCGTACTTCTACCTGCCCAAGACGGAGTCGCACCTGGAGGCCCGCCTCTGGAACGAGGTCTTCGTCTTCGCGCAGGACTACCTCGGCATCCCCCAGGGCACCGTGCGCGCCACCGTGCTGATCGAGACGATCACAGCCGCGTACGAGATGGAGGAGATCCTCTACGAGCTGCGCGACCACGCCTCCGGGCTGAACGCGGGCCGCTGGGACTACCTGTTCTCCATCGTCAAGAACTTCCGGGACGGCGGCGCCAGGTTCGTCCTGCCGGACCGCAACGCGGTGACGATGACGGCCCCGTTCATGCGCGCGTACACCGAACTCCTCGTCCGCACCTGCCACAAGCGCGGCGCGCATGCGATCGGCGGCATGGCGGCGTTCATTCCGTCCCGCCGGGACGCGGAGGTCAACAAGGTCGCCTTCGAGAAGGTCCGGGCCGACAAGGACCGCGAGGCGAACGACGGTTTCGACGGCTCCTGGGTCGCCCACCCCGACCTGGTGCCCATCGCCATGGAGTCCTTCGACAAGGTCCTCGGCTACAAGCCCAACCAGAAGGACCGGCTGCGCGAGGACGTCGACGTCAAGGCGGCCGACCTGATCGCGATCGACTCGCTGGACGCCAAGCCCACGTACGCGGGTCTGGTGAACGCCGTGCAGGTCGGCATCCGCTACATCGAGGCCTGGCTGCGCGGCCTCGGCGCGGTCGCGATCTTCAACCTGATGGAGGACGCCGCCACCGCCGAGATCTCCCGCTCCCAGATCTGGCAGTGGATCAACGCGGGCGTCGTCCTCGACAACGGCGAGCAGGTCACCGCCGACCTGGCCCGCAAGGTCGCCGCCGAGGAACTGGCGAACATCAAGGCCGAGATCGGCGAGGAGGCCTTCGCGGCCGGCAACTGGCAGCAGGCGCACGACCTGCTGCTGACGGTCGCCCTCGACGAGGACTACGCCGACTTCCTGACGCTGCCGGCGTACGAGCGACTCAAGGGCTGACCACTCAGTCCGCGGACGGCTCGGCGGACGGCTTGTCCGAGTGGCCCAGGGGTTTCCCCGGGGCCACTCGGTCGCGTACGGCCCGCTTCACGGCCGTCGGTTCCGGGAAGCCCTGCTCTCGGCGGTCCCAGACGACCTCGTCGCCGACGCGGACGACGAACACCCCGCCCGTGCCGGGCTTCAGCGCCAGCTCCGTCAGCTCGGACTCGAAGGTCGTCAGCAGCTCCTGCGCCAGCCAGGCCGCGCGGGGCAGCCAGCGGCACTGGGTGCAGTACTCGATCTCGACACGGCCACTCATCCGAGGTGCACCGACCAATCCTGTTCGGCCGCGGGCTTGCCGTGCAGGTCGGGGACCTGCCGGAGCCACGCGGGGCGTCCTTGCCGGCTGCGCGCCGCCCGGCGCGCCTCCTCGGCGGCGAGCTCCTCGCGGCCGGGGAAGTCGGTGGGCAGCCAGGCCCCGGAGGCCCGCACACGCGCGTGGAGGTACGCCACGTACGCCTCGCGTGCCTCCTGCAGGCCGGTGAAGCCCGGCTCGTCCGCGAGCCAGGCGTCCGGGACCTCCGCGAGGATCCGGCGCAGCAGATCCTCGGTCACCCGGGGAGCGAGCTCGGCGTCGGCGGCCCGCACGTCGGGCCCGTAGTGGCCGAGGGCGTGGTGCCGGAAGTCGTAGGCCTTGGCGGGGTCGGTGCCGTCCCAGCGGTGGTGGAAGACGAGCGCGGCACCGTGGTCGATCAGCCACAGGCGCGGGGGCGCGACGCCCAGGGTGGGCCAGACCATCAGGTTGGAGCTGTGCACCGTGCGGTCCACGTTCACGGTCAGGGCGTCGAGCCAGACGATCCGCCCCGCCTCCAGGGGATCGACGGGGAAGACCTGCGCGATCTCCGGCGTGAAGTCCCGGGCGCCCGGGAGGTAGTCCATGCCGAGGTTCACGCCCGCGCTGGCCGCGTGCAGGTCCCGCACCTCCTGATGCGGCTCGTCCCCGGCTATCACCGGGTCGAAGTGCACCAGCACCAGCTCGGGGAAGCGCAGACCGAGGGCGCGGGCCAGCTCCCCCACGATCACCTCGGCGACCAGCGCCTTGCGGCCCTGCGCGGAGCCGGTGAACTTCACGACGTACGTGCCCAGGTCGTCGGCCTCGACGATGCCGGGCACGGAGCCGCCGGACGTCAGGGGTGCCACGTAGCGGGTCGCCGTGACCTCTCTCAGCATGCCCTCAGGTCACCTGCCCCTTACTCCGTCCGGCCTCCGGCATGAAGTGAGCATAGTAACCGAGGGTGATCGCTGGGGAGGAGTGTCCGAGCCACCGCGCCACGGTCACGACGGACTCTCTGGGACCACCTCGCTGCAGCGCCCCAAACCATGGCAAATCGGCATACCGGTTGAAGGAGGGCTGGATATCAGATCATCCTTGCCGCCATGAGTCTCGTCTCCACCTCCTTCGATGTGCCCGCGCTGGGCGACTACGCCTGTGACTGGGCCTTGGTCGATGTGGAGACGTCGGGTCTCATAGCCCGGCGAGATCGCGTGCTGTCCGTCGCGGTGATCACGATCGGCCCGGACGGCGAGCAGACCGGGGAGTTCTCGACACTGCTCAATCCGGGGTGTGATCCGGGACCGGTGGAGGTGCACGGGCTGACCGTCGAGCGACTGCGGGGTGCGCCGACGTTCGACCAGGTCGCCGGGCGGATCGGGGCGATGCTCCAGGACCGGGTCCTGGTCGCCCACAACGCCCAGTTCGACTACGACTTCCTGGCCTACGAGTTCGCCCGTGCGCGGATGTGGCTGCCGGTGTCGCAGCGGCTGTGCACCCTGGCTCTGAATCGCCAGGTGGATCCGCCGACGGACGACATGAAGCTCGGCACCCTCGCCGCCCATTACGGCGTCCCCCAGCAGCGTGCGCACGATGCGCTGGACGACACCCGTGTGCTGGCCGGGATCCTGCGGGCATCGCTGCGCGAGGCAGCGCGGCTCGATCTGCCCTTACCGCTGGTGACCTGCCCGCCCCGGGCGGAGTCGCAGTTCACGCCGAATCCACCGAAGACACCCTGCGCCTACCGCAATCCGGGACGGCTGACTCCCGGCGGGCCCCTCCAGCAGGGGATGAAGGTCGCGATCACCGGTGAGACCGCCCATGCCCGGGCGGAACTGGTCGGGCGGGCGGTCGCCGCCGGGCTGAACATGATGACGTCCGTCAGCCGGCACACCAGCGTGCTGGTCACCAATGAACCGGCGTCCGGTTCGGCAAAGGCCCGACGCGCGGTTGCCGAGGGCGTGCCGGTTATCGACGAGCACGCCTTCCTGCGGCTGTTGGCCGACGTACGGCCGGGGACAGCACATGAGGCGACAGCCGCCACTGTCGCGCCGGAGGCCGAGCCGGAAGCAGAACCAGTCGTCGGACCCGTGGAGTTGGCGCCCGTCACGACCTCTGTGGCACCCGTCCCGGAAGCCCCAGCCCTCCCCACGGCCGCCCCCGGTGTGCCAGTACCCGCTCCGCGCCAACCGGTTTCCTGCGTCGGCACCTTGGACAAGCCGCTGGCCGGGCGTCGCGTGCTGGTGCTCGGTGGTGTACATGCCGATGCCGCTGCGGCTCGCACCCGTATCGTCGAGCTGGGCGGGTCCGCGGCGATCAACCTGTCCGCCAGTGTCACCGACGTCGTACTCCTGGAGGGAGGGCAGGGCGACCGGCGCATGAGCCGCATCACAGCCCTCGAACTCCCCGTGCGCGACCTCCACTGGCTCACCGCTCCGACCGCCACCGCCCCGGCCGCGCCCCGGACTCAGGAGCCGCACGTGATGCCGAGAGGCGGTGTCATCGACCTGCCCATGCCGCACGGCAGCCCCGCGCCGGAGTGGTACGTCACCGCCGGCTGGGCCCCGCAGACCGACTACGAAATCGACGTCGTCGCCTTCCTCCTCGACGAGGACGAACAGGTCACCTTCGACGAGGACTTCATCTTCTACGGCGCTCCCGAGAGCCCCGCCGGAACCGTGCGACTGCTCACCGGCGGCCCCGCCGAACAGACCATCGCCCTCAACCTGGCCTCCCTGCCGCCCGCGACGCGCAAGGTCGTCGTCGCTGCCGCCATCGACGGCACCGCCACCTTCGGGACGGTCGGTGCGATCCAGATCGGTGCCGCCCCCGGCAGCAGTGGGGCACCGCTCGCCCGGGCCACCCTGGACGCCGCCACCACCGAACGCACCATGCTGCTCGCGGAGATCTACCGCAGAGGCCCGGCGTGGCGCCTACGCGCCGTCGGCCAGGGCTACGACCACGGTCTCGACGCCCTCGCACGCGGATACGGGGTCGACATCGCCGGCTGAACGACGTGCCGCAGAAGGTCAGCCCGCCCCGCCGTCGAGCAGCCAGTTGTAGCGCAGCCGCAGCGCCCGCTCCGTGCTGGCCGCCACAGTTACGAGCCCGACCACGACGTTGCCCCATGCCGACAGATCGATGGGCGAGGTGAAGGTCCCGACGTACTGGGCGACGCCCTCCGGCGACCGGGTGACCTGTTCGGCGAGCTGAAGGATCAGGAGAACCAGGCCGATGACGAGCACGACCGACGAGAGGAAACCCATCCAGCGGCTCAGTGCGGGGTGCGCGCGGTCGAGGCGCGCGCGGCGCCCTTCGGCGGAGGCGGGGTCCGGGATGAGCTGGTGCTCGGCCCCCTCGGCGGTGACGTAGTGGCAGCGCTTGAGCCCGAAGGCGCTCGTCCTCACTTCGATGGTGCCGCCCTGAACGGGGAAGGCGGCAGGCACTTTGGACTCGGCGTGATGCCTGCCATCGAGGTACAGGTGGGCCTTGACGTAGCCCTCCGACTGATTCTGATGCTTGACGTCGACGGCGTAGTCCGTCTGCCGGCCGTCGTCGTTCATCAGCCGAAGATGGAAGAGTGCGCGGGTAAGCATCTGCCACCAGCGGAAACGCTTCAACGGTCGCCCGTCCCCGGGCTTGACCCGCTGCACAGCCCGACGATGCCGCCACTCCTTGAGCATGCCTCTCCTCCTGTTACTTGCTGGGTTCCGCTGCGCAGGCGAGGTCCTGTGACGGGCGCTTCCCGGTGGTCAGGAACGCGGTCACCGCGTCGTTCGCGCACGTGTTGGGCCCGAACGGGTAGACACCGTGCCCGCCCTGGTCGGCCGTCACCATCGTGGCCCGCTTCCCGAACGCCCGCCGCAGCTCTTGGGCGCCGACCAGCGGCGTCCCCGGGTCGCGTTCGTTCTGCGCCATGAGTACGTTCGACGGGCCCCGGTCACCGATGCGCACCGGCGGCTCGACCCGCTCGTCCGGCCAGAACGCGCACGGTCCGATGCTGGCCGTGGACCCGCCCAGCATCGGGTATTTCAGCCGGTCGACCGCGACGTTGCGCTGATACTCCCGGACCGTCTCCGGCCAGCGTGTATCGCCGCATATCACCGAAAAGCGCGCGGACATGAAGTTCTCCATGTTCGGAAACGACGGGGTCGTCGGCGGCGGCTGGTCCGTGTCGAGGGCCTGCCAGGTCTTGGCCACCAGGGGCATGTCCGCATCGCTGTAGAGGCGGTCGAACGTCACCCCGCGGAACGACGTCGCGTCGAAGCCCTGGACCGGTTCCGCCTCCAGCCGCTCCGCGAGATCGAAGAACTTCGCCCTCACCTGCTCCGGCGTGGTGCCCAGACCGTACTCGGGGTGCGCGGCCGCGTACGCCGCGAAGTCCGGGAACCGGTCCTCCATTCCACGGGCGAGCAACCGCATGGCCGTGACGTCGTAACCGCCGGGGCCCAGGTTGCTGTCGAGCACGACCCGGTCGCTGCGCTTCGGGAACATCGTCGTGTACACCGCGCCGAGGTAGCTGCCGTAGGAGGCACCGAGGTACGAGAGCTTCGGCTCGCCCAGCGCCGCCCGGATCCGGTCCATGTCGCGCGCGGTGTTCGCGGTGGTGGTGTGCGGCAGCATCCACGCCGTCCGTGAGGTGGCGCACTGCTCGGCGATGGCCCGCGCGTTCGGCGCCTCGCGCGCGACATCGGCCGCGGTGTGTGCGTACGGCGGGACGTTGCCGCGTGCCTGCTGCTCCGGCGTCAGATCACAGGTCACCGGCGTGCTGCGGCCGACGCCACGCGGGTCGAAGCCGATCAGGTCGTAGGAGTCCAGCACCTCCTGCGGCAGCCCGACTGCGGCGAGGACGGCCGGGTAGCCGAGTCCCGTGATGCCGGGGCCGCCCGGACTGGTCAGCAGGACGCCGCGGCGCTGCGAGGGTTCCTTGCTCGCCAGCCGGGAGATCGCGATCTCGATCTGCCGGCCGTCCGGATCCCGGTAGTCCAAGGGGACTTCGAGCGTCGAGCACTCCAGACGGGGCAAGGCGGCCTTCTCTGAGGCGGTCTTCTCTGAGGCGGCCTTCTCCTGGCACGGGCCCCATCGCACGGTGTCCGGCGTTGGCGTCGCCGCCACCGGCACTCCCGGAATCGTGGTCGCCGCCACCGCGGTGGCGGCGACGGCGAGGGACAAAGCTCGGTGCATCTGATGTCCTCCTGAGGGGTGCATGGGGGTGCATGGGGACGCATGGGGACGCATGGGGGCGCCGAAACGGGCGTGCTTGGGGCGGCCCCGCCGGGCACCGCTGGGGCGGGCAGGGCTGTGATCACCATCCCGACCGCCTCGATGAGTCTGTCCGTGCGGCGCCGCCGGCACATCGGCCCGGCGGCTCGCATCACCTTCGACCAGAGTCGAGACGGTGATTCGACTCTGGTCCAAGGGCACATCAGCCCCAGGTCTGACTCACCGGCCGTACGGTGTCGCGACAATGGCCAGGTGAATACAGACGTCGCGCCACGGCTCGGGGGGTGGCAGCAGACCGGGCGGCTGGCGGCGGCCGCGGCACTGGGCGTACCGGTCTGGCTCTCCACCGGTGTGCTGCTGCACCAGCAGGGGGCCGAAGCGGGCTCCTGGTTCCTCATCGGTGATCCGCTGGTGGCTCTCGGCTGCCTGACGGTGCTGCTGTGGAGACGGCGGTTCCCGCTCGCCGCCGCCATGACGGTCGCGATCGCCTCCACCGTGTCGGGACTCGCCACCGGCGCCGCGCTTCTGGCGCTGGCCTCGATCTCCACCCGTCGCCGTCCGGTGGAGATCGGGGTCGTCGGGCTGGCCTACGTGACCGCGTCACAGATCGCCGTCGGGCTCTATCCGGTCCAGATGCCGCCCGGCTCGTTGTGGTTCCAGCTCGCGTTCCCGGCACTGACCGCGGGCATCGCGGTGGCCGTGGGCATGGCCATCGGCGCGCGGCGTGCCGAAGTGCGGTCCTTGCGAGACCGGGCGGAGAGCGCGGAGCGGGAACAGACCGCACGAGCGGCGCAGGCACGGGCCTTGGAACGGAACCGGATCGCCCGCGAGATGCACGACGTGCTCGCGCACCGGATCTCCCTTGTCGCCATGCAGGCCGGAGTGCTGAACCACCGCAGCGACCTCGCAGCAGAGGAAAACCGCGTGCTGGTCCGTGGCATCGCCGATGGCTCCCACCAGGCCTTGGAAGAACTACGGGATGTCCTCGGTGTGCTCCGGGCCGACCCGGGCCGCCCGGAACCACCCCAGCCTTCCCTCAACTGCATCCCCGACCTGGTGGCCGACGCCCGCACATCCGGACTGGACGTCACGCTCACCACCACCGTGACGGGAAGACCGTCCGACGTCGTCGGACGCACCTGCTACCGGATCGTCCAGGAAGGACTCACCAACGCCGCCAAACACGCCCCAGGCGCACACGTACACATCACCCTCGAAGGAAAAGCCGGCGACAAACTCAACGTCAGCGTCCGCAACTCCCCGGCGACCACAAGGAACGCACAACCACCGGCATCGGGATTCGGTCTGCTCGGCCTCATCGAACGAATCAACCTCGCCGGCGGAGAACTCAACCACCACCCCACACCCGACAACGGATACCTCGTCACCGCACAACTACCCTGGCCGGACCCCACCCACGAAAAGAGAACCTGAGTGGACAGCGAGCAGGAGCCGTTGCGCGTCGTCATCGTCGACGACGAACAGCTGGTGCGCATGGCGCTGCGGCTCGTCATCGACGGCGAACCGGACCTGACCGTGGTCGCGGAGGCGGCCGACGGGGACGCCGCGATCACCGTGGTGGACGAGCAGCGGCCGGACGTCGTACTGATGGACGTACGCATGCCCGGCCGTGACGGTCTCAGCGCGACCCGGGAACTCCTCACCCGGCCGGCACCGCCGCGGGTGCTCATGCTGACCACATTCGACTCCGATGATCTGGTGCTCGGCGCACTGCGCGCCGGAGCCCTCGGCTTCGTCCTCAAAGACACCCAACCGCCGCAGATTCTCGACGCGGTGCGGACCGTCGCGGACGGCAACCCCGTGCTGTCTCCAGCGGCCACGGCACGGGTGATCGCCGCAGCCACCGGCCCGCAGTCCGCTCACGCTCGCAGCTCATCCCGCGAAGCCGCACGGA
The DNA here is from genome assembly GCF_055562795.1 of Streptomyces sp. NPDC016851. Taxonomy (NCBI): domain Bacteria; kingdom Bacillati; phylum Actinomycetota; class Actinomycetes; order Kitasatosporales; family Streptomycetaceae; genus Streptomyces; species Streptomyces sp. NPDC016851. Next base: position 37,445 of record NZ_JBVHEP010000042.1, read on the forward strand.
AACAGCTGTCCACACTGACCGAACGAGAACTCGAAACCGCTCGGGCCATCGCGGACGGACTGGGCAACCCGGAGATCGCCCAGCGGCTGCGCATCAGCATCGCGACCGTCAAGGCACACACAGGCAACCTGTTCGCCAAGCTGGCGGTCGAGAACCGGGTACAGATCGCACTCCTGGTCCGCGACGCGGAGGAATGACCAGCCTGCAGCCGGCACGAGCCAGGCGGCGCGCTCGCCGGACTCCATGTGCCACATCGAACTACGTCAAGGGCGGGGCAGGCCGAGAAGGACGGGCAGGTCGGCGATGTCGGTGATCCGCTTGTAGTCGAGCCAGTGCTCGTCGTGCTCGAAGCCGCGGTCCATGTACACCTTGTTCTTGATGCCTATGGTGGCCGCGGTGCGGAGGTCGTACTTCGGGCTCGCAGAGACCCACACGATCTCGTCGGGTGCCACGCCGAGCTTGTCCAGCGTGTACTCGAACGCACGGAGCCGTGGCTTGTAGACGCCCATCTCCTCGGCGGTGATCACGACCTCGAACGGGGCCTGGAGGTTCTCCACGAGGCGCTTCGCATGCACGTCGTCGGAGTTCGTCACGATCACCAGCGGGTACTCCTCGGCCAGGCGCCGCAGCGCCTCGCTGACACCGGGGTACGGGCCCCACGTGGGGATCTCCTCGTACACCGCCTGACCGTCGCCCTCGCGGTACTCCAGGCCGAATCTGCGCATGGTCCGCTCCAGCGAGTGGGCGACGACCTGGTGGAACGGCTGGTACGCGCCCAGGCACTCGTCGATCCGGTACTGGTTGCCGGTCTTCAGGAAGTCGTCGGCGATCTCGGCCGGGAGCCGGTCGCCCAGGACCCGGCGGATCACCTCGTTGATGCGGAAGTGGATCAGCGTCCCGTTCATGTCGAACGCGACGAACTTCGGCTTGCTCTCGAATCTCACGGTTCCTCCAGTGATCGGTCACGGGCGCAGCCACCCGGCTGTCGATGGTCGACCATACGGCCAGGGACTGTAAACAGCAAACTGTTGACAGTTATCAAAGCTGGTCCTAGTGTCGCTCTCCCCGGCTGCCTCGTGTGGGGCGCCTGGACGCACAGGAGGACCAGTGGAAACCAGCACGCCATCCGGTTCGGCTTCGGAGCGCCTAGAGTCCCTCGGCTTCACGCTTCCTCGTGTCGGCAGTGACACGACGTATGTGAACCACCGCTCGGCCGGCTCCAGCGTGCACGTGTCGGGGCAACTGCCGTACAAGAACGGTGTGCTGCTGGGGCAGGGCATCGTCGGCCGGGACGTCGAGACGGAGACGGCGCGGGGCCTGGCGCGTCAAGCGGTGGTGAACTGCCTTGCCACCGCCGCGGACGCGGTGGGCGGCCTGGACCGGGTCCGGATCGTGCAGATGCTGGTCTTCGTCGCCAGTACGCCGGAGTTCGGTGAACAGTCACGGGTCGCCGACGCGGCGAGTGACCTGCTCGTCGAGGTGCTCGGCGAGAACGGGCGGCACGCCCGTACCGCGATCGGTGTCGCCGGACTGCCGCGCAACAGTCCTGTCGAGATCCAGATGGTCTGCACGACGGGAGCGACTCGTTCGTCCGAGGACGGCGGGACGCGCGCCTTCTCTTCCCTTTCCCACCCTTGATCTCAGGAGCGCAGCGTGCACCGGCTTCAACGAGCACTCGACGCACTGGTCGAGCGCGTGGACACACCCGCTCCCATCGTGCTGATCGACGTCATGCAGCGGAACATCGACCGGATGCAGGGATTCGCCGCCCAGCACGACGTGCGGGTCAGGCCTCACGTCAAGACGCACAAGTGCGTGGAGATCGGGAGGCTCCAGATCGAGGCGGGGGCCGTCGGGATCACCGCGGGCACCATCGGTGAGGCGAAGGTCTTCGCCGACGCGGGCTTCGACGACATCTTCCTCGCCTATCCGGTCTGGCCTGCGGGAACCAAGGGTGAGCGGATCCGCTCGCTCGCCGCGACCACCCGGCTGCGGGTGGGGGCCGACAACGTCGCGGCCATCGAGGCCCTCGCCGACGCGATGGGCGACGAGCCGGAACGGCTCGAGATCGTGGTCGAGGTCGACTGCGGAGCCGGCCGGTCGGGTGCGCCGCCCGAGGCCGCGGGGGATCTCGCCCTCGCCGCCCGGAAGCGTGGGCTGGTACCCGTGGGCGTCTACACCTACCCGGGTCACGGAAGCTCCGGCCCGGCCGCTCGCGCGCTCGCCGCGCGGGACCAGGAGATCGCACTGGCCACCGCTGTGCGCAGCTTCGCCGGCGTCGGGGTGAGCGCCGAGGTGGTGAGTGCGGGCTCCACGCCCACGGTCGCGTTCTCCACCAGCAGCCTGATCACCGAGATCCGTCCGGGCGAGTACGTCTTCTGCGACATGGACAACACCCGGCTCGGCGCCTGTGACGAGGACCAGATCGCGTTGTTCGTCGCGGCCACGGTCGTCAGCGACCGGGTTCCGGGCCAGGTCATCCTCGACGTCGGCACCAAGGCCCTCGGCCGGGACGGCGACCCGCAGCGCGGGTACGGCCAGATCGCCGGCACGAAGGCCGTGCTGTCCAAGCTCAACGAGTACCACGGCTTTCTCGCCGTGCCCCCCGGGGAGCAGCGGCCCGGCGTCGGAACCGTGCTCCCGGTGGTGCCCAACCACGTGTGCCCGGTCGTGAACAACTTCGAAGACCTGCTCGTGACCGACTCGCAGGGCACGATGCCGCGGAGGTGGCCGGTCGCGGCCCGGGGGCTCCTCAGCTGAGCGGCCTCACAGCACTGCCCTCCCCCCTTGTTGCCCGACACAGAAAAGAGTGACTGAGGATGAGACTCGACAAGCTCACGGCGCTGGTGACCGGAGCCGGCAGCGGAATCGGGGAGGCGGTGAGCTCCCGCTTCCGCGGCGAGGGCGCACGGCTGCTCCTCACCGGCCGCAGGGAACAACTGGACACCGCCCGGCCCGACGACCTGTACGTCCCCGGTGACCTCAACGACGAGGCGTTCGTCGCGAGCCTGGCCCAGCGGGCCGCCGACACCGTCGGAACCGTCGACGTCGTCGTCCTCAACCACGGCCTGCAGGTCAGCGGCCCGCTCACCGACATGGCGTACGAGGACGCGAAGAACGTGCTCCACAGCAACCTGCTCAGCGCGTTCCTGGTGATGAAGCACTTCGCGCCGCTCATGCCCGAAGCGGGCGGCTCGTTCGTCTGTGTCGGCTCACGGCTCGGCATGGTGGGCAAGCCCGACGAAGTGCTGTACTCGGCCGCCAAGGGAGGCCTCATCATGCTGGCCAAGGGCGCGGCCATCGAATGGGCTCCGCGCAACATCCGGGTCAATGTCGTCGCTCCGGGCCTGACCGTCACACCCGTCATCGAGGCGTCGTTCCAGCGCCGGGCCGACCCCGAGGCCTACCGACGTCAGCGCGAGGCCCAGATACCGCTCCAGCGCCTCGCCACCCCGGAGGAGATCGCAAACGCGGTCCTGTTCCTCGCCTCGCCCGAGTCGTCCTACGTCACCGGAGCGGTCCTCCCCGTGGACGGCGGCTACACCGCCTTCTGACAACACCTGCTTCGGCAGCGGTGCTGATCATCGAATCGTTGCCCGGTGACCTGTCGACTTACCCGGACGCTGGCCATCTGGCCTCCGCAGCGGAGCTGGTGCCAGCTCCGAGGGACTCGGGGCGTCGCACCGGCAACCTGACTTCTACTCCAAGAAGCGGGGCCGTTATCGCGCTCGCCCGCTGGCGCACCAGTGTCCTGTGGGCCCTCCTGCGCGACAACCGAGCCTTCGCACCTCTCGCGCCGACCAGGCCATGAGGGTCTGGAAGACGGCTACTCGAACGCATATTTGAGTCAGGTTCAATCCTGATCAAGCCAGAGGGGATCACGTGGATGTTGTGAACTCCCTGTGTCCGGTAGCCCTGTTGAGGTCAGGTCGTGTGGCGTGCCCTTGCTCGGGGCCGGCGCCCACGACGGAGGGTTCGGGGAAGTGAGGACGCCCGAGCCCGAGATCGGCAGGGGTGAGGGTGCAGGACTGGCCGGTGGCCTCGGTCTCGGCCAGCAGGCGTACCGCCCGGGCCGGGTCCTCGCCGACGGCCTGGGCGATACGCTCAGCGGCCGCCGCCATGGCGGCCGGTTCTTTCATCCACCGTTTGCCGCCGTCCAGGTGCCGCACTGGCTTCCTGCAGTACGGAGGAACGATGGGTTCGGCCCGCCAGCGTTCCAGGACGAGCCGGACACCGAGGTACTCGTCGACCGCCTCTCCGATGCCTGGGCGCTGGAAGACACGGTGCGCACCAACTTCGAACTGGGCCGCTTGCTGGGGGCTATTCAGTCTCCGGGGTACCTGAACAATCCCCACCTTCATCGCCCGTCCGATGACCCGCACGCCAACGTTCTCATTGACCTGAGCGATTACTGATGTAGGGCTCGGCGCGCTCGCACAGGGGATGACCGGCACGCCTTGCAGCCGTTGCGGCGGGCATCTCAGTCAGCTGCCGGATCACGAGCCGGGCCGCACGGACTCTCTCAGTCGCAGAAGCAACGCCCCGACGGCGTAGGACAGTTGGGCGCTACGCGGGTGGGCACCTCGTGCCAGTTCGTCGAGGTCCGACCAGAACCGCCTCCGGCGCTGCGACGGTGTCCCGACGGCTGGCCGTACGGCCAACTCGACCAGGCGACGCGAGACGGCGGTCACCCGGGACACACCCTGCGCACGAGCAGCGGCCGCCTCACGTGCCAGGTCGCGGGTGATGCTGCGTATGATCCCGTGAATATGGGAACGGGCGACCGAATAGAGGTCATACTCCCTTTCGGTGTAGATGCTGATGTACGCCGCTCCATCACTATGGCCGCCCGAGCTCCTGCGGGCACGCGAGTGGGCCTTGCCCCGCCGCTTCTGCCCCCGTCGAAAATCGGAGCGCAGGCTCCGGGCTGTGTCGCGGACTTCGGCGAGGGCAAGGAAACGGGCATCGCCGGAGGCCACCCCGTAGGCCCGCGCGAGGTCGCGCGCCAGACCACGGGCACGCGAATTGAGCTGCTGGGGCCCTGCCGCGTCCAAGTACCGGACGAACGCGTCAACCAGTGCCCGGGAACGTGCGCCCTCGTCCATGATCAGCTCCTCGACCTCCGGATGCTCATTGCAGCACAGCGGGCCGGGAGGGAGTCCCGCGTAGAACCGGTGGGCCAGGGATACGCCGCCACGGCCGGGACCGCGTTGTGAAACTGATTGTCCCGAGCGTGGAGCCGGGCGTTGGCCTGCGGGGCGGCTCGAGTCGCAGAGACCGCAGAGAACCCGAGAATGGAGCCCCGCCGGACACGGCGTAGTGAGGGCCACCAGTTGTCGCGGCCACGGGCCGGCAGCAGGACGCGCACGGGGGCGCTGGTGTGGCGAGAGGCGAGGACTCGAGGACCTGGTCGACCTGATCGCGGCGGGTCTCCGCGTAGTCGACGGCGAGGAAACCGCCGGTCCATCCGCGGGCCGTGGGGTTGCCGGGCCGGGGCCCGGTGACGTCGGTGGGGCGGCTTGTACGGCACCACGCTTCGAGGGCGTCGAGCTGGGCCGTCATGCCGGCCAGCGGCAGGACGTCGGACTGCGCGTTGAGCAGGTAGGACGTGGACAACTTGGGGTCGGGGACGTCGTCGAGCAGGAGTCTCAGGTCGGCTGGCTGCAGCTGGGGAGTCATGCCAGTCATGGCGGTGACGGTGTCGGCGAGGTCTCGTCGGAGACCGGGTCCACGACGTGAAGCACCACGGCGGTTCCGACCAGGCCCGCCCGTCCACGGCAGAAGACTGGCTGTTCTGACGGCCGGGAATTGCTCGGAGTGAGGCGACGGCTGCGGTCGACTTTGCTCTCGCATACGATAGTCCCTGTATAGGGCAAAGAGGCAGTCATGGCTGAGAAACCGATCAAACCGTCCGTATCGGATGTGACCTCCTCAGGACCCGAGAAGGCCAGCGTCGGAATTCACGGCATCACCGAATCCGCGCGGTATTCCATGGCCGAAATGGGGCCGAAGCGGAGTCTGCAGACGCTGTTGAAGGTGAACCACGTCGACGGCTTCGACTGTCCGAGCTGTGCGTGGGGCGACCCCGATCCCGACCACCGGAAGATCGCGGAGTTCTGTGAGAACGGCGCGAAGGCCGTCGCCTGGGAGGCCACACGCAAACGCGTCGACGCGGCGTTCTTCGCCGAGCACTCCGTCGCTGACCTGCGGGAGCGGGACGGTCACTGGCTGGAGTCGCAGGGCCGGCTGGCCCAGCCGATGCACCTCGCCCCCGGCGCGACGCACTACGCGCCCATCTCGTGGGAGAACGCGCTCGCGCTCACCGCCGATCGCCTGCTCGGCCTCGCCGATCCGAACCGTGCCGTCTTCTACACCAGCGGCCGGACGAGCAACGAGGCCGCCTTCCTCTACCAGTTGCTGGCGCGCAGGCTCGGCACGAACAATCTGCCCGACTGCTCGAACATGTGCCACGAGTCGAGCGGCGAGGCCCTGAGCGCGACCATCGGCGTCGGAAAAGGTCTCATCACGATCTCCGACATCACCGATTACGCGGACTTGATCATCATCGTGGGCCAGAACCCCGGCACCTGCCACCCCCGCATGCTCAGCGCGCTCGAACAGGCCAAGCGGCGCGGCGCCCGCATCATCGCAGCCAACCCGCTCCCCGAAGCCGGGTTCGGCCGCTATCACAACCCACAGACCGCGCGCGGCCTGGTCGGCCCGGGCACGCAGCTCGCCGACCGCTGGCTCCCGGTGCGCATCAACGGCGATCTGGCCCTTTTCGCGGGCCTGAACCGCACCCTGGTCGACCGGGAGGACTCCCAGCCGGGCTCCGTGCTCGACCACCACTTCATCGACCGGTACTGCGACGGCTTCGAAGCGGCCGCAACGGCATGGCGTGCCCTGGACTGGTCGCAGATCGAGACGATGGCCGGCCTGCCCCGCCGCCTGATCGAGGACTGCGCGGCCGACGTGCTCGCCGCGGACAGCGTCATCGTCTGCTGGGCGATGGGCCTCACCCAGCACCGCAACGCCGTGGCAACCATCCGCGAGATCGTCAACTTTCTCCTGTTGCGCGGCAATATCGGGCGCCCTGGTGCCGGGCCCGCCCCGATCCGCGGGCACAGCAACGTCCAGGGCGACCGCAGCATGGGGATCTGGGAGAGGATGCCGCAACCGTTCCTGGACAGGCTCCGCGACGAGTTCGGGTTCGACCCGCCCCGTGCCCACGGCCTGGACACCGTCGGCTCGATCAAGGCCATGCGCGACGGTGAGGTCGACGTGTTCATGGGCCTCGGCGGCAACTTCGCCGCGGCCACGCCGGACACGCAGGTCACGGAGACCGCGCTGGCCAACTGCGCCCTCACCGTCCACGTCGCGACCAAGCTGAACCGGTCCCATCTGTGCCACGGCACCGAGGCGTTGCTGCTGCCCTGCCTCGGCCGCACCGAGCGCGACCGGCAGGCCTCCGGTGAGCAGTTCGTGACGGTCGAGGACACGATGGCCATGGTGCACTCGTCGCACGGACGGCTCCTTCCGGGATCACCGCACCTGCGCAGCGAGGTCGCGATCGTCGCCGACCTCGGGCACGCTCTCTTCGGCGACGACCTCGGCTGGCGCGGCATGCGCGACGACTACGCCGTGATCCGCCGCCACATCGAGCACGTCTGCCCCGGATTCCACGCATACGAGGAGCGCGTCCGGCAGCCCGGCGGCTTCATGCTCCCCCGGGCACCGCGCGACTCCCGCACCTTCCCCACGTCGACCGGCAAGGCGCAGTTCACGGTCAACCCACCGACCGCGCCCGAAGTTCCGCCGGGACACCTGCTGCTGACGACGGTACGGTCGCACGACCAGTTCAACACCACCGTCTACGGCCTCGACGACCGTTACCGCGGCATCAAGGGAGGACGGCGGGTCGTCTTCCTCAACCGGAAGGACCTCCGCGACCTCCACCTCCACGACGGCGACCTGGTCGATCTGATCAGCGTCAACCCGGACGGTGAACGCCGCGCCCCAGGCTTCCGCGCCGTCCGCTATCCGACGCCGCGCGGCTGCGCCGCCGCCTACTACCCGGAGACGAACGTGCTGGTCTCCCTGGACTCCACGGCCGAGACCAGTAACACGCCGGTGACCAAATCCATCGTGATCCGCATCGAACCCTCCGACGGGGGAGCTTCGGTGTGACGGTCAGGTCAGAGGCGGGACTCACCCTGCTGTGAGGTCGGGTCCTCGGTCCCGGCGGCCGCGAGCGCCTTGTTGCGGCGGACCGATGAGAGGAACGAGGCCGCGATCAGGAACACCCCGACCAGGCCGGTGATGATCTCGCTGATCTGGTGCCGGATGGTGATCAGCAGGATCACGGCCAACGCGCCGATCGCGTAGTGGGCGCCGTGCCCCAGGTAGACGTAGTCGTCGAGGGTGCCCTGACGGACCAGGTAGACCGTGAGCGAGCGGACGTACATGGCGCCGATGCCAAGGCCGAGGGCCATCCAGAAGATGTGATTGGTGAGGCGAAGGCGCCGATCACGCCGTCGAAGGAGAAGGACGCGTCGAGGACCTCCAGGTGGAGGAAGAGGAAGAACGCCGCCTTGTCGGCGAGGGCGACCGCCGGGACCTGCCTGCCCTCTGCTTGACCGCTCGCTACACCGGTCACAACCAGTCGGGGGCACCATCGCCGCCGTCCAGCTCCGACCCGACCACGACGACCGTATAGCCCAGGCTCACGAACTCCCGCAGCTTCGGCGTGCGCACCGTCATCCGCCAGATCAGCCGGTTGGGGCCGGCGCGAGGGTCCACCCGGATGCAGCAGAACAGCTTGGACTGCTCCAATTACCTGTTGAACTACGCCCGGACCCGGGGCGGACCCGGGCCGCGATCCTCCCGCGCGCTCTGACCGGAATGGAGGATTCCGAGGGCGCCGGCGTTGTCGGCCCCCGGTGCTAGCGTCGCCATCCATGGCGAACCGTTCATACCTCTACTCTGCGGACTCGATGCCGAACGAGGCGGAGATCCCCAAGCGGATCCGATGCATATCCGAGCACAACTGGGACATCCCGCTCGCGCACCTGCTCCCGGTGCGCGCGGGCTCCCCGCATTCCTACTTCGCAGGCGGCGCCTGCTCGGCCTCGCCGCCCCGGCCGGCGAGGGTTACCACCGAGTCGTCGAAGTGCTTCTTCAGCGCTGCCAGGGCGCCCGCGCTGTCGCCGTCGCGGATCAGCTCGCTGATGTGGCGGTGAGTGACCTCGCCCGGGTTGGGGGCCTTCGGATCGTGCCGGGCGCCCTCCGCGGTGAGGGCGCCCATGCACAGGCGGGTCTCGGAGATCAGCGTGCTGAACATGCGCTGGAGTCGCTGGCTGCCGGAGGCGGCGACCAAGATGGTGTGGAACTCCAGGTCGTACTTCTCCGCCGTTTGCCAGTCGCCGGCCGCCTCGGCGGCGGCCTCCGCCCTGACGTTCCTGTCCAGTTCCTTGTACGTCTCCTCCGCCTTGCCGGAGGCGATGATGGACTGGACCGCGGCGGACTCCAGGGCCGTACGAGCCAGGTAGATGTCGGTGATGTCTTCCTTGGTGAGGACCGGGACGGAGACCCTCCGGTGCGGCTCGCCGCGGAGCAGCCCCTCCTGGATCAGCCGCTGCAGCGCCTCACGGATCGGCCCACGGCTGACCCCGAAGCTCTTGGCCAGCTCCACCTCGCTCAGCTGTGTGCCGGCGGCGAGGGTGCCGTCGATGATGTCCTCCCGGAGGCGTTCGAGCACCATCGAGGCGAACGTCTCGCGAGGCAGGCGGACGGGCCGTGCAGGCTCTTCACTCACAGGGCTTCCCTCTCGTCGGTCACGGTCCGCTGCGCAGCGCCCTGAACGCTGCGCGCTTGCGTCCGCTCTTCTTCACATCCAGGCCCTGTCCGATCATGGTAATGCCGGGGATGGGGTCCTTATGCGATGAGGTCCTTGAACTTGTAGTAGGCACCTGCGAAGGGCAGGAACCACGGCGGGCCGAAGTGGCCGGGTATCCGCGGGAAGGACAGGTCGCGCCAGGGGTTGGCGTCCGTCGTCCCGTCCATGTACTGCGCCATCTGCTTGCCCATGTACGTGGCCATCTGGACGCCGTGGCCGGAGTAGCCGACCGAGTAGAACAGCCCGTCCTGCTCGCCGGCGTGCACCATCCGGTCCATGGTCATGTCGACGAGGCCGCCCCAGCAGTAGTCGACGCGGGTGCGCGAGAGCTGCGGGAAGACCTCGGTCATCGCCTTGTGCAGGATGCGGCCGCTCTTCGCGTCCGACTGCGGGCCGGACATGGCGAACCGGGCGCGGCCGCCGAACAGCAACCGCTGGTCCGGGGTGATCCGGAAGTAGTTCAGGAGGTTCATGGACGTCGACGCCATCCGCCGGGTCGGCATGATCTGGTCGCAGAGGTCCTGGCCCAGCGGCTCGGTCACGATGATGAAGCTGCCGACGGGTGCGATCCTCCGCTGCAGCCAGCGGAACGGACGGCCGGTGTAGCCGCTGGTCGCGACGAGGACCTGGTCGGCCCGGACGGTCCCGCGCGCGGTGACCACCTCGTGCTGGGTGCCGCCCAGCCGTCGGACCTGCTCGACCGGTGCCTGCTCGTGGATCTGAGCGCCCGCCCGGGCCGCGGCCTCGCCCAGGCCACGGGTGTACTTGCCGACGTGCAGTCCGGCGCTCTTGGTGTCGACCATCGCGCCGTGGTAGAGGTCGGAGCCGATCTCCGAGTGGATCTCGCTCCTGGGTACCAGGCGGGTCTTGTCGAGCCCGATCCGGTCGGACAGCTCGTGGGTCTTGCGCAGGCCCTCGAAGTGAGCCGGCTTGGAGGCCAGGACCAGCTTGCCCGAACGGGCGAAGTCGCAGTCGATGCTCTCGTCGGTGACCAGCTTCTCGATGGTGTCGACCGCGTCGTGGTAGGTCTCGAGGTACCGGCGCGCGGTCTCGAAACCGTAGCGGGCGATCGCGTCGCGGGTGCCGATCGACAGCCCCGTGGTGGCCATGCCGCCGTTGCGGCCCGACGCACCGAAGGCCACGGTGTCCTTCTCCAGGACCGCGACCTTCGCTCCCTTGCGGGCGAGATGGAGGGCCGCGGAGAGCCCGGTCAGGCCTGCCCCGACCACCGCCACGTCGACGTGCCCGCTCACCTCGGTCCCGGAACGGTCAGGCCCTTGCGGGGCGGTGTCCAGCCAGTAGGAGACGTCGGCCGGCCTGAATCTCAGGTCGCTCATCGATGGGTCCCTTCTCGGGGGTTGTTCGACACGACCGTAGATGGCACTCTGTCAGCTGTCAACAGTTAGCAGAAGGGGGGTTAGGGTGACCTTTCTTGATGTGCCGGAGGCTGATCACGACGGCGGCATGCACCCCTTGACTCCCCCAAGTCCCGGTGTCATTCTCTTGCCACTTTTAGCGCGACGTTTCCCGAAATAGCGCTGAACGCGGTCCGAAGTCCCCCTCCGGACAGTGATCGCCGTCCCTCGGGTTCGAGGTCACACCAACACCGCCGGGCGATCTCCCCGGATACACACGGGCTCACCGTCACCCCCGGCACGGGGCCCGTCGCCCTTGCGCAGCCGCAGGGCATCCCTCTCAGCCCATCCCCGCTCAGTCAGTCCCACGCGTCCCTAGACGAGGAGTTTTGCCATGAGTGATCCCCAGATCGGCCGGAGAGCGCTCCTGCGCGGAGTCGGCGGCCTGGCCGCCCTCACCGCCGTGCCCTCCCTCGCGGCTTGCGGCACCGGCACCAGCCGGACCTCGTCCGGCAGCGCCAAGGGCGGCGGCAAGTCGGTGGTCGTCCGCGACAGCGGCGGTTCCTACGGTGCGGCGCTTCAGAAGGCGATCTACACGCCGTTCACGCAGGAGACCGGCATCCAGGTCAAG
>NZ_JBVHEP010000043.1:0-47769 GCF_055562795.1 Streptomyces sp. NPDC016851
TGGTGCAGATGTCGCAATCCACACCGAAACCAGGGGCCCTCACCTCATTCAAGGACCACTCAAGGCGTGTCGCCTGTCACCAACGTCCCCGGACAACACACCTAGGCTCCGGTGCATGGTGCATGTACTCAGCAGCCGGATTCTGCTCCGTCCCACCGACCCCGAGCGCTCCCGTGCCTTCTACGGTGAACAGCTCGGGCTCGCCGTGTACCGGGAGTTCGGTACGGGGCCGGAGCGCGGGACCGTCTACTTCCTCGGCGGGGGCTTCCTGGAGGTCTCGGGCCGGTCCGAGACCCCGCCCGTGCCGGCCACGCGGCTGTGGCTCCAGGTCGCCGACGCGGCGGCGGCGCAGGACGAGCTGCGGGCGAAGGGCGTGGAGATCGTCCGGCCGCCGGTGAAGGAGCCCTGGGGGCTGGTCGAGATGTGGATCGCCGATCCGGACGGGACGCCGATCGTGCTGGTGGAGGTCCCCGCGGACCACCCGATGCGCTACCGGCCGGGCATCTGAGGTCACCCGGGGCGGTGCTCCCAGCCCCGGTCGGTCCGGGTCAGTTCGCGGAAGCCCGCGCCCGTCAGGTGCCCGAGCATGGTGCTGTCGGCGGCGGATTCGTAGGCGACGAGCCGGTCCACACCGCACAGCCGGAGCCAGTCGGCGGCCTGGGCGAGCAGCCAGTGCTCCAGTCCGGTGCCGTGCTGCGCCGGGTCGATGTGCAGGTTGCCGATGTCGGCCAGGCCGGCGGCGCGGGCGTGCCGCTCGGGGCGGGCCAGGGCCGTGTCGATCTCGACGAAACCGAGGCGGGTGCCGGCGCGGGCCGTGAAGCGGGTGCCGCACTCCCCCAGCGTGCGCTCGACCGTGACACCCGGCCGGGGTTCGGGCTCCGGCAGGTCGGCCACCCGGGCGATCAGGATGACCTCGGTGTCCCCGGCGTGCCGGAAGCCCGCGCGTTCGTAGACGGCGCGGATGTGCGGCCAGTTGCGGGGCAGGCCGTGGACGAGGGGGGCGGGCAGCGCGCCGTCGGCGTACCGGACGCGGGCGTTCCAGCGGGCGAACCGTGCCAGGCACGCCCGCATCAGCAGGTCGGCGGCCTGGTCGGCGTCCGGCCAGAAGGACGCCGCCGGACGGCACACGAACCAGTTGATCTCGGCGGCGTCCCGGTAGGCCTCCCCGACGTCGGCGTCGGCGCGGTAGCGCAGCAGATGGGCCGCGGCGACGACGTACTCGCGCTGCTCGGCGACGAGCGTCGTCCGCTCGGCCACCCACGGGTCGGTGATGAACTCGCCGGGCTGCCGCTCCAGGTCGCCGAGGACGGTGTTGACGGAGACCGAGACTCCGGGGACGACGGCCGCCACGTGCATGTTGACCAGGTCGGTGAGCTGGTCGCGGTCGGCTCGGCGGAAGGGGCGCACCTCGAGCGCGGGCATGGGAAACCTCCGGGCGGGGTGAAGGAGCTGGAGGCCGCCACGCGGTGCGGTACGGGGACGAGGGTATGCCGGGGCCGGTGCGGCACACCAGTGGGTTTCCCCGGATGGCAGGGAGAACGGGCTGCGGCTTAGCGTGCTGGAGAGGCTCATGCCCGGGGACCCCCTGTGGAAGGAACGCCATGAAGCTCGACGCACCGGTGACCGGCGGGCCCTGCTGGACGGAGCTGGGGACCACCGACCTGGAGGCGGCCCAGCGGTTCTACACGAGGCTGTTCGGCTGGCGGCCCGAGACGGACCCGCGTCAGGAGGCGGGGGGCTACACCGTCGCGCACCTCGGGGACGCGGCCGTCGCCGCGCTCGCTCCGCTGTACCAGCCGTCGCAGCCGGTCGCCTGGAACGTGGCGTTCGCGGTGACCGACGCGGACGCCGCCGTCCGTGAGGTGACCGAGGCGGGCGGGGCGGTGCTGTTCGGCCCGACGGACGTGTTCGACGCGGGCCGGTTCGCGGTGGCCGCCGACCCGACCGGTGCCGTGTTCCAGCTGTGGCAGGCGGGCACCTTCCCGGGCGCCGGGCTGTTCAACGCGCCCGGTTCGCTGGGCTGGGCGGAGCTGTACACCCGGGATCCCGAACAGGCCGTGGCCTTCTACAGCCGGGTGTTCGGCTGGACCGTCAAGGCCGCGGAGCGGTACACCCAGTGGGGCGTCGACGGGGCGGATTTCGGCGGCATGGTGACGATGGACGACAAGTTCCCGCCGGAGGTTCCGGCGCACTGGCTGCCGTACTTCGCCGTGGCCGACGTGGACGCCACGACGGCCGTCGTCCAGAAGCTCGGCGACGTCCTGATGATCCCCACCTCCCTGCCCGGCGGCCGGCGCATCGCGGTGCTGCGGGACCCGCAGGGGGCGATGTTCGGTGTGTACCGGGCGGGCGACGAGGGCTGAAGACGGCGTGTGACCCCGGGGCCGTCGTCGCCTCAGCTCCGCAGCGCGCCCAGGCGGCCTTCCAGCTGGGCGAGCAACTCTCCGAGCAGGGCGGCCAGTTCGCCCTGCTCGGGGGCGTCCAGGCCGGACAGGGCGGCGGTCTCGTAGGCGAGCTGGGCGGGCAGGATGCCGTCGACGAGTTCGCGTCCGGCGTCGGTGAGGCGGAGATGGGCGACACGGCGGTCGCGGGTGTCGCCCCGGCGTTCGACCAGGCCGCGTTCGGTCAGCTGCTTGAGGCGCTTGGTGACGGCGGCGCCGGAGGAGAAGGTCTCCCGGGACAGTTCCCCGGGCGTCAGCTCGTGCCCGGTGCGGCGCAGCGCGCCGAGCAGATCGAACTCGGGACGGGTGAGCCCCGCCCTGCGCAGCGGCGCGTCCTCAGCCTGCTGGAGGAGGGCGGCGCAACGGTTGATCCGTCCGATGATCTCCATCGGCCCGGTGTCGAGCCCGGGATGGACGGCCTGCCACTGCCGGACGACGGTGGCGACGGTATCGCCCCGCCGCTGCCCGCCCGGGTCCCCACCGACCGGTTCCCGCCCGGCCGCCGGGTGCTCACCGCCCAGGCCTGCTCCGGCCACGGGGGTTTCACCGGCCAGGGCCCCGCTGCTCAGGGCAGAAACCTCTGGCCCCGGCTCCGGGTCCGCGGCCCCCGCCGCCGACTGGGGGCCGTCCCCCGGGCCGCCTCCGTTGGGCGATGGTCCCTCCGTCGCCGTCATGGCCGTGCGTCCTCCGTCTTCGTGTCCGTGCCCCGGTCCGGGAGCAGCCCCTGGCGTCGTGCCGTCGCGGCGAGCGTACGGTGTCCGGACTGTTCGGCGAGCACGACCCGCTCCTGGGGCAGGGCGCGCTGCCACCATTCGCCGGCCGCCGCGTCGGCGGTGGCGCGCAGATCGGCCAGGGCGACGGCGAGGGCGCGGCGGGCGGTCTCCAGGGCGGCGGGGTCGGGATGCGTCTCGGCAAGGAGGCGGGCGGCGCGCTCGCGGGCCCGTTCGGCGGCGGTCAGGGCGCGTTCGACCCGGTCGCCCGCCCTCCGGTTGGTGACGGCCACGGCGGCGGCGAAACCGACCAGGGCGCCGACGACCGTGTCCACGAGCCGCTCGGTCATCAGCTCGCCCGGCTTCTGGTACCCGGCGAACTCGGTGATGAGCAGGGCCATGGGGGTCACGCAGACGCTGCCGAGCCAGTAGTTGCGGCTGATCAGCAGCTCGGCGCCGAAGCTGAACGCGAGGCAGCACACCACGAGAGCCCCCTCGCCCAAGTGCGCGAGCGGTACGACGGCCGCGAAGACGAGCACTCCGACGACGTTGCCCACCACGCGCTGGACGGCCCGGTTCCAGGTCAGGGCGAGGTTCGCCTGGTAGAGCGAGGCGGCGGTGACCAGGGCCCAGTAGGGGCGGCCGATACCGAGGGCCAGGGAGGCGTAGCCGGCGAGCGCGCAGCCAAGCGCGGTGCGTACCGCGAGCGGGGTCAGCGGGCCGAGCCGCGCCCAGAGGCCTTGGGTCGCGTCCACACCGAACAGTTCGTCGGCGGCCGCCAGGGGCAGCCCGGCCTGCGGGACGGGCCCGGTGCCGCGCAGTGCGTCCGCCCAGGCCCGCAGCCGGCCGGCGTCCGCCTCCGTCGGCGCGGCGAGGGCCACCTCGGCACGGACGACGAGCCGTTCGAGGGCGCGCCGGGTACGGGACCGGGCACCGGTGGACGGCAGCGACTGCCAGGCGGCCTGCACGGCCGCGTAGCCCGCGGCCCGGGCCCGGGCCTCGCCGGTGCCGTCGGTGCCGCTCGTGTCGGCGTACGCGGCGGCGGCCTTCAGCGCGGCGGCGGTGGCGCGGCGCTCCGGTCCATGCGGGCGGACCAGCGCGGGCGCCATGCAGACCAGCCAGGCCCAGCCACCCGTCGCGGCGGCCAGTGCCAGATGGCCGGGGACCTGGGCGAGGGTCTGCGGCGCGAAGAGCGAGGCGGAGCTGACGAACGTGAGGACGACATGGCCGGGCGGTCCGACCCGGGTCGCGTCGCACAGCGCCTTCTGCGCGGCGGCCAGCAGTGCGCCGACGGTGACCAGCACGACGGCGCTGCCGGTGAGCGAGGCCGCGACCAGGGCGACGGCCAGCCCGCCGAGCATGCCGAGCACCACCCACACCAGGGCCCCGGCCCGGGCGGCGTAGGGCCGGTTGTGGGCGTACAGCGCGCACAGGGATCCGGCCATCGTGTACATCGCCAGGTCGAGCCGGCCGAGCATCAGCAGGGTGAGGTTCGGCGGGGCGATCGCCGCGACCACGCTCAGCGCGGGCTTGAACCAGATGTCCGAGGGACGGCCGACGCGCAGCACGCCCGCCAGCGGCAGACGCCGGGCGGGCGGGGAAGCGGAGGTCGCACTGCGCAAGGGACTCATGGAACATGAGATTAGCAGGTGTTTTACTCGTAAAGGATATCTCCTCACCTGCTGTGCTCCGTCGAATGCTCCCCGTATACATCCTTGCGCTCGCTTGCGCGCCGCACGGCCCGGGCATCGATGGACCGACTGCCGAGCTGACCGACCGTCGAGCGGGGAGGACGCGCGTGCACGGAACGGCTACGTCCGGCTGGCTGCTGGTGGCGCTCTGCGCGGTGACCGGCGCCTACTGCCTGGTGCGGATGCGCAGCGGCGCCGGGGAGGAGCGCGGCGCCGCGGGCGGTGAGGCGCTGATGGGTTTCGGGATGGCCGCGATGGCCGTGCCGGCGGCGGTGTTCAGTCCGCCGCCGTGGGCCTGGCCCGCCTACGCGGTGCTGTTCGGGGCGGCCGCGGTCCCCGCGCTGTGGGCGGCGCGGACCGGTGCGCACCACCTCCACCACCTGGTGGGGGCCGGGGCCATGGTCTACATGTCCGTCGTCATGGCGGGCGCTCCCGCACACGCGCACGGGCAGGGGGGATCGGGGGTTCCGCTCCTGACGGGTGCACTGCTGCTCTACTTCGCCGGATACGTGCTGGTGACCGGCGTCCGGCTGGTGCCGGTGGCCGCCATGGCGGGCGGTGGGGCCGGGGGCGGCGGGTCGGCCGGGTGGGGCGACCGGCCGGAGCTGGCGCGGGCCTGCCGGCTGTCCATGGGGATCGCGATGGTGGCGATGCTGCTGACGCTGTGAGCAGGACCGTCCCGGCCCGCCGTACGGATCCGTTGTCTGCGTCACTTCGGCGCCACAAGTCGTATCCCTGGGCGGCGCATCGCTCATAGGCTGCGCATCATGATGCTCCCCGCGGCACTGTTGCTGCTCGGCGCCCTGATCGCAGTGGTCGCCCCCCGGCTGCTCGCCCGGGCGGACTGGCCCGATCGTGAGCCGGTCGTGGCGCTGTGGGTGTGGCAGTGCGTGGTGGCGGCCGTGCTCGTGTGCTGTGCGCTGTCGATGACGCTCAGCGCGGCCGCCGCCTGGCACGTGGTCGGCGGGCCGGTCTTCGCGACGGCGCCGGGCCCGGTCGTCGAGGCCTACGCCCTCGGTACGGCGGGCCCCTGGGCGGCGGCCACCGCCGTGGCGCTGGCCGGCGGCGGGCTGTGGAGCGCGGCGATGCTGGTCCGCGAGGTCGGCGGGGCACGCGCGCGGGGCCGCCGCCGGCGAGCCGATCTGCTGGTCAGGGCGCCGCTGCTGCCGGGAGAGGTGGCCGTGTCGGGCCGGCTCGTCGTCCTGGAGAGCGAGCAGCCCGACGCCTGGTGGCAGCCCGGCGCTCCGCCGCAACTGGTCGTCACCACGGCCGCGTTGCGGCGGCTGAAGGGCCGGCAGCTGGACGCGGTGCTCGCCCATGAGCAGGGGCACGCGCGGGCCCGGCACGACTGGCTGCTGAACTGCTCCTCGGCACTGGCGGGCGGCTTTCCGCAGGTGCCGGTGTTCGCCGCGTTCCGCGACGAGATGCACCGCCTGGTCGAACTCGCCGCCGACGACACGGCGTCCCGCCGCTTCGGCCGCCTGACCACCGCCCTGGCCCTGGTCGAACTCAACGAGCACCGCGGCGTGTTCGGCCCCTGCCCGACGCCGCAGGCCCATGTCCCGGCGCGGGTGCACCGGTTGCTCACTCCCCCGGACCGGCTGCCCCCGACACGCCGACTGCGGCTGACGGCGGCGGCCGCCCTGGTGCCCGTCGTGCCGGTGCTGGTGGCGTTCGTACCGGGGCTGCGGGCGCTGGGATAGCCCGCCGCGTGCTCCGGGGCGCCTGGGGCTTCGTACCCGTCTTCGGAGACGTGGGGCGTGGCCGTCTTCGGAGACGTGAGGCATGCCCGTCTTCGGAGACGTGAGGGTGGCCTCCGGGTGGCCGAAGTGTGCGGTCCGCGTGTCGAAGATCGCCGCTGTACTGGATCCGGAGCCCCCGGTTCGGCGAGGATCGCATCATGCACACCCCGTCCGTCGACTCCCCGCCCCGCCCGCAGCACCGCACCGCCGCCCGGTCGGCCGGCGTCCTGGCCCTGTGCTCCGCCCTGCTGCTGACCCTCGTCGCGGCCAGATGGAGCCCGCTGATCAGCACGGACGGAGACATCTCCGCCACCACCCACCGCTGGGCGGTCGAGGAATCCGGCATCACGCAGGCGTGCCGCATCCTCACGGACTGGGTGTGGGACCCGTGGACCATGCGGGTGCTGTGCGCGGTGGTGGTCGTGTGGCTGGTGGTGCGTCTCGCGGCGCGCTGGACGGCGGTGTGGCTGGCGCTGGCCGTCACGCTGGGCACCCTGGTCCAGCAGGGCCTCAAGGCCCTGGTGGACCGCCCTCGCCCGGTCTGGCCCGACCCCGTCGACTCGGCCCACTACTCGGCCTTCCCGTCGGGCCACGCCATGACCGCCACGGTGGTGTGCGGCCTCCTCCTGTGGCTCCTGCGCCGGCACGGTGCCGGCCGTGCCCTGTGGCGTACGGCCGTGACCGTGGCCCTCGTCTCCGTGGTCGGCGTGGGGCTGACCCGGATCTGGCTGGGCGTCCACTGGCCGACGGACGTGGTGGGCGGCTGGCTGCTGGGCGCGCTGGTGGTGGCCCTCGCGGTGTGGACGCACGAACACCGGCAGCCGCGCGACCGCCCGGACAACGCCGCCTCGTAGGATCGCCCCATGACGGCTGTGCTGTTCGACTTCTCCGGAACGCTGTTCCGTGTCGAGTCCACCGACTCCTGGCTGCGCGGCGTCGTGGCCGACGCAGGAGTCCCCTTCACCGAGCCGGAGTTGGCCGCCGCCGCGCGTGCGCTGGAGGCGGTGGGGGCGCTGCCCGGCGGTGGTGATCCCGCGCGCGTTCCGGCTGAACTCGCCGACACGTGGCTGATCCGGGACCGGAGCGCCGCGCTGCACCGGGCCGCCTACACCGGACTCTCCCGCCAGGTCACGCTGCCCGACCCGGCGTTGCACGACGCGCTGTACGACCGCCACATGTCTCCGGCGGCATGGACCCCGTACCCGGACGCCGTCGAGGTGCTGGGCACGCTGCGGGAGCGGGGCATCCCCGTCGGGGTGGTCAGCAACATCGGCTGGGACCTGCGCCCGGTGTTCCGCGAGCACGGCCTGGACCGCTACGTCGACGCGTACGTCCTGTCGTACGAGCACGGCATCCAGAAGCCCGACCCTCGGCTGTTCGCCACCGCCTGCGAGGCACTCGGCGCCGATCCGGGCCGGACGCTCATGGTCGGCGACGACCGCAGGGCGGACGGCGGGGCCACCGCCCTGGGCTGCGGGGTGCACTTCGTGGACCACCTGCCGGTGACCGACCGGCCGGACGGGCTGCGGCCGGTCCTGGACCTGGTGAGCTGAGGCCACCCAACCAGGTCACCTGGCCGTCTGCTCGCCCGCCTCGGACGATCCCCCGTGTCGCCCGAGGCAGACGGCATCGCCGGCCCGGACCGCTCGGGTCCTGGCCGGACGCCTCTGAGTATAGTTGGCTGGCAGCCAGTCAACGCAGGAGTTACAGCATGTCCCCGCGCAGCGCCTCGGTCAATGAAGAGTTGCGGAGGCGTTCGAAGGAGCGGCTTCTGCAAGCGGCGGTCGAGCTGGTCGGCGAGCGCGGCTTCGATGCCACGACGCTCGGCGACATCGCCGACCGGGCGGGCTCGGCCCGCGGTCTGGTCTCTTACTACTTCCCGGGCAAGCGCCAGCTCGTGCAGTCCGCCGTGCACCGGCTGATGCACCGCACGCTGGAGGAGGCGCTGGAGCGCGAGCCGCGCACCGAGGACGGCCGGGAGCGGATGGCGCGGGCCATCGACGCGATCCTGGGGCTGGCCCGGGACCGGCCCGTGCTGATGCGCCAGCACATGGCCGGGCTGTTGCAGGCCGAGGGCTTCGTGCCCTGCCCGGAGCAGCGGCGCCTGGCCGAGCTGCTGCGGGACACCGTCGCCCGGCACGGGTCGCGGGACGTCGACAGCGACTACCCGATGCTGCGGGCCCTGCTGATGGGCGCCGTGTACGCCGCCCTGGTGCCGGGGGTGCCGATGCCGGTCCCGGTGCTGCGGGCGGAGTTGTTCAACCGCTACCGGCTCGACTGGGAGCTGGGCCTCCCGCCGGAGGCCAAGGCCTCCGGCGGGAGGAGCGACCGGGATCTGTCGCGGTTCTTCGCGACCGGGGACGCACCGGAGTGCGGCCCGCGGGGTCAGTCGAAGTAGTCCGGCTGGGTCTGCACGTTGAGCTCACGCAGGTGGACCCACCGTGCCGGGTCCGTGCGCCGGTCCTTGATCTTCAGGACGTCGAAGCCCTTGGTGATCTCGTTCGAGTAGATGTAGCCGTTGTAGTAGTACGCCGACCACGAGCCTCCGAAGGTGAGCTGGTCGGTGCCCAGCGGACCGCGCTCGAAGTAGGCGATCTCCCTGGGCTTCGACGAGTCGGTGAACTCCCAGACGGAGACACCGCCCTGGTACCAGGCCTGGACCATCAGGTCCTTGCCCTTCACCGGGATCAGCGAGCCGTTGTGGGCGACGCAGTTCTCGGTGTCCGCCTGGTGACGGGGGATCTTGAAGTAGCTGCGGAAGACGAGCTTGCGCTGGTCGCCCTTGCCGACGATGTCGTAGATGCCGTCGGCGCCGCGGTTCGGGCCGGTCGCCTCGTTGCAGGTGGCTCCGCTGCCGCCGCCCAGCTCGTCGGTGAACACGACCTTGTTCGCCTTCTGGTTGAAGGTCGCCGAGTGCCAGAACGCGAAGTTGACGTTGTCCTGCACCCGGTCGATGACCTTGGGGTGCTCCGGGTCCTTGACGGAGAACAGGATGCCGTCCCCCATGCAGGCGCCCGCGGCCAGGTCCTTCGACGGCAGCACGGTGATGTCGTGGCAGCCGGTGGTCTTGGACACGCCCGGGTTGGTCGGTCCGCCCGGGTTGCCGCCGCCGTCCGGCCCCTCACCGGGGAACAGCACGGGGAAGCCCACGACAGCCGCCTTCTCGGGCGCGTTGCGCGGCACCTTGATGACGGAGATGCCGTCGTGCGGCGGCTGGCAGTCCGGGTACGTGGCGTTCGGCGAGTACGAGGAGACGTACACGTAGACGTTCCGCCGCTCCGGCACCAGCGTGTTGGTGTGGGAGCCGCAGGCGGTCTCGACAGCGGCGACGTACCTCGGGTTCCGCTTGTCGCTGATGTCGAAGACCTTCACGCCCTCCCACGAGGACTTCTCGGTCGCCGGCTGCGTCGTGCTGTTGCAACTGCTGTCACTGCGCGAGGAGTCGGTGGACAGGAACAGCAGGTTGCCGGAGACGGAGATGTCGTTCTGCGAGCCCGGGCACAGGACCTGGGCGACCGTCTTCGGTGCCCTGGGGTTGCTGATGTCGAAGATGCGGAAGCCGTCGTAGTTGCCGGCGAAGGCGTACCTGCCCTGGAAGGCGAGGTCCGAGTTGGTGCCCGGCAGCACGTCCTTGGGGATGTTGGCGACGTGCTCGATGTTGGCGGAGTGGACGATCTCGTCCTGGCCGGGTATCTCGCCGTTCTCGATGGCCTCGCGCGCCTCTGCCTGCGCGCTCTTGGAGACCCCCTTCGGCGCGACCGGAGTGTCCCCGGGATCGGGGACCGCACCGGCCGGCGCGGCCGTGAGAAGCGCGGCCAGCAGTCCGCCGGCTGCTGCGGCAACTCCCAGTCGTCTGCGCCGCGTTCTGCGGTAGTTCAACAGGATCACTGTTTTCCTCCCTGGTTCCGTTCACTGCGGAACGGTTCACGCACCACGCAGTATCGTCTTCGCCATGCTCATACCAACAGGGGGCAACAGAATCGCAATGAAGATTCTCGATCAGTGAGCCGCGAAAGCGTGCTAGGACGGTCGTAACACTCACAAGGTGTCTTCCAACACGCCTGCCACAGGAGGTCGTTGTGCTCTTCCGCCGTGCGTCGTCCCGCGCGTCCGTCGTCACGACAGGGCTGGTCGCCCTTGCCGTGCTCACGGTCGGCGGCTGCGACTCCGGTCCGGACCGGAAGCCCGCCGCGGCGGACGGGCCCGCCGTGATCGCGCCGGGTGAGCCTGGAGAGCCGAACCGCACCCTGTCCGCCGAGGAGGCGGCCGGCCGGCGCTCGGAGAACGACTCCCCCAACTCGGCGGACGTCTCCTACGTCCGCATGATGATCGAACACCACGCCCAAGCCCTCGTGATGACCGAACTCGCCCCGCAGCGGGCCGAGTCGACGAAGGTGAAGCGGATCGCCGCACGGATCGCCGCCGCCCAGAAGCCGGAGATCGAGGCCATGAAGGGCTGGCTGAAGTCGCACGGCAAGCCGCTGAAGGCGGAGCGGCACGAGCACGCCGTGATGCCCGGCATGGCGACCGAGGCCCAGCTGAAGAAGCTCCGCGCGGCTGACGGAAAGGCTTTCGACCAGATCTTCCTGACGTTGATGACGACCCATCACCAGGGTGCGATCACGATGGCCACGGATGTGAAGGGGCAGGGCAACAACATCCGGATCGAGGAGATGGCCGACGAGGTGATCGCCCAGCAGACGAGCGAGATCACGCGGATGCGGGACATGCTCTAGCCGATTTCCGGTCCCGGCCGATTTCCGGTCCGGGTCGCCGCCCCGGTTCGGCCCCGTTCAGCGCCGTTCAGTGCCGTTCAGCGCCGGGCGCGGCGCGGTGTCAGGAGGCCGGCGTCCCGGGCCTGGCCGATCAGCCTGAGGGACGTGCGGCGGCTGTGCCCGGTCGCGCACATCACGGCGAGGACCGGATCGGCACCCTCCTGCTGGGCCGCGCGGTACTCCCGCGCCACCAGCCACCGTCCCTGTGCACCGGGCGGCCAGGCCGGCCGGGCCCGCCGCCCCTGCCCTCCGCCGCCTTCGGGAGTCGTCCCGGCACCGGCGCCGCACGCCTCGGCCAGCGAGTCCTCGATCCAGTCGGCGAGCACCGCCAGGTCGTCGAGGGACAGCGCGGGCTGCGCGCGTACGTCCTCCACGCCGACGCATCCCCCGGCCACGACCGCCAGCGCGTCGACGTGGGCGCCGTCCGTGAAGACCAGCCGGACGTCGAACCACCGCGTGGCGTCCTCGTTCTCCCGCACCTCCCACGCGGGCCGCACGGACACCGCGCCGTCCGCCGGAGAGCGATCGGAAAGATTAAGAAAGGATGCTTCCAGCACACACTGAACGTAACCGAATGATCACATTCCCTATAGATCGGACACGCGCCCCGAGCGGAGCACTGCACCCTGTCAGCGGAGCCCGGCCGGTGCGATGCTGGAGGCATCAGCGCTCTCGTGAGATCCCCCGGGATCCCGGGTAAGGAGTTCCGCCGTGCTGCGAGTCGCCGTCGTTGGCTCCGGGCCGAGCGGGTGCTACGCCGCCCAGAGCCTCGTCCAGCAGGACCCCGAGGTGCGCGTCGACGTCCTGGACCGGCTGCCGTGCCCGTACGGCCTGGTCCGGTACGGCGTGGCTCCGGACCACGAGAAGATCAAGTCGCTCCAGAACAACCTGCGCACGATCCTGGAGCACGACCGGGTCCGGTTCCTCGGAGGCGTCCAGGCAGGTCCCGGCGGAGTGCCGGTCACCCGGCTGCGCGAGCTCTACCACGCGGTGGTGTACTGCGTGGGCGCCTCCACCGACCGGCATCTGGGCATCCCCGGGGAGGACCTGCCGGGCAGCTGGTCGGCGACGCAGTTCGTCGCCTGGTACAGCGCCCATCCGGACGCCGTGGACGCCGGATTCCTGCGGGACGCCCGGTCGGCCGTGGTGATCGGCGTGGGGAACGTGGCTGTGGACGTCACCCGGATGCTGGCGCGCGGCCTGGCCGAGCTCAGCCCGACAGACATGCCGCAGGCGGCCCTGACGACACTGGCGGCGAGCCGGGTGACCGAGATCCACATGGTGGGCCGGCGGGGCCCGTCCCAGGCCCGCTTCACCACCAAGGAGCTGCGCGAGCTGGGCACCCTGCCGGAGACCGACGTCATCGTGGACCCGGCCGAGCTGACCCTGGACCCCGGGTACACCGACCCGTCCGCCCTGCCCGCCGCGCAGCGACGCAACGTGGAGGTACTGCGCGGCTGGTCCGAGACGCCGCCGAGCGGTGCCCCGCGCCGGATCCGGCCGCGCTTCTTCCTCCGCCCGGTCGAACTGCTCGCCGAGCGGGGCCACGTGGGCGCGGTGCGGTTCGAGCGGACCGTCCCGGACGGACACGGCGGCGTGACGGGCACGGGCCGGTTCGAGGACATCGAGGCCCAGCTGGTACTGCGCTCGGTGGGCTACCGGGGGGTGCCACTGCAGGGGCTGCCGTTCGACGCGGACAGCGGCACGGTGCCGAATCTGGCCGGACGCGTCCTGCGCGAAGGCGTCGTCGCGCCGGGCGAATACGTGGCCGGCTGGATCAAGCGGGGCCCGACAGGCGTCATCGGCACGAACCGCCCCTGCGCGAAGGAGACGGCGACGTCGCTCCTGGAAGACGCCCCCGCGCTCGCCATCAGGGCCGTACCTGACGACCCCCTTCCGGTCCTGCGTGCCGAAGGCACCGACGCGGTCGAATGGACGGGCTGGCAGGCGATCGAGCAGGCGGAAGCGGACCTCGGCGCATCACTGGGCAGGGGTGTGGTGAAGCTCCCCGACTGGCAGTCCCTCATGACCGCCGTGCACGGCGACGTGCTCTAGGGGCGCGGGGAACTGCGCGACAAGCCACGAACCACCCGCGGAAAACGACGAACGAGTCACCCACCAAGACGGACGACTTGCCGCGCCGCCGCATCGAGCACCGCATCCAACAACCCCGGAAACAGCTCATCCAGATCCCCCCGCCGCAGCCCGTTCATCTTGGCGGTCCCCCGATACACCTGCCGAATCACCCCACTCTCCCGCAACACCCGGAAGTGATGCGTGGTCGTGGACTTCGTGACCGGCAGGTCGAAGTGCGAACAGGACAACTCCCCGCTGGCCGCGGCAAGCTCCCGCACGATCCGCAACCGCATCGGGTCGGAGAGCGCATGCAGCACCCCTTCCAGCCGGATCTCGTCACGCACGGGATGCGGCAGGTCGCGACTACTGACGGCGGGAGAGGTCACGGCGGCTCCACTTTCCTTCTGGGATCCCATTTCCTTCGGGGATCCCATAGTACGAGAACCCTCGTAGTTTGACATCCACCGTACTACGATGCCTATCGTACGAGCCGACATCGGCCCCGTGACGAATGGAGTCCGCCGTGACCTCGCTCTTCGAGCCCTACACCCTGCGCGATGTGACGATCCCGAACCGCGTGTGGATGCCCCCGATGTGCCAGTACTCGGCGGCACCGGAGGGCCCGGAGACCGGCGTCCCCCACGACTGGCACTTCGCGCACTACGCCGCCCGCGCCACCGGCGGCACGGGCCTGATCATCGTCGAGGCCACCGCGGTGTCCCCCGAGGGCCGCATCTCGCCGTACGACCTCGGCATCTGGAACGACACGCAGGTCGAGGCGTTCCGCCGCATCACCCGCTTCCTCACCGCACAGGGCACGGTGCCGGCGATCCAGCTGGCCCACGCCGGCCGCAAGGCGTCGACCGACCGCCCCTGGAAGGGCGGCGCCCCGGTCGGCCCGGACGCCCACGGCTGGGACTCCGTCGCGCCGAGCCCGCTCGCCTTCGACGACCGGCACCCGGTCCCGGCCGAGCTGACGGTCGACCAGGTCAAGGACGTGGTCGGGCAGTTCGCCGCCGCGGCCCGCCGCGCGCTCGCCGCCGGTTTCGAGATCGCCGAGGTCCACGGCGCCCATGGCTACCTGATCAACGAGTTCCTCTCCCCGCACTCCAACCACCGCACCGACGCCTACGGCGGCTCGTACGAGAACCGCACCCGCTTCGCGCTCGAAGTCGTGGACGCCGTACGGGAGGTGTGGCCGCAGGACAAGCCGCTGTTCTTCCGGATCTCGGCGACCGAATGGCTCGACGAGGGCGGCTGGACCGCGGACGACACCGTCCGCTTCGCCGCCGACCTGCGCGCCCACGGCGTCGACCTGCTGGACGTCTCCTCCGGCGGCAACGCCTCCGGCGCGCGCATCCCCACCGGCCCCGGCTACCAGGTGCCGTTCGCCGCCCGGGTGAAGCAGGAGACGACGCTGCCGGTGGCCGCGGTGGGGCTGATCACCGAGGTCGAGCAGGCGGAGAAGATCCTCGCCAACGGCGAGGCCGACGCGGTCCTGCTGGGTCGCGAGCTGCTGCGCAACCCTTCGTGGGCGCGGCTCGCGGCGCGGGAACTCGGTGCCGAGGTGCGGGTGCCGGACCAGTACCACCGGTCGGTCTGAGCCGGCACCCGAACCCCAGGGCACACCGTCGGCCTCAACCGGTCGCGCACGCCGTCCCGTTGAGGGCGAACGTGGCCGGGGCGGCGCTGTTGCCGCCGTGCGCGGCCTGGTAGCCGATGCTCACGCTCGCGCCCGGCGCGATGGTGCCGTTGTAGGACACGTTGGTCGCGGTCACCGACCCGGACGAGGGCGTGTAGGTGGCGCCCCAGCCGCCCGTGACCGTCTGCCCTGCCGGGAGCGTGAAGCCGAGCTTCCAGCCGTTGACCGTCGTCGTGCCGGTGTTGGTGATGGTCACGGAGGCGGTCAGGCCGGTGTTCCAGGCGTTCACCGCAGCCGTCACCTTGCAGGCGCCGGGCTGGGGCTGGGGAGCCGGGCCCGACTTGTCGAGGCCGAAGAAGGTGAGCACCCGGGAGGCCATGCCGTGGGCGTACAGGTTGTGGCCGACGCCCTGGAGGCTGACGGCCTCCACGGGCGCCCGGTCACCCGTGCCGCCGTAGCGGGTGCGGATCCAGCCGGACTGCGGCGTGTCGGTGGCGGCCGGCGTCTGGCTCACGCCCTGGACGTTCGTCCACTGTTTGATCTGCTCCCCGAAGTTGGGGTAGCGCAGGACGTCGTCCTCGGTGCCGTGCCAGATCTGCATGCGCGGACGGGGGCCGCTGTACCCGGGGTACGCGTTCCGGACGAGGTCGCCCCACTCTTTGGGCGTGCGGGTGAGCGTGCCGCCCGAGCAGTTGCTGTTCCACTCGGAGCCGTCGGTGGTGGCGAAGCAGGCGAACGGCACGCCGGAGAAGGCGGCGCCCGCCGCGAACACGTCGGGGTAGTCGCCGAGCAGGACGTTCGTCATCATCGCACCGGAGGAGATGCCGGTGGCGAACACCCGGCCGCTGTCGGCGTCGTAGGTGCGGGCCACCCAGTCGATCATCGACTTGATGCCGACCGGGTCGCTGCCGCCGCCGCGGCGCAGCGCCTGAGGCGAGGAGACGTCGAAGCACTTGCTGCTGCGCGTGACGGACGGGTAGAGCACGATGAAGCCGTACTGGTCGGCCAGGGTGTCGTACTCGGTGCCGTTGTACATGTCCGGTCCCGAGCCGGTGCACCAGTGCACGGCGACCACGACCGCCGGGTTCGGCGTGACGCTCTCCGGCACGTACAGGTACATCCGCAGGTTGCTGGGGTTCGCGCCGAAGTCCGTGACCTCGGTGAGGGTCGCGGTGGGTACGGCCTTCGCGCCGACGGCCTCGCGGGCGGGCTCGCGGGCGGCAGCCGCGGGTGCGGTGAGCGCGGTGGCCGCCAGCAGCGGCAGCAGCACGGCGAGGAACGCGAGGAGCGTCGACCGCAGCGGTCTCCTCGTCGCGGGGTGGGGGGTGGCAGGCACGTCCGGGTCCCTTCGGTTGTGAAGCGCGGCTCGCAGGACGTCGTGCGGCGGTTCAGAGCGGTGCCCGTTCGGCATGGTGGCATGGACATGGCTCGCATGGAAGCGCTCCCACACTGCTCCCCGCAGCACCCCTGCTCCGACCAGGTCCGGCCGAATGTGTTCTGCGCGAGGCGTTGACTAGAAAGCGCTTGCCCCCTACGTTCCGTTCAGCAGTGTGACCCGGAAGCGCCTCCGCCAGGGCGCTCGCCGGGGCCTACCCCGCTCAGGGAAGTGCACCCCTGCGGCATGGCAGGACCTCCGGACCGGCCGCACACAGCGCGCGCGGTGAACAACATGGCGAACGTCATTCATGTACATGACCGACCTGGCACCATGAAGGCACCACGAAGGGACGCACCCCACATGCGTACTCATCCCCCACGTACACGTGTCCGCAGATCCACCCTGGCGCTCGCCGCCGCATCCGCACTGGCAACCGTGGCGGTCCTGGCCGTTCCCCAGCCGGCCGGGGCCGCCGAGAGCTCGCCGGTCGGGTTCGGCGCGGGGACGACCGGCGGCGGCAGCGCCTCGGCGGTCACCGTCTCCACGCTGAGCGCCTTCAAGTCGGCCGTGACCGGCAACTCGGCCAAGGTCGTCCGGGTCAACGGCCTGATATCGCTCAGCGGTCAGGTCGACGTCGGGTCCAACACGACCGTCCTGGGCGTGGGGTCGGCCTCCGGGTTCACCGGCGGCGGGCTCCGGCTGAAGAAGGTCTCGAACGTCGTCATCCGCAACCTCAACATCAGCAAGCCGGTGGCGCCCGCCGACGGCATCACCGTCGAGGCGTCGAGCAAGGTCTGGATCGACCACAACTCCTTCTCGGCCGACCGCGATCACGACAAGGACCACTACGACGGCCTGCTGGACGTCAACCACGGCGCGGACAACGTCACGGTGTCCTGGAACACCTTCAAGAACCACTTCAAGGGCTCGCTCGTCGGCCACAGCGACAACAACGCGAGCGAGGACACCGGGCACCTGAAGGTGACGTACCACCACAACCACTTCGCCAACGTGTACTCGCGCATCCCCAGCCTGCGCTTCGGCACCGGGCACTTCTACAACAACTACGTCGAGGGTGCCGACACCGCCTGCCACTCGCGCATGGGCGCCCAGATGCTGGTCGAGAACAACGTCTTCCGCTCGACGAAGGTCGCGGTCACCACGAACCGCAGCAGCGACGTCGACGGATACGCCAACCTGCGCGGCAACGACCTCGGTGGAGCCGCCACCGAGATCTCGCGGGTCGGCACCTTCACCAGCCCGCCGTACGCCTACACGGCGGCGCCGGCCTCGTCCGTCGTCACCTCAGTGACGTCGGGTGCGGGCGCCGGAAAGCTGTGACACCCCGTCCGCTCGGACATCCCCCGAACGCTCCAGACGACAGAAGGAATCGGGACATGACTTCTGCGACACGTCCGCGCGCCCGCAGGCGCGCGCTGACCGGCGCGCTGGCCACCCTCGGCCTGTCGGTTGGCATGATCATGACTACCCAGGCCCCGACGGCGAGCGCCGCCACCTGGCCGACCCCCAACGGCAGTCAGGGAACCTCGTCCACCATCTCCGTGTCCGGCACCAAGGACTACGGGATGAAGCGGTTCTACGGCACCGGAAGCCTGGCCGGTGACGGCCAGGAGGAGGGCCAGGACCCGATCTTCAAGCTCGCCGACGGCGCGGTGCTGAAGAACGTCATCCTCGGCGCTCCCGCGGCCGACGGCATCCACTGCCAGGGCAGCTGTACGCTCCAGAACGTCTGGTGGGAGGACGTCGGCGAGGACGCCGCCACCTTCCGCGGCGGCACCGGTGCCACGTACCACGTGATCGGCGGCGGCGCGAAGAAGGCGGCGGACAAGGTCTTCCAGCACAACGGCGGCGGCACCCTGAACATCTCCAACTTCGCGGTGCAGGAGTTCAAGACGCTCTACCGCTCCTGCGGCGACTGCTCCACGCAGTACACCCGCAAGGTCAACCTCAACACCATCGACGTGACCGGCACGGGCTCCACCGCCCGGCTCGTCGGCATCAACGTCAACCGCAACGACGTGGCGACGCTGCGGGGCATCACCATCCGCAACGACTCCGGCCGCAAGGTCGTCCCCTGCCAGAAGTACAACAACAACACCGCTGTCGGGTCCGGACCCGACAGCAAGAACTGCCTCTACTCCACCTCGGACATCACCTACAAGTAGCCCCTCGGGCAACCACAACCCCCCACGGTGAAGGCGGCCGTGCGCAGCGTCCCCGGCGGGCGCCGCGCACGGCCGCTCGCGTCATGCGCCGCGCACCCGCGCGCGGACCTCCCCGACCAGCTCCCGCTGGTAGTCGGTGTAGGCGGCGCGCAGCTCGGCTCCCGGCCAGTCGGCCGACAGGAGACCGGGCGGCAGGACGGGATCGGCCAGCAGGTGCCGCACGACGGCGGCGAAGGCGGTCAGGCGGTCGGCCGGGCGAGGGGCCCCGGCGATGTGCGCGAGCAGCGCCCGGGCCGTGGCGGACCAGGCGTCTAGCGGCCACAGGCTCCCGGCCAGGTCGCGGGCCGGCCGGTCGGGGCGGGCCGTGTACCGCTGGGCCACCCGGTCCAGGTCGCCGGGGAGGGAGCGGGCCAGGTTGGCGGGGCGGAGCCAGACGCCCTCGCGGAGTTCGGCGAGCCGGAGGGCGGTCAGCCGGGCGCGCAGGTCGGCGCGCTCGGCGGGGCCGCGTCCCGTCGCGGTGATCACGACCATCTCCCAGTCGCCGTCCCACGCGCGCGTGCGCGGGTGCACGGCGTCGTCCTGGCGGCGCTGGCGATCCAGCAGCCGGCCGCTGAGGCGGTAGCCGGTGCCGGTGCGCCGCAGATCACCGGCGGCCACCATCCGGCTGAGCGCCGCCCGCAGGGTGGAGCCGCCGACGCCGAAGCCCTCCGTGAGCCGCACGAGCTCCCGGACCGGCAGTTCGGGGGGATGCGTTCCGAGGAGCAGGCTCAGCACGACCGACCGCGCGGACAGCGGCCGCAGATCGAGCGCGCCGGGCCGCGCCGGGACGTTCATCGGCATGGTCACGTACTGTACGCGGCGGAATTCCGTGTTGCAGGATTGCTGCGGTCGTAGAACAAGTGCAACACTCGACGTATGGTCCCGACACTCGACGCACAGCAGGCGCACGGCACAGCCGTCACGCACGACGTCACCAACCAGGCCCCGCCGCTCGCCCCGTACGACGCCTCCGAGGACGCGGCCCTGCTGGAGGGGCTGCGGCGGGAGGGCGCCGGGTGGGCCGAGGAGGACCTGCGGCGGCTCGGCAGGCAGGCCGGCAGTGTCCAGGCGCGGGAGTGGGCCGACCTGGCCAACCGCCACGAGCCGGAGCTTCGGACCCACGACCGGTACGGCAACCGCGTCGACGAGGTCGAGTTCCACCCGAGCTGGCACCACCTGATGGGCGCCGCGATCGCCGCTGGGCTGGCCGCGTCGCCCTGGGCGGACGACCGGCCCGGCGCCCATGTCGCCCGGACCGCCGGCGGCCTGGTGTGGGGGCACACGGAGGCGGGGCACGGCTGCCCGACGTCGATGACCTACGCCGCCGTCCCCGCGCTGCGCAGACAGCCGGAGCTGGCCAAGGTCTACGAACCGCTGCTGACGAGCCGGGAGTACGAACCCGGGCTGCGGGTGCCGACGGAGAAGCGCGGGCTGCTGGCGGGCATGGGGATGACCGAGAAGCAGGGCGGCTCCGACGTCCGGACGAACACCACGACGGCCACACCCACGTCCGAACCCGGGGTGTACACCCTGCGCGGGCACAAGTGGTTCACGTCGGCGCCGATGTGCGACGTGTTCCTGGTGCTGGCGCAGGCATCCCCCCTCAGGGAAAAAGGGAGCCTGTCCTGCTTCCTGGTGCCGCGCGTGCTGCCCGACGGCACCCGCAACACCTTCCGCATCCAGCGGCTGAAGGACAAGCTGGGCAACCGGTCCAACGCCTCCTCCGAGCCCGAGTTCGACGGGACCGTCGCCTGGCTGGTCGGGCCCGAGGGGCAGGGCGTGAAGACGATCATCGAGATGGTCAACTGCACGCGGCTGGACTGCGTGATGATGTCGGCCGCGCTGATGCGCACCTCGCTCGTCGAGGCCGGGCACCACGCGCGGCACCGCAGCGCGTTCGGCGCGCGGCTGGTGGACCAGCCGCTGATGCGCAACGTTCTGGCCGATCTCGCGCTGGAATCGGAGGCCGCCACGACGCTCACGCTGCGGCTGGCCGGGGCGGCCGACCGGGCGATCCGCGGGGACGCCCAGGAGGCCGCGTTCCGCCGGATCGCCACCGCCGTCGGCAAGTACTGGGTGACCAAGCGAGGTCCGGCCTTCACGGCGGAGGCCCTGGAGTGCCTCGGCGGCAACGGCTACGTCGAGGACTCAGGGATGCCCCGGCACTACCGCGAGGCTCCCCTGCTGTCGATCTGGGAGGGCTCGGGGAACGTCAACGCCCTCGACGTGTTGCGGGCGTTGAGCCGCGAACCGGGCACGGCCGAGGCCCTGTTCAGCGAGTTCGCGCTCGCCCGGGGCGCGGACGCGCGGCTGGACGCGGCCGTGACGCGGCTGAAGAACCGGCTGCCCGGGGCGTCACAGACGACGGCCCGCCGTCTCGTGGAGGACATGGCCCTGACGCTCCAGGCCTCCCTCCTCGTCCGGTACGCACCGCCGGCGGTCGCCGACGCGTTCTGCGCGACCCGGCTCGGTGGCGACTGGGGGTACGCCTTCGGGACGCTGCCGGAGGGTGCGGATGTCGGCACGATCGTGGAGCGGGCGCTGCCTGGCGGGAACTGAACCACAGTCAGCCAACCGGCACCCGGTTCGCGCACAGTCATCGCCTGATTCCGCTTCGTTGTCAGTGCCGTGGTGCAGACTCCCCGTCAGGTGGCACTTCGCCTGGGGAGGACAACGTGTTCAGGGGGATCGACGAGGTCGACTGGGCCTCGCTGCGGCATGCCGACGGCAGCGCGGAGGACGTGCCCGGGCTGCTCCGGGGACTTGCCTCCGCCGACCCGGCCGAGCGGGAGATGGCGCTGGACCGGATGTACGGCGCCGTGCACCACCAGGGAGACGTGTACGACTCGACGCTCGCCTGTGTTCCGTTTCTCCTCGCGCTCGCCGTCCGTGAGGAGGTGCGCGACCGGGCGGGGGTGGTGGAGCTCCTCGTCAGCATCGGCGGGGCCGGTGGGGAGGGGGCCGGCGGGGGCGGGGTCGGTGATCTCGCCGCGAGGGCCCG
This sequence comes from Streptomyces sp. NPDC016851, assembly GCF_055562795.1. Taxonomy (NCBI): domain Bacteria; kingdom Bacillati; phylum Actinomycetota; class Actinomycetes; order Kitasatosporales; family Streptomycetaceae; genus Streptomyces; species Streptomyces sp. NPDC016851. Next base: position 21,682 of record NZ_JBVHEP010000043.1, read on the forward strand.
TGCCGCCCTGTGCGCGGGTGGCGATGTGTTCGTCCGGCTGGCGGGGGACGCGGACGCCGGAGTGCGCCGGGCGGCTCCGGGGGCGCTGGTGCGGTTCCTCGACCGGCCGGCGCGTGTGCTCGCCCTGATCCGGGAGCGGATCACCGTGGAGCGGGACGACCGGGTCCTGCTCGCTCTGGCCGAGGGCCTCGGCCTGTTCGCACGGCGGCACCTGCCGGCCGGCGACACCCACGCCGCCGAAGCCGTGGACCTGCTGGCAGCGCTGAGCGGGCCGCCCTACGGGGCCGGGCTACGGCTGGCCGCGCTCGGGCAGCTGGCGCAGTGCGCACCGGAATCGCTTCCCAAGGATCTCGTACCGACCGTGGTCCGGCTGCTCCGGGACAGGTCCGGGCAGCGCGTCCGCGGGAGACTCGCCCAGGACGGCCCCGGTGTGGACACGCTCGCCGGGCGGCTGCGGCGGCTGCGGCCCTCGGACGAGGAGGGCTCCCGGCTGCTGCGGACCCTGCACGCCGCGCTCGGCGAAAGGGTGGCCGACCGGGTCGCCCTGCTGTGCGGGCAGTTGACCAGCCCTGATCACCTGGACCGGTGCAACGCCGTGTGGATGTCGGCCGGGCTGTTCCGCGAGTGGCGTGCCGACGTGGCGGAGCCGGTCGCTCTCATAGGTGCCCAAGTGGGCGCCGGGGAGGGACGGTTGCACGACGCGGCCGTCGCCGTCCTGGCGGAACTCTTCGAACTGGCCTTGCCCGCGGCGGACCACCTCCACGCCTTGGTGAACTGCCGTCCCGAGGTCCGGATACGTCACCGGGAGCGGGGAGCCCCGACGCTGGGCGGCCCCCTCAAGGCGCTGGCCAGAGCGGGGGACGCGCGGGCCACGCCGGTGCTGGCGGAGGTGCTGGCGGGCCCGGTCGTACCGCACGACCTGGGGCTGGTGATACCCCACCTGGGCCGCGCGGCCGCCCCGCTCGCGCCGGCCCTGCGGCAACGCCTCGCCCGCGTTCCCCTCGACGGCCCCGACACGCACGAGCGGGCCGTTCCCCTCCTGGCGGCACTCGCGGCGCTGGGTGACGCCGAGTCCGTACCGTCGGTGCTGCGCCTGCTGCGCGGCATGCCGGACGGACTGCGGCTGCGGTCTGCTGTCACGGGGGCGGCGGTCCGTGCGCTCGGTGCGTTCGGCGGCGCCGCGCGTGAGGCGATACCGGACCTGCGCGGGCTGCTGGAGACCGACTGCGCCGTCGCGGCCGCGGACGCGCTGTGGTCGGTCACGGGTGAGGCGGAAGCCGTCGTGCCCGTGCTGCTCCGGAGGCTTACGGAGCCCGGGAGCGGCCGGTGTCGACGCGCGTCTGCCACGGCTGCCGCGGACGTACTCGGACGGCTGGGGCCGGCGGCCGCCACGGCGCTGCCCGGGCTGCGCCGGATGACCGGCTCCGGCGAAGCGTCGGAACGGGCCGCGGCGGCGTGCGCGGTGTGGCGCATCGCCGGGGAGCCGGATCGGGGACGGGAGGAGGAGCACATTCTTCCCGTCCTCCGCGCCGCATGGGTCGAGCACCCGCGCACCCGCGCGACGATCGCCGGGTGCGTGGCGGCGCTGGGTCCCAGGGGAGCGCCCCTGCACGACCTGCTGCGAGCGGAGCTCACGTCCCCCCGACGGCATCGGGCCGACTGCGGCGGCTACGACCGTCACGACATCCATGAGGACGAGGGGCTGCTGCGGGTGTGCCGGGTGGCGCTGGGCCGGGCGGGGGGCGGGTAGGGCGGCGGGGCGGGGACGGACCTGGGCATCCCACCCCTCCCGAAGCGACCAGAAAACGTCCCACGCAGGCCGGAACGCGACGGGCCACCCTCCAGGATGGAACCGCCTCACCCGGTCACCCCGTCGTGCGCCCCCACAGCGGTCCGAAGCGGGACCACTCGGCGTCCCACTGGTCCATGCGGCTCCGCTCCAGGCGGCGGCGCACGACGCGGCCACCGGCGAGCGGCGCGGTCGCCGCGAAGAAGCCCGCCACGCCGCCGATCAGGCAAGCACGTATCCGGGCCTGGGACTCGGTGACGGGCCGGTTCACCTGGCGGCCCTCGCGGTCCGTCCAGACGGTGACGGGCGAACCGGCGCGGCTGCCCTCCAGGACCCGCACCTGGCCGGAGTGCGAGGAACCGTCCGCGGCGGTCCACCGTGCCTCCGCCCACACGTGCTCGGTACGGGAGACGTCGCCCCTCTCGGAGGCCGTCCCGGGAGCCTGCTCGGCGAGCCGGGCCACGAGGGGGCGCCACTCGACGCGCTCGCGGGCCAGCCCGTCCTCGACGGAACGGCCCACCGTCAGTCCGGCGAGCACCGCGACGAACACGGTGAGCATCCACACGCCCAGCACGACCCAGGCCTCCACCTTGTCGGCGCGCCGCTTGAGCGGATTGCGCCGCCAGCGCCACAGCCACACCTTCGGACCACGTAACGCCATCGAAGGCATCCTCCTCACGAGCGCATGACCATCCCGCTGCCCTCCCCATACGGAAGAGGGCCGCTGGATGCTCACTGCACGTACTCCGGGAGGGCGCAGCGGTGGGATCGCGGCGCCTTCGGGGACGAGGCGGACGGACGCCCGCACACGGCACCGACACGGCGCTGACCTGCGCCGCAGTCCGCTCCGGGGGTGACTGTCAGTGGTGGGGTGCAGACTGGCCCGTGTCTGAGACGAGGGCGTCGACGACGACGCCGCGGAGGTGATCGGCATGACCGAGGTACTGCTCGCCGTGGGCACGCGCAAGGGCCTGTTCATCGGGCGCCGGCGAGGCGGTGGCGCCTGGCAGTTCGACGAGAGCCCCTACTTCAACGCGCAAGCCGTGTACTCGGTCGCCATCGACACCCGCACCGCGACCCCGCGGCTGCTGGCCGGCGGCGACAGCGCGCACTGGGGCCCGTCCGTGTTCCACTCCGACGACCTGGGCCGGAGCTGGACGGAACCGGCCCGGCCGGCCGTCAAGTTCCCCAAGGACACAGGGGCGTCCCTGGAGCGGGTGTGGCAGCTGCACCCGGCCGCGGCCGAGCCGGGCGTGGTGTACGCGGGCACGGAACCGGCCGCGCTGTACCGCTCGGAGGACCGCGGGGAGACCTTCGAGCTCGTCCGGCCCCTGTGGGAGCACCCCACGCGGTCGAAGTGGATGCCTGGCGGCGGCGGTGAGGGCCTGCACACCGTCCTCACCGACGCGCGCGATCCCCAGGCGGTGACGGTCGCCGTCTCGACCGCCGGTGTGTTCCGCACGCTGGACGGCGGTGCGACCTGGGCGCCCTCCAACTCGGGCGTCTCCGCGGTGTTCCTGCCCGACCCGAACCCGGAGTTCGGCCAGTGCGTGCACAAGGTGACCCGGGACGCGGCGAACCCGGACCGGCTCTACCTCCAGAACCACTGGGGTGTCTACCGCAGCGACGACGCGGGCGCGCACTGGACGGACATCGGCGAGGGCCTGCCGTCCACGTTCGGCTTCGCGGCGGCCGCCCATCCGCGCAGAGGAGACACCGCGTACGTCTTCCCGATCACCGCCGACGCCGACCGGGTCCCGGCCGACCACCGGTGCCGGGTCTACCGGACGGCGGACGCGGGCAAGACCTGGGAGCCGCTCTCGGCGGGGCTTCCCCAGGAGGACCACTACGGCACGGTCCTGCGTGACGCGATGTGCACCGACGACGCGGATCCGGCGGGCGTCTACTTCGGCAACCGCAACGGCGAGGTGTACGCCTCGGCGGACGACGGCGACAGCTGGCAGCAGCTCGCCTCGCATCTGCCGGACGTGCTGTGCGTGCGGGCCGCGGTCGTCGGCTGAGGTGAGGACGAGACCGGCGACCGGGCGGGGGACGAGGCGAGGGATGAGCTGAGGAGCGGTCCTTGGCCACTGGTTGATCCCGGCTGCCCGTACGGCAGTAGGGTGACGCCCGTGGCACCACGACCCTTGCATGAAATCGTCGAAGCGGGCTGGGCGAAGGCCCTGGAACCGGTGGCCGAACGCGTCGCCGCCATGGGGGACTTCCTCCGTGCGGAGATCGCCGCGGGACGCACCTACCTCCCGGCCGGACCGAACGTGTTGCGGGCCTTCCAGCAGCCCTTCGACGACGTACGGGTCCTGATCGTCGGTCAGGACCCGTATCCGACACCGGGGCACGCGGTGGGGCTGTCGTTCTCGGTCGCGCCCGAGGTGCGGCCGCTGCCCGGCAGCCTCATCAACATCTTCCGGGAGCTGAACGCCGATCTGGGCCTGCCCCAGCCGTCCAGCGGTGACCTCACGCCGTGGACGCGGCAAGGCGTGCTGCTGCTCAACAGGGCGCTCACCACCGCCCCGCGCAAGCCCGGTGCTCACCGGGGCAAGGGCTGGGAGGAGGTCACCGAGCAGGCGATCCGCGCCCTCGCGGCGCGCGGCAAGCCCCTGGTGTCCACCCTGTGGGGCCGTGACGCCCGCAACCTGCGCCCGCTGCTCGGCGACCTGCCGTCCGTCGAATCCGCCCACCCCTCCCCCATGTCGGCGGACCGGGGCTTCTTCGGTTCCCGCCCGTTCAGCCGGGCCAACGACCTGCTGATCCGCCAGGGCGGCCAACCCGTGGACTGGCGTCTGCCGTGACCGGGGCGTCGGAAGGCTCGGCGGAAGACAGGGGGCCGGGAGGCTCCGGCTTTCTCGCCGTGGACTCCGGCGGATCCGGGCTCCGGGTGGTCGTGGGAACCGCCGAGCGCGGACCGCTCGCCCGGCGGGCGTCCGACGAGCCGGTGCGCACGGGCGACCGGGGCATCGATCCCGAGGACTTCATGGCGCGGCTCGTGCCCCTGGTGCGTGCCCTGACCGCCGAGGCCGGTCCCGTGCGGCTGACCGCCGCCGTCGTCGGCGCGACCGGGCTCGCCTCGCTCGGTGCCGGGCTGCGCGCGGAACTGCCGGGTGCCCTGGCCCGGGAGTTCGGCGTACGGAGAATCGCGCTGGCCGCCGACGCGGTGACCGCGTACGCGGGTGCCCTCGGGCCCCGGCCGGGTGCCGTGATCGCCGGCGGTACGGGACTCATCGCGATCGGCACCGACCTGGCGGGCTGGCGTCGGGCGGACGGCTGGGGTCATCTGCTCGGCGACTGCGGCGGCGGCGCCTGGATCGGGCGGGCCGGGCTGGAGGCGGCGCTGCGGGCGCATGACGGACGGGAAGGCGGCTCGGCCCGGCTGCTGGCCTGCGCCGAGGAGGTGTTCGGTCCCGCGGCGGGGCTGCCCGGCGCGCTGTATCCGCGTCCGGACCGGCCCGCCGTCCTCGCCTCGTTCGCGCCCCGGGTGGCCGCCTGCGCGGATGCGGACCCCGTGGCGGCGGGCATCCTGCGCGCGGCCGCCCGGCACATGGCCGACTCGGCGGCGGCCGTGTGCCCGCCCGGCGGCGAGCCGCGCGTCGCCGTCACCGGTGGCCTGTTCAAGATGGGCGACCCGCTCCTCGTACCCCTCGACGAGGAACTGGCGCAGCGGCTCCCGCACGCGTTTCGGGTGCCGGCCGCGGGCGATCCGCTGCACGGCTCGGTGCTCCTGGCGATCGAGCTGAGCGCCGGTCCGCTCACTCTGCCGGGTGACGAGGCCATGCTGAGCGTGACCACCCCGTCGGGTGACTGATCCGGTCGCACACCATCCGCACGTCATTCCATCTGTACGTAACTCATCAGACAAAACCGGACGGATACCGCTCACCTGCCCCCTCCCCGAACAGGGGAGCCCAAGAAGCCAGTAACATGCGGCGCCATGAGTTCCCCCACTGGACCCGAGTCCGGCCTCCCAGTACGAATGCCGCGACCCCGCCAGCCCGGACGGCACCGCCGTCCGGAGCCGCTGGTGGCTCCCGAGGGCGCGCCCGCGCTCGTCCTCGCCGTGCCGGGCACGCCCAGTAGCGCCACCCGCAGCCTCGCCGAAGAGGTCGTCAGCATCGCCCGCTCCGAGCTGCCCGGCCTCGACGCCCGCATCGGGTACCTCGACGGGGACAACGCGGAGTTCCCCACGCTTCAGGCCGTGCTCACCTACACCGCCGAGGAGCGCACCGCCCGCTTCGAGCAGGCGCGTGCCGCCGGCATGGACGTCAGGGAGCCCGACGGTCCCGTCGCCGTCGTCGTGCCGCTGCTCGCCGGTCCGGACAGCGCGCTGCTGCGCCGGGTCCGCCAGGCCGTCATGGAGAGCCGGATCGCCGCCGAGCTGACCGATGTCCTCGGCCCGCACCCGCTGCTCGCCGAGGCGCTGCACGTGCGGCTCTCCGAGGCCGGTCTGGCCCGGGCGGACCGTGCCCGGCTGTTCACCGTGGCGACCGCCGCCGACGGCATCATCCTGGCCTCCGTGGGCGGTGACGAGGCCGTGCAGGCGGCCGGGATCACCGGCATGCTGCTCGCCGCGCGCCTCGCGGTGCCGGTGATGGCGGCGGCCCTGGACCAGGAGGGTTCCATCGCCTCCGTCGCCGAGCAGCTGCGCTCCTCGGGTTCGCAGCAGCTGGCCCTCGCGCCGTATCTGATCGGGCCGGAGATCGAGCCGGGGCTGGTCGAGGAGGCCGCGAAGGAGGCGGAGTGCTCCGCCGCCGAGTCGCTCGGGCCGTACCCGGCGATCGGGAAGCTGGCGCTGGCCAAGTACACGACGGCGCTGGGGATCACGCCGCAGCAGGCCCAGGGCACGCCGGTCCGCTGACGTCCCCTGGTACGACTGAAGAGGCCCGCCCCGGTTCGGGGCGGGCCTTCGTCGTCCGCGAGAGACCCCCGGAACTCCTGCTCCCCTGCTCCCCTGCTCCTCTGTCAGCCGAGGATCACGCACGACGCCGCCGGCACCCTGATCGAGCCGGCGCGTCGCGGGATGCCCGTGCGCGGGTCGGTGGCGAACCAGGTCACGTCGCCGGAGCGTTCGTTGGCGACGTAGAGGAAACCGTCGGAGGTGGTGAGGGCGCGTGGCCAGTGGCCGCCGCAGGGCACCGTGGCGATCAGCCGCAGTTCCTCACCCTCGACGGTGAGCACGGACAGGACGTCCTCGCCGCGGATGGCGGTCCACACGAAGCGGCCGTCGGGTGAGGTGACGATGCCCGAGGGGTAGCCGGTGCGCCCGGCAGGACCGGGGTTTCGGCCAGCGGCGTCAGCACGCCCTCGGCCGCGTCCCAGCGGCAGACGGTGACGGAGGGGGTGAGCTCGTTGACGACGTACGCGTACGACCCGTCCGGGTGGAAGGCGAGGTGCCGTGGGCCCGAGCCGGGCCGCAGGGCGGTCTCCCGGTGCAGGGCGAGGGCGCCGTCCGTCAGCGTGCAGACCCGCACGGAGTCGGTGCCGAGGTCGACGCTGACGACCCAGCGGCCGCTCGGGTCGGGCCGCACGTGGTGGGCGTGCGGCCCCTGCTGGCGTGGGGTGTGCGGGCCCGAGCCGGTGTGCTGGAGCACGTGGGCGGCGGACCGGGCGAGGGTGCCGTCGGGGCGGACGGGGATCGCGGTGACGCTGCCGGAGCCGTAGTTGGCGGTCAGGAGGTGTCCGGCGAACAGGCTGAGGTGGGTCGGCCCGTTCCCCTCGACCGGCACGGGCGGCCCGGCCGGCTCGGGCTTCTCCCCGTCCACGCGGTACGCGGCCACCGCGCCCTCGGCCGTCTCACTGACCGCGTACAGCAGGTCCGCGTCGGGGGACAGGGCCAGGTAGGCGGGGTCGGGGACGGCGTCGACGCTGCTCAGGGCGGTCAACGCGCCGGTGCCGGCATCGACGGCCGCCGTCACGATCCCGGGGCCGCCGGCCGCCGTGAACGACCCGATGTACGCCCGCCGCCCGCCGTCGTCAGCCACGGCTGTCCCCTCTCGTCGCGCATGCGTCCCTCAACCGTCCGGAATGACGGCGCTGCCGATCATGCGCGGTCTAGACCAACCGGTCAAGGACTGAGCCGGGCCCGCTCCCGCCCTGCCCGAGCGGCGACCCCGGCGGGATACGTGCGGCGACCCCGACGGATGCGCAGTGGCCGAGCGAGACCGGCCGGGTGCCGCTCCGAGGGTGTGCGGCGCTCAGGCGCCGACCCACGGCGAACCCGACGGTGTGCGGAGCGGTCGGGCGAGTTCCGCCAGGGCCCGTTCCAGGCCGTGGAGGTGCGCCAGGGCGGGTTCCGCCGTGGCGGGGGCGTCCGCCCGCACCGAGACGTCTCCGCCGGCGGTGAGCGCCTCGACCGCGGACTGCACGCGCTGGCAGGCCGCGGCCAGCCGGGCGTCGTGCGACGCGACGGGATCGGCGGCGACGGTCACCAGGCCCCGCACTTCGCGGGCGCAGTCGTCGAGCAGGTCGATGACCTGGCGGGCACGGGCCTTCCGGGCACGGAAGGGAGTCAAAGGGTGCATCAACGGGGCGAGTGCCATCCGCACCCGGCCGAGCAGCAGTTCCAGTTCGGCGGCGTGCGGGGCGGGGTCGCGCTGCGGGTCTCCGGCGAGGCGAGCGGTCGCCTCGGCGGTGGCAGCGTGGACGCAGTGCAGTGCCCGCTGGATCCAGGCATCGTTCGTGGCGTGCGTGGTGACCGGCAGGACGAGGGTCACGGCCAGCGCGGCACACAGCGCGCCCACACCGGTCTCCGCCAGACGGAGCCCGAGCAGGCCGGGGTCCAGCACGCCCAGGAGGCCGTACAGCGAGCTGACCATGACCGTCACCGCCAGCATCATCCAGGAATAGGAGACGGCGGCGGTGTAGAAGATGGCGAAGACGCAGACGGCGACCAGGGCGGCCGTCGGCACGGGCGCGCCGTGCAGCGGGACGGCGACCAGCAGGCCGACGACGATACCGACCACAGTGCCGAAGACCCGGCGGAAACCACGGACCAGGGTTTCGCCGCGAGAAGCCGTGTTGACGAAGATCCACCAGGCAGTACCGACAGCCCAGTACCAGCGCTCCTCGGAGAGCAACTGCCCGGCCAGGAGCGCGAGAGCCGAGGCGGCAGTGGCCTGGAAGGCCTGCCGGGTGGTGGGCCGCGCCAGTCCGGTGCCGGGCAGGGCCGGCGGGGCTGCCGGGGGTGGGGTGTGACGCTCGATGGGCCAGAGCACGAAGCGCGTGGCACCGGCCGTGAGAAGGGCGAGACCCACGGCGGTGTACAGCTCGGGCAGCTGAGCGGGGACCGCGTGCAGGAACTGCGTGATGAAGAAGTTCATGAACGCGAAGATCCCGAGCGCATGTCCCCGCGGGCCCCAGCGGCGGGCGTAGACCCCGCAGAAGACGACGGCCAGGAACGCGGTGTCCCGGGCCGGGGCGATGCCGTGCAGTGTGGTGGCGAGCGCCAGCACGGGGAATCCGGCGACGGGCAACAGGGCGGTGGTGATCCGCTGGTCACGGACGGTGGCATCGGTGACCGTGAAGAGGGCGAGCAGTGCCGCGAGCCCTCCGGTGATCGATGCGGTGAGCGACAGTCCGCAGAGTTCGGAAACGGCGACGGCGGCAGCGACACCGATGACGGCGCGGGTCGCGTTCCGCAGCCTCAGGCGCCCCGGGTCCGGAGCCACGAACATCCTCTTCACGGCGGTACGCCGCCCCCCTCGCAGTGGTACGCGTCCTGCCCAACGGTCGTCCCCGGTGGCGGACGACAAGCAGGCACGACGAAGGCACCGCGGTCCGGACCGGCCTCGTCGCCGTCCGGCGCTACGCGGCGCCGCAAGTGCATGGATAGGACCAGGTAACCACCTCAAGGCCCAATGGCTCAACTGTCACGCGATCGACTGTGCCAATGGCACAGCCGGTCAGGCTCGACGCCGACCGGTGGGAGGCCAATGGAGCAGACGACCACGGCCGGCTCAGAAGGCCGGTGGGGACTGCTCGGCGGCCTGACCCTGGCGGCGCGCCCCCAGCACCGCCTCGTGCAACCTTTCCTGGGCCATCGCCAGACACGCGTAGACCGCCCCTTGCGCGGTCGAGACCCCGATCAGATGTGGCACGGTCCTGATCTCCGGGACCGCCGGAAGGCTCCGCTCGAGTCGTCCGCGCACCTCGGGAAGCACCTCGTCGACGAGCGGACGCAGACGGCCGACGAAGTAGAGCGACTCCGGGTCCAGCGTCACGGCCACGACGCTGACGGCCGTCACGATCGCCGTGGTGAAGGCCTCCAGCACCTCGGCACGCGGCGTCTCGCCGTGCGGCTCCTCCCAGAGGTTCTCCACCCGCTCCAGGTCCAGCCCCCGCTTGCGGGCGAATCGCAGGAGGCCACGTGTGCTCAGCAACTCGTCGAGGCTCTCGTCACCGACCCCGGAGGAGAGCACACCGATGTCGCCGAAGGCGGGCGTCCTCCCCCGGGCGAGCTCACGATCCGTGCAGCCGGCGAAGTTGAGTATGGTGCTGAGGCTGAACAGCGCGGCGTTGGTGACGGTGGCGTCGTCGGTGAGGATCGCGCGCAGCGACGCGTTGGCATCGCTGTCGAGGAGCACGGGCGCCTCGACCAGGCCCTCGATGGCCCGGTGGAGGCCGGAACCCGCGAAGATCTTCATCGACTCGGCGGGGCCGAAGATCTCCGTACCGTGACGGACCCGACCGGGGACCGCGACGACGATCTGGCGCAGGGGGCCCCGCGCGGACTCGGCGGCCTGCTCGATCAGGTCGACCAGCCACCGCGCGGCGTCCGTGACCTCCTGGTGGTCGGCGGTGGGCACCGTCACCTGCCGGATCTCGCGGCCCCGCAGGTCGGTCACCAGCACACCGGTCGTCTGTGCGCCGAAGCTGACCCCGACCACGTGCCCGGTCGTGCGGGGCAGGTCCAGATAGGTGGACCTGCGGCCGCGTCCGGTGACATCGTCGACCCCGCCGTCCACGACGAAGCCGTCGGCGCGGAGCTCCTCGACCGCTCTGGACACCGTGGCCTTGCTCAGGCCCGTCAGCTCGATGAGCCTGTTCCGCGTCAGGGGCGCGTGGGAGAGGACCACGTCCAGGACCGATGCCTTGTTGTAGTCGCGTGAGGTCGGGTTGGTCACGTGATGACCATAGCGAGCCCGGTCCGCGTCGTACCGGGCACCAAAAACTTTTTTGTTTCAGGCTGGAACTGGAACTAATGATGGTATGTTCTCAGCCACAGCAGCGAGCGACCTCGAAGAAACAAGACTGAAGGTGTGCCTGCAGATGACTTCCACACTTAGCCAGGCGATCGCCAACTACCCCAACCGGTTCGACCCGGCGGTGCTGAGCGAGCTTCCCGACCACCTCCAGGAGACAATCCGGCGCCGCAACAAGGTGCTGGGTCCTGGTTACACACTCATCTACAAGGAGCCCGTCGAGTTCGTCTCCGGTCACGGGGCGCACCTGATCGACCGCGACGGCAACGACTACCTCGACGCCTACAACAACGTTCCGTGCGTGGGGCACGCCCACCCTCACGTGGCCGAAGCCGTTGCCCGCCAGGTGGCCACGGTCAACACGAACACGCGCTACGTCCAGGAAGCCCTGGTCGACTATGCGGAGCGGCTCCTCGCGACCTTCCCCGAGGAGTTGTCGAGGCTGAGCATCGCGTGCAGCGGGTCGGAGGCGAACGACCTGGCGGTGCGCGTGGCACGGTTCCACACGGGCGGCGAGGGCATCATCGTCACCCGCTGGGCCTACCACGGCATCACCCGGGAGGTCGCGAGCTTCTCACCGACCCTGGGTGCGGGGTCGCCGCTGGGCCCGAACGTCCGGCTCATCGACGCGCCCGACCCGCGCCTCGTGGCGCCGGGATCCACGCTCGACGAGCACATGAGGCAGCAGGTGCGCGGCGCAATCGACGACCTCGAACGCCACGGCTACCGGCTGGCGGCGCTGATCACCGACTGCGCCCACAGCAGCGACGGCATCTTCACCGATCCCCCCGGTTACCTGCGGGCCGTGGTGGAGGAGGTGCACGCGGCCGGCGGTGTCTACATCGCGGACGAGGTCCAGTCGGGCTTCGCCCGGCTCGGGGACTCGATGTGGGGCTTCAGCCGCCACGGCGTACTGCCGGACATCGTCACCATGGGCAAGCCGATGGGCAACGGCCTGCCGATCTCGGGTGTGGTCTTCCGCCCCGAGGTCAGCGAGGAGTTCGGACGCAGCGTCCGCTACTTCAACACCTTCGGCGGCAGCTCCATCCCCGTGGCCGCCGGCGCCGCCGTGCTGGACGTCTTCGAGAAGGAGAATGTGCAGCAGCGCGTCCTGGAGAACGGCAACGCTCTGCGCGCGGGCCTGCGGGAGATCACCAAGGATTCGCCCTACGTCACCGAAGTCCGCGGCGCCGGTCTCTACGTCGGCGTGGAGATCGTCAAGGACCGGGGAACCCTCGAGCCCGACCGCGCGCGTACCGAAGACGTCATCAACGACATGCGCGACCGCCGCATCCTGATCAGCGGAACGGGCAAGTCGGCGAGCACCCTGAAGATCCGCCCCCCGCTGGCCTTCGACTCCGCCGACGTGACCCGGTTCCTGGAGACCTTCGCCGAGGTCGCGAAGAACCGTCTGTAGCAGGCTGCCGGCCCGAAGGGACTGACCGTGAACACCTCACCGGCCACCGACTTCGCCCAACGGCTCCTCGAAGAGAGCGGCCTGACATCGTCCCACGAGCCCATCGACGTGGTGCTGGTGAGCGTCTTCCTCGAGAAGCACTACCGCCTCAACGGACGCCTCGGGCGACTGGCGACCGAGAAGGACGACACCTTCAGGCTCCGGACCGAGGCGAGCGACCACCTCGTCAAGGTCTCACCACCTGGCGAGCCCGAGGCGGTGGTCGCCCTGCAGACCGCCGCGATGCGCTTCCTCGAAAGCACTGCCCCGCACCTGCCGGTCCAGCGCGTGAAGCTGACCGCCGACGGGCACGACAGCGTGGCCATCCGGCTGAGCGACGGCAGGACACGGATCCTGAGGGTGTTCGACTTCGTGGCGGGTCCGGTCCTGGCGCAGACCAGCCCGGACGCGGAGCAGCTCGCGAAGGCGGGCGCGATGCTGGGACGGGTCGACGTGGCGCTGAAGGGGTTCACGCACCCCGCGGACGGACGCGGTCTGGTGTGGGACATCCGCCACTTCCACCAGCTGACCGGCCTGGTGCAGTACACATCGAACCCCGAGCACCGTCGATTGGCCCGAGAGGTCTTCTCGAAGTTCGACGAAGCCGTCGTGCCGAGGCTGGGCGATCTCGAAACACAGGTGATCCACGGCGATTTCAGCCCTTACAACGTCGTGGTGGATCCGAAGAGCGACGATCACTTCGTCGCCGGTGTCATCGACTTCGGCGACACCGTGCGCAGCGCCGTGATCTTCGACCCCGCCGTGCCCATGGCGAATCTGCTCGGCCGGACGCCGGATCATCCCTGGCGGGAGGCCTGCGCCTTCGTCGCGGGATACCAGCGGGAGCGGCCGGTCGAGGACTCGGAACTCCCCCTGCTCCCGGTTGCCGCACTGGCACGCCTCGCCCTGCGCGCGCTTCTGGCGAACTGGCGAGCGGAGCGCGTACCCGAACGGCGTGAGTACCTCCTCGCTCACGCCAAGGACGACTGGACCAACATCGAGCGCGCTCTGGCCGTAAGCCTGAACGACGTCATCGCGCACCTCAGGTAACACATGCTCGGCATCTGACACATGGCGCACGCCCGTTCCGCACGGCACCGCTGCACGGACGTCGCGCCGGCCGCCGGGCCCGCACCGCCGTCACTGGCTCGGCAGGCCCCTTCTAGACTGGTCCATTGGTACAGCCGGAGCCGCCGCGGGGCGGCCGTGGCAGGGCCGGCGGACGAGGAGGGCGTGGCATGGCCGTGGACGAGCTCGACACGCGCATCCTGCGGTTGCTGCTGGAGCAGCCGCGCACGAGCGTGCGTGAGTACGCCCGTATCCTCGGCGTCGCGCGGGGCACGGTGCAGGCCCGGCTCGACCGTCTGGAGCGCGACGGTGTGATCACCGGCACGGCACCGGCCCTCTCCCCCGCCGCGCTCGGGCATCCGGTGCTCGCGTTCGTGCACATCGAGGTCACCCAGGGCCATCTCGACGAGGTGGGCGACGCGCTGGCGGCGGTGCCCGAGATCGTCGAGGCTTTCTCCATCACGGGCGGCGGGGATCTGCTCACGCGGGTCGTGGCGCGGGACAACGCGCATCTGGAGGACGTCGTCCAGAAGTTGATCAGCCTGCCCGGGGTCGTCCGTACCCGCACCGAGATCGCGCTGCGCGAGCGCGTCCCCCACCGGCTGCTGCCGCTGGTGGAGTCGATCGGCCGGGCGACCCGGTCCTGACCCCCGGCGGTCTGCGGATCATGGTCTTTGACATGCTGGAACCATGAACAAGCTCGGCGGCATATCGGTCATCTTCGATCTCGACGGAACGCTCGTGGACAGCGAGCCGAACTACTACGAGGCGGGCCGGCAAACCCTCGCCGAGCACGGCGTCACCGACTTCGGCTGGACGGACCACGAGCGGTACGTCGGCATCAGCACGCAGGAGACGGTCGCGGACTGGATCGGGCGGTACGGCCTGCGGGCCTCCGTGGAGGAGCTGTTCACCGCCAAGAACCGCCGCTATCTGGAACTGGCCCGCGGGTCCACGCGCGCGTACCCCGAAATGCGCGCGTTCGTCGAGCTGCTGGCGGCCGCAGGCGTGCCGATGGCCGTGGCCTCGGGGTCCTCGCCCGAGGCCATCGAGGCGGTCCTGGCGGGCACGGGCCTGGACGCCCATCTGCGGACGGTCGTCTCGGCGGACGAGGTCGCGCACGGCAAGCCAGCCCCCGACGTCTTCCTGGAGGCGGCCCGCCGGCTCGGGGCGGACCCGGCGGCCTGCGTGGTCCTGGAGGACGCCGCCCCGGGCGCCGCCGCCGCGCACGCGGCGGGGATGCGGTGCATCGCGATCCCGTACGTCCCGGCGCAGGCGGACGCGCCGGAGTTCGCCACCGCGGGTCTGCTCCTGCGGGGCGGGCAGGAGGAGTTCACGGCACGAGCCGCGTACGAATGGCTCCTGAACTCCGTCGGCCTTTCCTGAACTTCACCCCTCCCGCCCCGTTGACGCTCCCCCGTCCCCTCCCTAGGGTCTGGTCGATCATCCGCACGGTGTTCGATATATCGATCATGCCGAGTATCGTGGACTCTTGGAGGAGCACACATGGCACGGCCCCTCTCCAGAAGGACCCTTCTTCAGGCAGCGGCGATCGCCGCTGCCGCGCCCGCGCTCTCCGAGACGACGGCCGGGCGGGCCACGGCGGCTCCCGCGGCCGCGGCCGTCGCGGCGGCAGCCATGGACGTCCCGTCCGCCTGGACCGTCCGGCCCTTCGATCTGGAGGAGGTCAGTCTCGGCCGGGGCCTCTTCGCCGACAAGCGGCAGCTGATGCTGGACCACGCCCGCGGCTACGACGTGAACCGGCTGCTGCAGGTGTTCCGTGCCAACGCCGGTCTCTCCACCGGCGGCGCGGTCGCCCCCGGTGGCTGGGAGGGGCTGGACGGTGAGGCCAACGGCAACCTGCGGGGGCACTACACCGGCCACTTCCTGACCATGCTGGCGCAGGCGTACCGCGGCACGAGGGAACCGGTGTTCGCCGACCGGATCGGCACCATGGTCGGGGCGCTGACCGAGGTGCGCGCCGCGCTGCGGCGGGACCCGGCGGTGCTGAGCGTCCCAGGGAAGTTCGGGACCGGCGCGGATCAGGTGCGGGGCTCCTACCAGTACGTGGATCTGCCGGCGGCCGTGCTCGGCGGCGCTTCGGCGATCACCCTCTCCGTCTGGGTGCGTCCCACGCACGACGCCGACTGGGCCCGCGTCTTCGACTTCGGCGACGACACCACCCGTTACCTGTATCTGGCCGCCCGCAACCAGGCCGGGGTGCCACGCTTCGCCATCACCACGTCGGGCGCCGGCGGCGAGCAGGCCCTGAACGGCACGGCCGCGCTGCCGCTGAACCAGTGGAGCCACTTGGCGGTGACGATCGCGGGCGGCACGGGCACGCTCTACGTCAACGGCACCGCCGTCGCGCGGAACACCGCGATGAGCCTCACCCCGGCGGCCCTCGGCACGCTGAAGAACAACTGGCTGGGCCGCTCGAACTACTCCGCCGACCCGGTCTTCGCGGGCGCCTACGAGGAGTTCAACGTCTTCTCGCGGGCACTGACCGCCGCCGAGATCACCGAGCTGCTCAGCCGCCGGGCCGCCGACGCCTCGACGGGCCGGGGCGATCTGGCGTCGTACGCCTTCGACGAGAGCGCGGGCGGGACGTTCGCGGACGCCTCCGGCCGGGACCTGACCGCCACCCTGCGCCGCACCTGGGGCGGGCCGAGCCACCCCGGGTTCCTCGCGGCGTACCCGGAGACGCAGTTCATCGACCTGGAATCGAGAACCAGCTCCGACTACACCAAGGTGTGGGCGCCGTACTACACCGCGCACAAGATCCTCAGGGGGCTGCTCGACGCGTACACCGCCACCGACGACGAACGGGCCCTCGACCTCGCGTCCGGCATGTGCGACTGGATGTACTCCCGGCTGTCCAAGCTGCCCGAGTCCACGCTGCAGCGCATGTGGGGAATCTTCTCCAGCGGCGAGTTCGGCGGCATCGTCGAGGCGATCTGCGACCTGCACACGATCACCGGCAAGGCCGAACACCTCTCGCTGGCCAAGCTGTTCGACCTGGACCGGCTGATCGACGCGTGCGCGGCGAACACCGACATCCTCGACGGGCTGCACGCCAACCAGCACATCCCGATCTTCACCGGCTATGTGCGGCTGTACGACGAGACGGGCGAGGAGCGCTACCTGACGGCGGCGAAGAACTTCTGGGACATGGTGGTACCGCACCGCATGTACGGCATCGGCGGTACCAGCACCGGGGAGTTCTGGAAGGCCCGGGACGTGATCGCGGGCACCATCGGCGGGGCCACCGCCGAGACCTGCTGCGCGTACAACATGCTCAAGCTGAGCCGGGCCCTGTTCTTCCACGAGCAGGACCCGAAGTACATGGACTACTACGAGCGGGCCCTGTACAACCAGGTGCTCGGCTCGAAGCAGGACAAGCCGGACGCGGAGAAGCCGCTCGTCACGTACTTCATCGGGCTGACGCCCGGTCATGTCCGGGACTACACGCCCAAGCAGGGCACGACCTGCTGCGAGGGCACCGGCATGGAGAGCCATACGAAGTACCAGGACTCGGTGTACTTCGCGAAGGCCGACGGCAGCGCGCTCTACGTCAACCTGTACAGCCCGTCCACGCTGACCTGGGCCGAGAAGGGCGTCACGGTCACGCAGACCACCCGCTATCCGCAGGAGCAGGGCAGCACGCTGGCCTTCGGGGGCCGCCGGGCCTCCTTCACGCTGCGGCTGCGGGTGCCGTCGTGGGCGACGGCCGGGTTCCGGGTGACCGTCAACGGGCGTGCGGTGTCCGGGACTCCGAAGCCCGGGAGCTACTTCGACGTGTCCCGGACCTGGCGGGCCGGCGACACCGTCCGCATCGCACTGCCGTTCCGGACGCGGGTGGAGAAGGCCCTCGACGACCCGTCGCTGCAAACGCTGTTCCACGGCCCGGTCAACCTGGTCGCCCGCGACGCCGACACGGAGTACCTGAAGGTCGGGCTGTACCGCGATGCCGGGCTGTCCGGCGATCTGTCGCACTCCCTCACTCCGGTTCCGGGCAAGCCGCTGCACTTCACGCTGGACGGGACCGAGTGGGCGCCGTTCTTCGAGGGGACGGAGGATCCGACGCACGCCTACTTCCGGCGCTCGGAGCCGAAGGTCGTCTTCGGCGGCCGGGACTCGGGCGTCGCCAACCCGGCGAAGCCGGACGGCACCACGCTGCTGGACGAGGTCTGGGCGGGGGCGCCGTTCCGGAACAAGGGGGCGCTGGTCGCGCGGGTGCGGTCCACGGTGGACGCGTGGGTGAAGGCCGGGCTGCTGAGCAGGACGGACGGCGACAAGGTGGTGAGCACGGCGGGCGCGGCCTCGTACCAGTCCTGAGCGTTTCCGGCCGGGTCCGGTGCCGTACCGCCCTCGGCACCGGGCCCGGCCGGTTCACAAAATTTTTCGCGGCACGGGTGATTGTTTCGCCCCTGGCATCCGTACCTCCTGGCGTTGGGCCGTTCATATCCCAGGAGGCACGATGCGCATCTCGCGCAGCACGGCAGGAACCGCGTTCGTGGGCGGTGCGTTGATCCTTACGCTCACCGCGCTCGCCTACCCGAGCATGCTGGGCGTGCAGAACACGGCTTCCGGCCAGGACCGCATCATCGCCAACACCCAGTACGGTCCGCTGACCGAGGCGGACCGCGACTTCGTGGTGAAGGTGCGCGCGGCCGGGCTGTGGGAGCACCCCCTCGGTCTGATCGTGATGCAGCGCGGAGGGTCGGCCGCGATGAAGGAGGCCGGCGAGCACCTCGTCGTCGGACACGGGCGGCTGGACGCGGCCTGCCGCA
Organism: Streptomyces sp. NPDC016851; assembly: GCF_055562795.1. Classification (NCBI taxonomy): domain Bacteria; kingdom Bacillati; phylum Actinomycetota; class Actinomycetes; order Kitasatosporales; family Streptomycetaceae; genus Streptomyces; species Streptomyces sp. NPDC016851. The sequence continues at coordinate 40,000 of NZ_JBVHEP010000043.1, forward strand.
AGGTCGCCCCCGAGCTGGGCATCACGCTGCCCAACCAGGCCTCGCCCCAGCAGCAGCAGTTCGTGGCGACGGTGGAGGGCGCCCAGGGCCAGGAGTTCGACTCGACCGCGGTGACCATCATGCGGGTCACCCACGGCCAGATCTTCTCGACGATCGCCAAGATCCGCGCCAACACGCGGAACACGCTGGTGCGTCAGCTCGCCGACCAGGCCAACTCCACGGTGCTGGACCACATCACGATCCTGGAGAAGACCGGCCTGGTCAATCACGAGCAGGTCAACCTCCAGCAGACCAGCCCGCCCAAGATGCCGGAGGAGCAGACCACGCCGCCGCCCCCGCAGCCTGGGTCTCCGGTGCTGACGCTGAACATCCCCAAGGAGCTGGAGGACCTGCGCACGGAGGCTCCGAACGCGATCCAGCCGTCTCCTTCGGCGGGGTAGCGAGACTCCCTGAGGGCTCGTGATCAGGAGCGGCGGCGGGGCTTGCCCTGCTTGCCGCTCCTGCTGTTCTTGCCGCCCTTGCCGCCCTTGGGGGTGCCGCCGGAGGAGCCGCGTCGGTTCGCGCCCGCCGGCCTGGCCGGCTGCTTGCGGCGGTCGTCGCGCTGGGGCTTCTCCTGCGCCTGAGGCTGCCGGCGGCCCCGGGTGCTGTTGGCCGTGCGGCCGCGGACGATGCCGATGAAGTCCTCCACCAGGTCCGTCGTCGCGTCCTCGGGCCAGGCCAGGGCCACGCTCGACTCGGGGGCGTCCTTGAGGGGACGGTGGGTGAGGTCCTTGCGGTGGTGGAGGCGGGCGAGCGACAGGGGGACGACGAGCACGCCGATCCCCGCAGCGACCAGTTCGACGGCGTCGGCCGTGGTGGCGGGGCGTTCCAAGGCGGGCCGTCCGGGGAGGTTCTCCCAGTCGAGGACGTCGTCGAGGGGGTGCAGCACGATGTCGTCGGACAGATCCTCCGGGGACACCTCGTCGACCGCCGTGACCAGGTGGTCCTGGGGCACGACGACGACCGTCTGCTCGGTGTAGAGGGGGATCGCGCTGAAGACCGTCCGGTCGACGGGAAGGCGTACGAGGCCCGCGTCGGCGTCCCCGCCCAGCAGCTGCCCGGCCGCCGCCCCGGCGGGCACCTGCGTCAGGGCCAGCGGGACATCGGGCTGCCGCTCGTTCCAGATGCGCACCCACTTGTCGGGCATCACCCCGGGGACGTACACGAGCCGGAACGAGGGGGATTCATCCGAGCCTGTCACCCGGCCAGGTTACCGGCCGGGGCGAGCAGCCGTGGTCAGCGGCTGTGGCGAGCGGCCGGGGTCAGCGGCTGTGGCGAGCGGCCGGGGTCAGCGGCTGTGGCGAGCGGCCGGGGGCGACAGTCGGGGCGAGCGGGTGGGGCCAGCGGCTGGGGTCGACAGCTGGGACGAGCGGGCGGAGCCAGCGGCCGGGACGAGCGGGCGGAGCCAGCGGGCAGAGCCAGCGCCCGGAGCGAGCGGGCAGAGCCAGCGGGCAGAGCCAGCGGCCGGAGCGAGCGGGCAGAGCCAGCGGGCAGAGCCAGCGGCCGGAGCGAGCGGGCGGAGCCAGCGGCCGGGGCGAGCGGGCGGAGCCAGCGGGCGGAGTCGACGGCCGGGGCGAGGGGCCGAAGTCAGCGGGCGTAGTCACCGGCCGTGGTCGGCGGTCGTGCACGCGCTCGATACGCTGGACGGCATGACGTCGCACCAGAGCACCCAGACCATGAAGCCCGCGACCGCGGCGAAGAAGCTGGGTGTGTACCTCGAGGCCACACCCGCCGAGTTCCGGGAGGGTGCCGTCTCGCGCGCCGAGCTGAACGAGCTGCAGGCGAACCCGCCGCAGTGGCTTCAGGACCTGCGGAGCAACGGCCCGCACCCCCGCCCGGTGGTCGCGGCGAAGCTCGGCGTCTCCATCGCGGGTCTCGCCCGCGGCGGTGTCACCGAGGCCCTCACCACCGAACAGATCGAGACGCTGAAGCAGCAGAGCCCCGAGTGGCTGAAGCGGGAGCGCGCCACCCAGGCGGAGGTCCGCAAGGAGGCGGCCCGCCTCAAGAAGAAGAACGCCGAGCGCGCCGAGCAGCGCGGCTGACCTCGAACCTTCTCTCACACGGCCCCAACCGGTCCATCCGGTTGGGGCCGCTGTCGTTCTCCGGGTCCGCGCACGGCCTCATGAGGCCTCGTGGGGGCTCGTGTGACCTCGGTGAAATATTTCAGCCATGTATTGACATGGTGGTGAAACGATCCTAGCTTGGCCGATCATTTAGATTCGTGAAGTTGGTTCACGGATATGAACTGACAACGGAGCCATCTATGCGGGATCGCCGACGCCTGGCTGCCGCGCTCGCCGTCTCGGGTCTCCTGTTCGGAACGGCCGCCTGCGGCTCCGGTTCCGGCAGCGCCCGGGCCGGCGATCCGAACACACTGGAGGTGTGGACCCGGAGCGATCCGGACTCCGCCCAGACCTACAAGAGGGTGTTCGCCGCCTTCACCAGGAAGACCGGCATCAAGATCGACTACCAGCCGGTCATGAACTTCGACCAGCAGTTGCAGAGCCGGGCGTCCACCAAGGACCTGCCGGACGTCATGATCAACGACACGGCCCTGATGGGCAGTTACCAGGCGCAGGGCCTGCTCAAGCCCATCACCCCGGCCTCGATCGCCGGACACGACGAGCTCACCGCCCAGTCCTGGTCGTCCACCGTGGGCCGCGACGGCAAGCACTACGGCATCCCGTACTCCCGTCAGGCCATGACGCTGTTCGTCCGCAAGGACTGGCGCGAGAAGCTCGGCCTGCCGCAGCCGAAGACCTGGCAGGACACGCTCGCCCTCGCCAAGGCCTTCGCCACCCGCGACCCCGACGGGGACGGCAAGAAGGACACGTACGGCATGGTCGTGCCCGGCAGCGCACAGAACGGCTATGTCGCCTGGTGGGGCGCCAGCTGGCTGTGGCAGGGCGGCGTGCGGATCATCGAGAAGGACGGCACCGGCTACCGGCCCGCCATGGACTCGGCGGCCGCCCTGCGCACCGTCACCTGGATGAAGGACAACCTCTTCTGCGGTGACAACGGTGTCATCCAGCCCAGCGCCCTCACCTCCGTCACCGCGAACACCACCAACTTCCAGGACGGCAACGCCGGGATGTACCTCACCGGCCCGTACAACATCTCCACGTTCGACAAGGCGCTCGGCAAGGACAAGTACGAGGTCCTGCCCGCTCCGTCGGGCCCGGCCGGCAACAACGACGTGCTCGCCGACGGCGAGAACGTCTACTTCGGCGCGAAGACCGGGAAGGCCAGGCTGGAGCAGACACTCGCGGCCTTCCTGATCTCCCCCGAGGGCCAGACGCTCGCCATGACCGGCGACCACCAGCCCGTCGTGCGCATCCCCGTCAACTCCACGCTGGACGCGGCCGAGGTGCGCGACGATCCGCGCTGGAGCGTGGTGCAGAAGGCCTACGAGACGGCCTCCGTGCAGTTCCCCAACGCGCCCGACTTCGCACCGGTCAAGCAGGACACCGCCGACGCGCTCAACGCGATCTTCACGTACTGCGGCAGCGACGTCGAGGCCGGTCTCAAGGAACTCAACGACACCCTCGCCGGTGACCTCAAGGACCAGGACCTGTTGAAATGACCGCGACCGTGACGACACCCGGGCCGCGCAGAGCCCGGCTCCTCAGCAAGAAAACCGCACTCGGCAAGAAGGCCGTACTGCCCTGGCTGTTCCTCGCGCCGGGTCTGCTGCTCGCGCTGGTCTTCAAGTTCCTCCCCATGGGCAAGGGCGTCTGGCTCAGCTTCTTCGACGTGCGGCCCTTCCTCGGTGACCAGTGGGTCGGCCTCGACAACTACACACGGGTCCTGACCGACCACCGTTTCCAGGACGCGATCGGCCACACACTGGTCCTGGGCATCGGCATGTCCCTCGGCGGCATCGTCGCCGGCGTCCTGTTGGCCCTGCTGCTCGAAGGCCAGGCGCGCTCGCTGCGGATCATCCGGACCGCCGTCTTCCTGCCCGTCGTCACCGCCACCGCGGTGGTCGGCGAGATGTGGCGGCTGATGTACTACCCGACCTCCGACGGCCTCATCAACAGCGGTCTCGGGCTCTTCGGTCTGGGGCCCGTGCCCTACCTCGACAACCCCGACACGGCGCTGTGGGCGACGATGGCCATGGGCATCTGGATGCTCGCCCCGTACAACATGGTGATCATCCTCGCCGGGCTGGCGGGCGTGGACCGCTCGCTGTACGAGGCCGCCGCGATGGACGGGGTGTCGCTGTGGCAGCGGCTGCGGCACATCACCCTGCCCGCGATCCGCCCGGCCCTCGGCATCGTCCTCACCCTCGCCGCCATCCGCGGACTGCGCGTCTTCACCGAGGTGTACGTCCTCACCGGCGGCGGTCCGGCCGGGTCGACCGACGTCTGGATGACCCGCGCCTACACCCTCGGCTTCTCCCGCAACGACATCGGCGGCGCCTCGGCCGCCTCCGTGCTCCTGCTCTGCGTGACGCTGCTGCTCACCGTCACGGTCAACTACTTCCGCAAGAGGGGAGACGTGAGATGAGCGCGCCCGCCATCGACCCCGTCCGGACCCCGGTGACCGCCTCTCCAGCGGGGAAGTCCGCCGGGAAGCAGCGCACCACCCCCGCCCGTTTCGACACCGCCCTCGGCTGGAGCGACCGGCCGGGCCTCGCCTGGGCGCTGCGCGTCCTGCTCTGCGTACTCGCCCTGGGCGTCTTCGCGGCGCCGTTCGTGACGGTCTTCTCCGGTTCGTTCAGCGAGAAGGCCAGTGGTTCGACCCTGTCGTTCCTCCCCCACCACCCGAGCCTGCTGAACTTCGAGGTGGCGGGCGAGCGCGGCATCTGGGACTACTTCGGCAACTCCCTGGTCATCGCGGGCGGCGGACTGCTGCTCCAGCTCGTCGTCTGCACGCTCGCCGCGTACGCCCTGGCCCGGCACAAGTTCCGAGGGCAGGCGCTGATCCTGACCCTGTTCATGCTGACGATGATGCTCCCCGAGGAGGTCATCGCCATCCCGCTGTCCCTGGTCCTCGGCCATGTGCCCGTGGTCGGACTCGATCTGAAGGGCACCGTCTGGGGCGTCATCCTGCCGCTCGGCGCCTGGGGCTTCTCGGTGATGGTGCTCACCGAGTTCATGAAGGACATCCCCGCCGAGATCGAGGAGGCCGCCCGCATCGACGGCGTCGGTGAGCTGCGCATGCTGTGGCAGGTCATCCTGCCGCTGTGCAAGCCCGCGCTCGGCGTGGCCGGGGTGCTCGGCTTCATCATGATCTGGGACCAGTACCTGCTGCCCCTGATCGCCGCCAAGGACCCCACCGACTACACGGTCACCGTCGCCTTGTCCATCCTGCGCACCGACCCCGAGGTCGGCTCGGGCGTGGTGCTGGCCGGTGCGGTGATCGCCCTGATCCCCAGCCTGATCGTCTATCTGCTCCTCCAGCGCTCGCTGGTCACCGGCATCGCCGCCGGTGCCACCAAGGGCTGACCACCCACCCCCCACATATGAGGGAGACATGAAGTTCCACGGAGTGCTGTTCTTCCCGGTCACGCCGTTCGCGGCGGACGGTTCACTGGACGAGGAACGGCTGGCCCAGCACATCGAGTCGGGTGTCGCCGCGGGCGCGGGAGGTGTCTTCGTCGCCTGCGGCACCGGCGAGTTCCACGCCCTGTCGGCCGAGGAGATCGAGCGGGCCACCCGGGTCGCGGTGCGGACCACGGCCGGGCGCGTCCCCGTCTTCGCCGCCGCCGGCGGTCCCGTGCCGGTCGCCCGGGACCAGGCCGCCCGCGTCGAGCGCGCCGGCGCCGACGGCATCCTGCTGCTGCCGCCCTACCTGGTCGGCGCCCCGCAGCAGGGCCTGGTGCGCTACGTCCGGGAAGTCACCGCCGCCACCGCGCTGCCCGTCGTCTTCTACCAGCGCGGCACCGCCCGGCTCACCGAGGACACGGCCGCCGAGATCGCCGCCCTGCCCGGCGTCGTCGGACTCAAGGACGGCATCGGGGACATCGAGCGGATGCACCGCGTCGTCCGCGCGGTGCGTGCCGTGCCGGGCACGGAGGACTTCCAGTTCTTCAACGGCCTGCCCACCGCCGAGATGACGGCGCCCGCCTACCGGGGCATCGGCGTCGAGCTGTACTCCTCGGCGGTGTTCGCCTTCGCCCCGGAGATCGCCCTGGCCTTCCACCGAGCCCTCGCCGAGGGCGACGAGGCGCTGGTCTCGCGGCTCCTAGACGAGTTCTACGGCCCGCTGGTCGCCCTGCGCGACGAGGTCCCCGGGTATGCCGTGTCGCTCGTCAAGGCCGGGGTGACGCTGCGCGGCCTGGACGTCGGCGGCGTACGGGCTCCGCTGCTGGATCCGGCGCCGGAGCACATCGCCCGGCTGTCCAAACTCATCGACCGCGGTCTGGAGGTGGTCGGCGCATGAGCCAGACACGCATCCGGGAGCTCATCGTCACCCCGATCGCCTTCGGGGACCCGCCGCTGCTCAACTCCAACGGCGTGCACGAGCCGCTCGCCCTGCGAATCATCCTCCAACTCGTGCTGGAGGACGGCACGGTGGGGCTCGGCGAATCCCCGGGCGGCACCGCCCGGCTGGAGCGGCTGCAGTCCGCGGCCAAGGTGGTGGCCGGCATGGACGTCTTCGACACGACCGCCGTCGCCGCCGCTATCGACTCGGCCCTGCTGCCGACCGTGCCCAGCTCCCACGAACGCGGCTGGACCACCTCGGCGGTGGAGGTGGCCTGTCTCGACGCGCAGGGCAAGCTGCTCGGCCGTCCGGTCAGCGATCTGCTGGGCGGCAGGGTGCGCGACTCGGTGCCGTTCGCCGCGTACCTGTTCTACAAGTGGGCCGAGCACCCCGCGCTCGACGGCCGTGCGGCCATCGCCGACGACTGGGGCGAGGCCCTCGACCCGGCCGGGATCGTGGAGCAGGCCCGGCTGATGCAGGAGCGGTACGGCTTCAGGTCGTTCAAGCTCAAGGGCGGTGTGTTCCCGCCCGACGAGGAGATCGCCGCGATCCGGGCGCTGGCCGATGCCTTCCCCGGGCAGCCGCTGCGACTGGACCCGAACGTGGCGTGGACGGTGGGGACATCCAAGTATGTAGCCCGTGAACTCGACGGTGTACTGGAGTACTTGGAGGACCCGACCAAGGGCATCGAGGGCATGGCCGAGGTGGCGAAGGACTCCCCCATGCCGCTCGCGACCAACATGTGCGTGATCGCCTGGGAGCACCTGAAGCCGGCCGTCGAGCAGAACGCCATCCAGGTCCTGCTCACCGACCACCACTACTGGGGCGGGCTGCGCCGGACCCGGGAACTGGCCGCCGTGTGCGAGGCGTTCGGGCTCGCCCTGTCGATGCACTCCAACTCGCACCTGGGCATCAGCCTCGCCGCGATGACCCATGTCGCCGCGGCCATCCCCAACCTCGACCACTCCTGCGACACGCACTACCCGTGGAACTCGGCGGACGACGTGATCGTGCCGGGCGTGCTGGAGCTGCGCGACGGAGAGGTCCGGGTGCCGACCGGGCCGGGGCTGGGCGTCGAGCTCGACCACGACAAGCTGGAGCAGCTGCACCGGCGGTACGTCGACTCCGGGATGCGCGGCCGGGACGACACCGGTTACATGCGGCGGATCCAGCCGGAGTACGAGCTGCGGCTGCCCCGCTGGTGAACAACGGGCGTGCGGGCCGGCGCCCGCGCCGGCGCGCCCCCCAGCGGCAAATGGAGAAACGAGACAAAAAAACGCACCACAAGATAGTGGGGCGGGT